>CAYSEO010000471.1:0-3015 GCA_964429885.1 uncultured bacterium
TCTCCATGTCCTTATTATCAGCTATCTAGCTAGCTGTTGTTAATACATATCTAGCATATTATTTTGTTAACTAGCTGTTGATGCCTGCTAGCTAGGTTGATAGGTTTGGCTGTAGAGTTGAGGTATGACTGTGATCTGTAGGCTACGAGAGCTAATCGACGGCAACGGCTTGACCCAGAAGGGGGTAGCTGAGGCCACAGGTCTGAGTCCCACGATCATTGGGAACTTATACCGGAACAACTTCCGACGGATCGATAACGACACCGCCGAGACCCTGTGCAGACACTTTAAGATCCGGTTTGGTGATCTATTCGAGATTGACCCCGATCCAACTGAGGAGGGAGCCCCATGACCCAAGCCAACACGCCACAGGATCCCATCGATCGGTTAGCTGACATCGTCGAGCGGTTCATTGATGTCAGTTCCCGTCGCATGGATCAGATGGAGCAGCGGCAAGACCAGCTAGAGCGGGCCATGTTGGGCCAGCAATCGATGATGGGGGTGATGTCTCAGGCTGTCCTTCGATTGGAGGAACGGCATAATGAACTGATCGCCCAGACCCAGCAAGCCCAAGCGATCAGCAATGCTCGGATGGATCGGATCGAGGAAGGGTTAGAGCGACTGGAGATGCTGTTTGAGAACTCTTTACGGCAGCAGAGGGATCAAGATGACTAACACCCCCAAGCTCCGATCGAGCGGCTGGCCCATAGTGTTGAGCGCATAGCTGCCCCTCCAACTCTGGGGTTGTATGATCCTGGTAGCTTAGCGGGAGCTATCGGAGGACAGGGGTTTGGACAATCAGTGGGCCAATCAGGGACAGGAAGACCTCGATCGGGTGCTCAAGGATCCCGTCGCTTACCAAGAATATTTGAAGCGATTAGAGGGGCAGGTCTCGGATCGGGGGGGTCGCAAGGGAAATAAACTGCCTAAGACCTCCATCATCGCGGCGGATCTGGCGGAGCGCTATGGCAAGCAGCTGGCCTGGGATATCAAGGGCCGATGCTGGAGACACCGCAACCAGACTGGCACCTGGGAACAGATCGCGCGTGAAACCGTAGGAAAGGTGATCAGCGCTGATCTGCGCTCCCGACCGGAGCTAGCCCAAGGGTGCAGCCACAGGTATGTCAACAGCACCATTGCTCTTCTCAAAATTGAGCTATCTGTGGAGAACTGGGAGGATACTTCAAAAGATCCACGATGATCGGTGGCGGCCCATCTAGCGGTCTGGTACTATCCATACATTGAAACCGACCCCATATATCGCCTTTGGACGAGTGGCAATCGTCGGCCAGGCAGGGATCGGTTCAACGTCAACTATAGGACTGGGCTGGTACCCAGGGGCATCATGGTACCCAAGAGCTTCAACATGACTATATCAACCCGGACTAGCATTGGCCAGTCCCAAGCAACCTCCATCCAAGATCGTCATCTGCAAGAGTGGACGGTGGAATCTGGGGTGGATCAGGAGATCACCCGACTCAACCTGGAGAGCCTGGACGATCCAAAGGAGATCGCGCGGCGGCTGGGGTGGCAGGGCTACCACCATACTCCCGGCTGGTGGGCTGGGGGGCAATTCAAGCCCGATGTTCCCCTCCAGTTCCCAGATCGGGTCAAACCCGCCAAGTATCTCACTACCAAGGCGGGCTACGATGCCATCTTGCTGCGGACGCCAGATTCTGATTACTGGAAGCAGATCGCGGCGGATCCTTCCCTGCCGATTGTGATCACCGAGGGAGCTAAGAAAGCGGGGGCCGGACTCACCGCTGGCTATGCCACGATCGCTCTCTGTGGGGTGGAGATGGGCTTGCGCAGGAGTCGTCTCGTTCCTGCCCTGGCTCGGTTTGCCGTCAAGGGCCGTCCCATCGTCCTGGCCTTTGATGCCGATATTGTGGATAAGTCTGAGGTGCAGGATGCCCTGATTCGACTGGCTGCCCCCCTCCAGCGCCGGGGTTGTATCATCTCGGTAGCCCAATGGGAGTTATCGGAGGGCAAGGGCTTGGATGATCTGTGGGTCGCCAGCGGGCAGGAAGGCATCGATCGGGTGCTCAATGACCCCATCACCTACAAGGAATGGCTGAAGCGATTAGAGGGTCAGGTCTCGGATCGGAGTGGCCGCAACAAGACCGACAAGATTCCTCCCCAGATGGTTATGGCACAGGAGCTGGCCGAGCGCTATCGGGATCAGCTGGCTTGGGATGTGGCAGGTCATTGTTGGCGGCAATATAGCCGGACCCAGGAGGGGATCTGGCAGCAGATCGCTCCGGAGACTCTGGGCCAGCTTGTGAGTGCAGACCTTCGAGCCCGTCCTGAGTTTGCCAACAAGGGCAGCCACGGTTATGTCAATGGAGTGATCGGTCAGCTCCGGTACGATCTCTCGGTTGATCACTGGGACGAGACTCCGGGCCTACTACCTCTCCAGGACGGCGTCTTGGATCTGGAGACCCAGCAGCTGCACGAGCATTCCCCCGGTTACCGGTTGCGGTGGTGTTTGCCTTACCGATGGGCCGATCGAGTTCTGGGCTGCCTACCGATCCTGGCTTGGCTGAACGAGACCATGGGAGGAGATCAGACCCTGGTGGAATTGTTGCTGGCCTGGGTGGCCGCCGTGGTCAGAGGCCGCACCGATCTTCAGCGCTATGTGGAGCTGATGGGGGTCGCTGGCTCCGGTAAGGGCACCTTTATCCGCCTGCTGGAGGCCGTGATCGGCAGTGAGAACACCTTCACCACCGAGCTCACCCAGCTGGAGACCAACCGCTTTGAGGCTGCCGGGATCTTGGGCAAACGCCTGGTCACCATCACCGACGCCGATCACTATGGGGGCTCTGTTGGCAAGCTTAAGGCCCTGGTGGGTCAAGACACCCTCCGACTAGAGCGTAAGGGTCAACAACAGACTCAGGGCTTTAGACCTCAGGCTCTGGTGACGATCGCGGCGGAGCAACCGATCCAGTCCAGCGATTACAGCGGCGGACTCAAGCGGCGGCGATTGACGATCCCGTTCACCCAGATCGTTAAGCC
>CAYSEO010000472.1:0-2973 GCA_964429885.1 uncultured bacterium
GGATCTGACCTTAGAGCCGGAGATCCAACAGATCCTGCTCAAGGATGCTCCAGCGGTCCTCGGGCAACGGTTTCGAGATCTGGATGCCCAATCCTCGATCACACCTATGCAGGAGGGATTGGCTCATCTCATGCAGCTCGGGGTTGTCCCCAGGACGGATCCGGAGGCTCTGGCCCGACTGGTGAATGGGGCGCTTATGGATGCAGCGCTTTGGGTGGCTACCAGTGATCATCCCCAGGAGACTCTGGGGCGAGCTCAGTTTGCGTTGGAGGTGATCCTGGCCGGACTCCATCGAGGGGAGGATGAGGCTGAGTTGTGACACCGATCCCTGAATATCGCATAATGTCTGGATAAGTCGATCGGCTCAGCTGCTTTGACAGGCACTATGGGGTCTGTATAAACGTCTTTGCTGATCCACTTACCGAGGTTTATATCCCGCGCAGACATGAGCCAGTCGTACGATCTGATCATCATTGGGGCCGGTGTAGGGGGCCATGGGGCCGCTTTGCATGCGGTGGAGTGTGGTCTTAGGACCGCTATCGTTGAGTCCAGGGAGATGGGGGGTACCTGTATCAACCGGGGCTGCATTCCCTCCAAGGCGCTGCTGTCGGCAACGGGACGACTCCGGGATCTGCAACATGTCCAAGCCCTGGGGCTCTCGGTGGGAGAGGTGAGCTTTGATCGGGCCGCCATCGCCCAGCACGCCTTGTCGGTGGTGGAGAAGATCCGGGGGGACATGACCAAGTCCCTGCAGAAGCTGAAGGTGGAGGTCCTAAACGGTCAAGGCAAGCTGCTCTCGCCCCAATCGGTCCAGGTCACGGCGGCGGACGGATCTACCCAGGTTTACGAGGCGGAAAATGTGTTGATCGCTACGGGCTCGGTGCCCTTTGTGCCCCCTGGGATCACCACCGATGGCCGCACGGTGTTTACCAGTGATGAGGCGGTGCGCCTAGAGCATTTGCCCCAGAAGCTAGCGATCATTGGCAGTGGCTATATCGGCCTGGAGTTCGCGGATGTCTACACGGGCTTGGGCTGTGAGGTGGTGATGATCGAGGCCTTGGATCGGTTGATGCCTGCCTTTGATCCGGATATCTCCCGCTTGGCCCAGCGGATCCTGCTCAAGCCCCGCAATATCGAGACCCTGGTGGGGGTGTTGGCCAAACAGATCACCCCAGGGGAGCCGGTAACCATCGAGCTCTCTAATGACACGACTCTGACGGTGGAGGGGTGTCTGGTGGCTACAGGGCGGATCCCACTGACTCGGGAGCTGGGTCTGGCGGAGATCGGTATCGATATCGGGCGGCGAGGGTTTATCCCAGTGGATGATCGGATGGCGACGGATGTATCCCATGTCTGGGCGATCGGGGATGCCACGGGCAAGATGATGTTGGCCCACACGGCGGCGGCGCAAGGGATCGTGGCGGTGGAGAATATCTGTGGTCGGGTGGCTCATATGGATTACCGCAGTATCCCGGCGGCGGTGTTCACTCATCCGGAGATGGGCTTGGTAGGATTGACGGAGCCTCAGGCTAAGGAGGAGGGCTACGAGGTGGGTACGGTGCGCACCTACTTTGGGGGGAACTCCAAGGCGATCGCTGCCGGGGAGACGGACGGGATCGTTAAGCTGGTCTTTGATAAGCCCACGGGGGAGCTGTTGGGAGCTCATATCTTTGGCGCCCATGCGGCGGATCTGATCCATGATGCGGCCCAAGCGGTGGCTCGGCGGGAGAAGGTACAGGATCTGGCCAAGCTGGTGCATGTGCATCCCACTCTGGCGGAGACCCTGGATGAGGCTTATAAGCGGGCGGCTAAGGCTTGTGTCTGAAGCGAATGGGAGGGATCATGAAGGCATTTGTAGTCGGGGCTACGGGGGAGACAGGACGCCGGATCGTCAAGGCACTGGTGGATCGTCAGCTGCCTGTGCGGGCGTTGGTGCGGGATCAGGAGCAGGCTCGCTCGATCTTGCCGGAGGCGGCGGAGCTGTTTCTGGGGGATCTGAGTCCGGAGAGTTTGCGTCAGGGTATGGAGGGCTGCACGGTGGTCCTTAGTGGTTTGGGGGCGCGGCCTAGTTTTGATCCGACGGGACCTTATGCGGTGGATTATGAAGGGATCAAGAAGTTGACGGATGTGGCCCAGGAAAAGGGGATCGAGCAGTTGGTGATGGTGTCCTCTCTGTGTGTCTCTCAATTCTTTCATCCGTTGAATTTGTTCTGGCTGATCTTGATGTGGAAGAAGCGGGCGGAGGAGTATCTACAGAAGAGTGGGATGACGTACACGATCGTGCGTCCTGGTGGTTTGTTGAATGAGGACAATGATGACACGCTGATCATGGCCGGGGCGGATACGTTGTTTGAGGGCCGGATCCCGCGTACAAAGGTGGCTGAGGTTTGTGTGGAGGCGCTATTTCAGCCTGAGGCTCGTAATAAGATCGTGGAGATCGTGGCCAAGCCGGATGTGCCAGCCCTCTCCATGGAGAAGATGTTTGCCAGCGTCAGCTAGAGCCCTTGTGGTCTCATAACCGGGTAGTTTGTATAAACGTTTTTGCTGATCGACTTAAGTACCACGAGCAAGGAGTCTAGTAGCAATACAGATCTCTCTCCCCGACTCACTCCGTCCCTATATTGAGGCTGAGGTTGCTGCAGATCCCAGTCGCTGGATATTCTCACAGATCACCCCCAAGCCGATCCGTTAGAGTCCCTATTGGCCGCCTACGCCCTGATCCTGTGCTCCACCCGAGGTCAAGATCATCCCCAGATCGATCAGCTTCAACAACAAGCAGCTCAGATGATGGGGATCGCTGCAGGAAATCAAGGGATCGAAACTCAAGAAGCCTTTGATGCTTGGTTTGTCGATCAGCAGCTCAATGATCCGCAGGGGGTGATCGATCGTCTCACTCAGGCTCTGGAGGGCTTGATCGGGGATCGGTGGTTGTTTGATCGGGGATTATTGGAGGGTTAGGATCCAATCGATCCA
>CAYSEO010000473.1:0-2955 GCA_964429885.1 uncultured bacterium
CATGCTTATAGCTCATCATGTATTGTAGCGATTTCGTCTGGAGTTTATCCGTCTACCCACGCACCCGGACACTGTATTTCACCACATCTACAGCCGTACCCTGGAGTCCCTGGTGCAGCCTGTGGATGAGGATCTGACCCAACTCGATTATTTGCTCGCCAAAAGCTTCGTCCATATCCTAGAGGCCCATCGGAATAACCAACAAGCTGATCAGCTCCTGCAAGATCTCTACGCCAACCCTCTCCTCCTATTTAGAAGACTGGGAGCTCAGGGCACGGAGAAACGCAAACGACAATGGCAGATGATCGAGAAGTATGTTCTACGCTGGTGGGGCGAGAACTATTTTCTGACCGGATCCATAGAGAGCATCCTCAAAGGGATCATCAAATACTGTAGTTATACTGATCGAAACCGACGAGATCTAGTGATCCGCTGGCTGGGTGGCACGGAGATCGACTCAGAACAGACGGCCAAGATCGGTCTACCCAACTGGAGTGATACCCTCAGTTTGACCGAGTTCTCCATAGACGCCATGCGGGTGATCGGCAAGCTGTCCATTCTAGATGAACCTCTGATCATCGTTTTCGATCAACTGGAGGCCTTAGGATTGCCACAAAACCAGACCCTCTTGATCAACTTTGGTGAGGCTCTCAAAGAGCTATTCACCCATGTCGATAATAGTCTATTTATAGTCAATCTATTTCCTGAGCGTTGGCAACACTTGAGGAGTATATTTGACGGATCCATCGTCGATCGAATCTCCCAATATCAGATCGATCTGCAGCGTCCCCCCGAAGCACAGCTACAAGCCTTACTGGATCATCGTCTGCAAGAACTGAATGTTGATCTGGAAGCCCTATTTTCTCAAGAGGATCTCAACGATATCCTGAGTCAACCTTCCATCCGAGCCGTGATCAGTAGAGCCGCATCCTTCTACCGGCATCGTATTCACGGATCTCCTCTGCCCTTGATCTCTCAACCCATCACCTCAGCGGATATGCCCAGCAGGTTACAGCGTTTAGAGAACGAAGTTGCCGATCTAAAGCGATCCCTCCAGGATCTCCTATCCCGATCCACTGGTGGGGATCTGACCTCCCCTGCTGCTACCCCTGCTCCCGATCCTCAGCAAGCCCTCATCGATATCCTGGCGTCCTACTGGATGGAGACAGAGCAGACCCTGAGTTTGAATTATGAGTGGCCCACGATCATTACCGATCAGGATGATATTGGTAAATTGCGCCGGATCCTGGACGCTTTACAAAACCTGGAGGATATGGAGATCTCCGTTTTACGGCTGGGCAGAAGGGTGTTGCCAGAGCATCTCTATCTTTCCGATCGGCAACAGGTGATCGGTTTCCTACAGAGTAGTGGGACAGCCTGCACAGCTCGACTCAAGAACTTTAACGAACTGGTGATCAGCCACCCTGAGATCCATTTTGTGCTGTTGAGGGATGTTCGACAGCCTGAGATCACCGGCAAGGTTACCCTCGGCGAGATCCACAAGCTTGATAACAGTCCCAACGGTCGATTTGTTACACTTGCCAAAGAGGATCGACTGTCCCTGGAGTTGCTGGCTCAGATGATCCTGGACATCCAAAACCAGGATTTAGAGCTCGATCTCACCTGGGTTCTCAAGACCCTTGTTCAAAAGCAGGAGCAGTGGTTGTTGAGGCTGATCTTCAGATCCGAGCTAGAGCAGTGCAAGGATCCCTGAGGATCGACAGAATCTTCCCGATCCATTTAGATCTACTTAGATCTACAATCAGGGCCAGCCATTCCCTGAGGTCTGCCCCATGGCCACTCAAGACGAACTCAAACAAGCCGCCGCCCTCGCTGCCGCCAAACAGGTGGAATCCGGCATGATCGTGGGGCTGGGCACCGGATCCACTGCCGCCTTTGCGGTCAGCGCCATCGCCGAGCGTATGAAGACCGAGGGCATCACCCTGATCGGCATCCCTACCTCCAATCGCACCGCCGAACAAGCTCGCTCCCTCGGCATCCCCCTTGGCACCCTGGAGGAACATCCCCAGCTCGATCTGGCCATCGATGGTGCCGATGAGATCGAGATCGGTTCCCTAAATTTGATCAAAGGGGCAGGCGGGGCATTGCTGCGGGAGAAATTGGTGGAGGCCAGCGCCAAACGACTGGTGATCATTGCCGATACCAGCAAGAAGGTGGAACGGTTGGGGACTCGCTTTGCCCTGCCGGTAGAGGTGGTGCGGTTTGGCTGGCAAAGTACCTTTCAACGGGTGGAGGCGATCGGTTGTGAGCCCCAGCGACGCACGGATGACAACGGGGAGCCCTTCATCACAGACGAGCAACACTATATCCTGGACTGTCAGTTTGGCCCCATGCAGAATCCTGCCCAGATCGCCGATCAACTCAAGGGTACGGTGGGTGTGGTGGAACATGGACTGTTTATCGCCATGGCGGCAGAGGCGATCGTAGCCACCGCTGATTCTGTCGAGACCTTGCATCCTACCCGCTAGATCTGTACCGGTCTCCTGCCAAAGGATCGGAAACTGGCCCTGGCTTGGCCCTTGAGATAGGCTGTGATCCGGGTGACCTAGGGAACCCTCGAGTATAAGTAAGATGGGAACAGTGCCGAGCGGATGATCCAATCTAAGACCCGCTGGATCAGCCCTGGTGAGGAGGGAGCGATGTCACAGTTAGAGGAGGATCCACGACAACTGAATCGTCCCCGCATCCACGCTCTCCGGTCCCGAATTGGAGGGGGGCTTTGTGCAATCCTCCTGGGGGCCTGTGGCAGCCTGCCCACCACCATGAACTCCCTGCCGATCCCTCCCGACACCGCCGGTCTACAATCGGACCCCCTGCCCTCTCCCTTACCCACCTCCCCCCTTAGCCTGACCCCTAAACTGCGTCAGCAACTGGGGATCCCCGCAGAACAACCCCTGCTCTTGATCGAGAGACCCGGTGAGGATGTGGTGGCTC
>CAYSEO010000474.1:0-2955 GCA_964429885.1 uncultured bacterium
GGATCTTATCCTGCCTCCTATGACCTATACCGCCAAACCCAAGCAGCTCCTCGATTAGGTGCAGGCCGTCCTCCGATCGCTGTATCACCCACTATTGCAGTCGCCATATTCCTTAGGACATGGCGATCGTTTTCACTTTGGGCTGGGATCGCTTGTCGGATCAACTCCAGCACCTACTGTTCTCCCCACACTTGCGGCTCCGCTTGACTCAACACCATGATCCCTGCAATCAGAAACCCTAAGATGAGCCCCGAGGTGTGGCCTACGATGCTGATCTGAGGTGTCGTCAAATCAAAGATCAACTGCAAGACGATGATCAACAGAATCATGCGTAACTGACGTAAGGCCTGTGGTGATCGCTCCCGATGCCAGATCCGCCAAAGGATCGCCGCGCTAGCCCCCACCATTCCCATGATGCTGCCCGAGGCCCCCACCACAAAATCCGTTGCACTCCAGCCCAACACACTCAGCACCGTGATCACCGTCATGGATCCCACCCCGGCCCCCCAGTACACCCCCAGATACCGCAGGATCCCTAAGCTGCGCTCCACCATTTGACCCAACACCAGCAAGCCCAACATGTTCATGACCAGATGCAACAAACCATAATGGAGCAACGTTGAGGTCAAAGTTCGCCACCATTCCCCAGCCCAAACCTGCACCGGATCCAATCCCCCCAACAGATATAAGGTCTCCGGATTGGTACTCCCCCCCAAGATCACCTCCAATCCAAATACCCCCAGATTCAGCAGGATCAGACCATAGGTGGCATAGGGGACGAAAGCCCCCCTCACCTCAGTTCCACGGAGAGAGAGCTGGCGGCTGGCCAGACCGATCTGCTCCACCTGTTCCCAATCTGCGGGTCCCAGCTGCCGATGCGGATCCGCCAGTTCCACCCTGAGCCGTCGCTGCACCGCGCTCTCCAGGTTGCTCTCCTCTGCTTGTAATAAATGCTTCCACTCGCGGCCCAACCGAGCTCTCTCCCCTGCTGCTTGACGAGCCGTCGCCACCCAAAATCGTCGGATCAGTTCCGAGGAGCGGGATAAGGGTCCCTCGAACAGCCGGATCACCTCCTCCACCTGACCACAGAAAGCCAACACGATCAATTGAGCCAGAGAGAGCAACTGGGGATCGGCGGCCTCCTGCCTCCCAGGTATAACCTGACGATAGGCCCACACGAGATCCCGCAGCTGGCCCGTCTCCCCCAGAGCCCGCAGATAGGCCAGACCTAGACCCGGATCTCGATCTAGCTGAGACCGTAACTTTGTGCCTCGGATCCAGCCCAAGCACTCCTCCCAGCGAGCGGTGACCCGGTAGAGCTCCAACAACAAGGGCATCACCAAGGTGGAGGTCCGCTCCCCCAGAGTATCTAAGACCTGATGGGCCTGAGCCCGATCCCCTCGCCTGGCCTCCACCAGAGCTTTTAGAAATCGAGGTAGATCGCTCAATCCATACAGCCAGTACAATCCCGCCACCCCTCGGGCCAGGATGTAGGCTTGCCCATAACGACCGCCCCCGATCAAGCTACTGATCTGACGAAACGCCAGACTGGGGACCAATAACAACCCGCCCCACAGCACTCCCCCGATCCAGCCCCCCAGATCCGGTCTCAGCAGCGAAGTGATCACCGTCGTCAACAAGATGAACCCTGGGATCAGAGCTGTTGTACTCTGTAGACCTGCCCATACAGCAGCCTGAACAAAATTCAACCCAGAACTCAAACAGACGATCCAGATCAGCAGACGATTGGGATCCATGGGTACATCTCAAGCAGAGCTCTCTTGATCCTGCCAGATCTGAGCTCAGATGGCCTCACCCTCCGGTTTCCTCCGCTTCCACCAAGGAGGCCGCCTTCTCCTTCTGATCCGTGTCCTCCGCTTGGGCAGCCTCTGCATCCTCAGCCGTGACCTCAGACTTCAGATTCTGTAGCGAGGGTACCTGCTCCGGCTCTGTCTCAGGTTGCTCAGAGAAGGCACTGCGCAACCACAGCGGCGCCACAAAGGTCGTAATGATCACCATAATGATGATGCTGGCATCCAGGGAATCCGACAGCGCCCCGCTGGCAGCTCCCACCCCGGCAAACACCAGACCTACCTCACCACGGGGGATCATACCTACCCCAATGGAATAGCGATTGATCCCCGGTTTCCCAAAGACCCCCAGACCCGCCGCCAGCTTGCCCAGGATCGCCACCACGATCAGGAAGGCCGCGATGACCAACCCCTCCTGATTCTCTGGCACCGTGGGATCCAGCACCGCCAGATTGGTCTTGGCCCCCACACAGACAAAGAAGATCGGCGTAAACAGATCTGACAGAGGCTTGATCTGTTCCTCCAGCTCCCCTCGCTTCTCGGTCTCCCCTAAGATCAATCCCGCCGCAAACGCCCCCAAGATCGCCTCCAACTGGATCACCTGAGCGATGTAGGCCAGACCGAAGGCCAAGATCATGCCTGGGATCAACACCTTGCCCCGCATCTGTAAGCGGTCGATCAAACTCACCAGATAAGAGCTCAGCAGTCGCCCGATCACAATCGCTCCCACCACAAAGGCCACCGCCGAGATGATGATCACCGTGATCTCATCCAGCTTCACCTCGCCCGTTTTGGCTAAGCTGGCTACCACCGCCAGGATCACGATCCCTAAAACATCGTCCAGGACCGCTGCTCCAATGATCACCTGACCCTCATTGGATCTAAGCTTCTGCATCTCCGCCAATACCCGCGCCGTGATCCCGATACTGGTCGCCGTCAGGGCTGCCCCCGCAAACACCGCTGGGATCGTGGGCACATCAAATAGATACAACAGCCCCAAGGAGCCCGCCACAAACGGCACGACCACTCCGATCAAGGCCACCGCTGCCGCCTGAGGACCCACCCGAATCAATTCCTTTAGATCGGACTCCAAGCCGATCTCAAACAGTAGGATGATCACCCCCAGCTCCGACAGCTCCTCGAT
>CAYSEO010000475.1:0-2921 GCA_964429885.1 uncultured bacterium
CAGTAGCTCACTCATTGCCATTCTTGCTGACGGAGAGAACGGACCCACTGAGTACTGTTTGCCATCTCCTCTCGATCCTTCCACATCCCTACAAAAGGCTCATTGTCCAGATCCAATCCTTTGTCGGGAGAGGGCTCTAGAGAGTCAGGCTTGGGGGTGTGCTCATGAGTTAAGGACTGTTCGCCCTTGGCGGTCCATAGGGCATTGAATCGTTGTCTCTCCTCGGGGGAGAGGGATAGAACAGCCTGCACCAGTGCATCAACAAGGGGAGTGTTCATCAGTGCCAGACCTCTTAAGACCTCATCCTGATCTTATCTCAGGCTACCCAGTTCCACCCCGAGAAATCCTGGCCTGCTGGGTTGCAGATGCTCAAGAACTTCGTCGGGTTTGTTCAACAGATCCGTAGACAAAGCTCTGATCCCAGCTTCAGCTATAGCACCCGCATCTGATCGGGATCAGAAACCAAAATGATCTGAGATCCACTGTCATCCGTTTGGGGCGTCACCTGTTGTAGCTGGATCCGTTTGCCATTGCAAGCTCCAGGACTAGTACAATTAGGCACACCGCTGAGGGTCTGTAAACTGACCAAGATCTGATAGATCTGGCCTGGATCCGTCTGCAAGGTGAGGCGAGCCTGTTGACCCTCCACCATAGTCCAGCCTTTGATCTGACCCTCTAGGATCTGAGGATCTGAGGTAACTGCGCTGGCCTGGGCCTCACTCTCCTGACAAAACAGATCCACCGGGTTATTGTCCAGATCCGCACAGCTGATCACCTCCTCCGCCTTGATGGTGATGGTCCGAAACTCCTGATACTCAGGCTCAGATCCCGCACCATAGTTAGCGACCTCCTGGATCTCTGCCGGGGCAGCGAGTAAGACCTCAGTGAGGATCTGACGATCGGCCTCCGTCAGCTCTGGGGAGAGATACACTCCGGCACCAGGGATATCACGGCTCTCCTGCAGGATCCGAAACCCTGATGCCCCCTCCAGGCTGGACTTGGCCACCGCCCCCACCTGAGCCTCACCGGAGCGCACCCGCTCAATGATCTCGCTACTGCGACTGTGATCTTTGGAGAGGGTGACGGTCTTGCCGAAGAGACTATACACCGGCATAAAGAAGGAGGAAGCAGAGCCAAATTCCCCTAAGGCCACCGTGGTGCTGCTGTCGATGTCCTGTAGGGAAACGATCGGGCTATCCTCCTGCACAAACAAGACCGACTGATAGTAGGGGGGAAACTGAGGAAACATGCGAGCCACCCAGGTATAGCCATTATCCCGAGCAGTGATGCTGTTCATGGGGGAGTAGGCGAACACCAGATCCCAATTCTTCTGGGCGATATTATTCTTAGCCGCCTGATAGGAGATCTGCCGATCCCCCTGTAACTCCATCTGGACCGACTCCCCTAACCGTTGCTCCAACTCCGATTCTAGGTAGGTGCTCAGATCCCCATAGGCTGCCGGATCCGTCATCACCCCGATCACCACAGGATCCTGGCTCAAGGTCGTGGGTCCCAGATCGGCAGGAGCCGTATCCGTACTGGCCGGTGGGGCATCCTCTGTAGGAGCCGATTGGGTCACTGGAGTTGGAGTCGATTGCGCCACAGGATCGGAGGATCCCCCCGTCATCAGGGAGCCGATCACCCCTAGGACCCCGAGGGCCGCTACTCCAGCCCCACCCCAGATCCACCAGGGTAGGCCCGAGCTGGATTCTGAGGCAGAGGCGGTTGATCCCACAGCAGGGGATGCTGTTGAGGTAGAGGTTGAGGCTGGATCGGGATCCGGGGTAGAGGGGTCTGGATCCTCCCAGTCCGCCTCTAGACTGGAGGAGGCCGAGGTCGAGGATTGAGGGGTGGGGATCTGCTTAGATCCGGTCGTGCGTGCGGTCTCCGTAACGAGGGCGATGGCCGGTAGCTCCTTCTGCTGCAGATCTGCCTCCGAGATGCCGATTAGATCAGCGGCGATGGCATCCAAGCTCAGCTCCTGGAACCGTTCTCGAACGGCAGCGATGCTCGGCCAGCTACTGGTGGTATGGATCAAAGTCTTGAGGGCCGGACCCAGATGACCCACCTGACAGATGGAGACGGAGGTACTGGAGTTGTAGATCTTATTGAGTGCCCCGTTTTTGATCTGGATCTGAGTCTGATCGGGGGCCAACACGGTGCCATGCACCAACAGGCCACTGACCTCAGCAAATAGGGACTTGGCCAATTTATCCTGTAATAGAAAGATGGCGTTGCGCAGCTCCCGATAGGGGTTAAAGGGAGTCGCCTCGATCCGTTGTTCCTCCACCAGCCAGAACGTATTCAGCTCTCCTGTCCATACCCCCGGATACTCCTTGATCTGCACACAACAGATCAGCCCCGGCTGACAGATCAACACCCCGTCGATCACCTGCTCTTGACCGGTTTCCGGATGGACATAGGCATAGCCCAAGAGGCCGTACCCGTCGATCTCCAACCCATGTAGACGCTTCGCAAACTCCCGTTCCAGGGGGCTGAGCTCCTCACGATCACAGAAGACTTTCATGATCTTCCCTATCGAGCAACGAAGACACCTCGACTATATCCTATGTTCATCCCTTGCCCAATGCAGAGCAAATGTGTTTTAGACTACATAGCACGGTGGTGAAGTGCCACACAGGATATTGGAGTGAGCACACCTCATCCAGCGGTGGTTCACGACATATGAAATGGCTTTCCGACAGGTTGGCCAATCTCACGAGATAGGGAATTTTCTCTGTGGGTATCGTGATGTTTCCTTCCTAGCTTTAGAGCCTGATCCGGAATAGTCGCCAGAGCAACCTCCTCACCCCTCCTCGCAGACGGCTCACCCAGCGTAGGATCGGGGTTAAGAAGAAGTAGATCCCTAGACCCACACCCACCATCAAGCAGCCAAACAGGATCTGCCAGAAGCGGGGATA
>CAYSEO010000476.1:0-2913 GCA_964429885.1 uncultured bacterium
GAGGTGTTAACGGGGGAGTCCCCAGCTCTCCTGGTGCGCGGCACCCCTGAGGTCACCCTGGATCGACTGCTGTTCCAAACCCTGGCTACGCTGCTGTTGGTGGCGGTGGTGGTGGTGATCCTGCATATCCTCCTGGCTCTGTTCCTGGGGCGGTCCATCACCCAACCTCTGCAGCGTCTGGGAGAGGTGGCGCGGGCTTTCTCCTTGGGAGATCGGCAACAACGGGCTGAGGTGATCACGCAGGATGAGGTAGGGGAGCTGGCCCAAACCTTTAATGAGATGGCGGATAATATCCTGGCCTCAGAGGCGGCTTTGGAGGAGCAGGCCCAGCAGCGTCAGCGGGAGACCGAGCAGCAGATCCATCTGCGGGAGAACCTACAGCAGGGGGTGGTGGATCTGTTGCTGGAGATCGAGGGGGCTCAGCACGGGGATCTGACAGTCCAAGCTCGTGTCTCCGGGGGCGAGGTGGGCTCCATCGCCGATGCCTTTAACACCACCCTGGGTAGTCTGCGGCAGCTGGTGGCTCAGGTAAAAACGGTGGCCAATCGAGTCAATCACCTGGCTAACTCCTGTGAGATCACTGCCGATCAGCTCTCCCCCAAAGCCCTCTCCCAGGCAGCGGAGCTGAACCGAGCCCTGGCGGTGGTGGAGGAGAATGCCACCTCGATCCAACGGGTGGCCCACTCCGCGTTGGAGGCCGCTGAGATCGCCCGACGGGGCTCGGAATTGGTCAAGGTGGGGGATCGAGCCATCGACCAGACGGTGGCCTCCATGGAGAAGATCCGGATCTCGGCGGGGGACGCGGCCAAGCAGGTGAAGCGATTGGCGGAATCCAGCCAAGAGATCTCTCAGATCGTGGGCATCATCACGGGCATCGCCGACAAGACGAACCTATTGGCCTTCAATGCCTCCTTGGAGGCGGCCCGAGCTGGGGAACATGGTCAGGGTTTCCGTCAGATCGCCGATGAGGTGAGACGGTTGGCCACCCAGGTGAATGACTTCGCCCAGGAGATCGAGGGTCTGGTAGGGGGCATTCAGCAGGATACCTCGGAGGTGATCCGGGGCATGGAACAGAACACCAGCGAGGTGGTGACGGGCACCCAATGGGTGAACCAGACCCGAGCCACGCTGCAGGAGCTGGTGGCCATCAACGAGCGGATCGACACCTCCCTGCGCTCGGTGAGTGAGGACACCGCTGCTCAGACCCAAGCCTCCCAGCAGGTAACCCAGACCATGGCGGTGGTGGCGACTGGCGCCCAATCCACCTCCCAGGAAGCCCAAGGGATCGTCACCTCCCTGCGGGAACTGGGCTATGAGGTGCAGGCCCTGCGTCGATCCGTGGCCCGCTTCCAGGTGAGCCCGGAGGATGAGACAGAGCTCCCCGACTCCCAGCCTCAGGATCGAGAGTGATTAGCAGAGGGTCGCAGTTGTCTAGGCGTTGAAAGAAATCGAGGAGGTCACTTGAGACCGTACCATAGGCAGATGGAAGGCGATCGAATCCGGGGTATGTCATGAAACGGATCTTAGTGGTGGAGGATAGCCATGCGGAACAACAGGTGGCCTATGGGCTCCTGACCCAGGCTGGGTTTGAGGTCAATATCTCCGCCGACGCTGAGCTGGCCTGGCAGTGGCTGCAGGCGAACCCCCGACCGGATCTGATCCTGTTGGATATTGTGATGCCGGGGAAGAGTGGCCTAGAGCTGTGTCGCATGATCCGAGCGGATCAGGGTCTCTCCGAGGTGCCGATCGTGTTCTGTAGCTCTAAAAAAGAGCAGTTCGATCGGTTCTGGGCCTTGCGACAGGGGGGCACCGCTTACATCACCAAGCCCTATGCCCCCAAAGAGTTGCTCCAGATCGTCCATCAATACATCAACTGAGGGCGAGAGAAGCATCCTTAACGTCATATTGGTTGGCGTTCGCTGATTAAACGATTAGTCTTTACGGTAGAGGCAAAGGGGAAGCCAGACTCATGTTAAAGGATTCAACCCAGGGTGGGGCTGCACTTGAGAAGGATCCCGCCCGGCACGGGAGCAACGGTGTCCAGGCTGAGGCGCAAACGGGTCAGTTCTCCTCCGATGAGGACCTGATGGAGCAGATCCTCTCCGCCAACGCCCTGGAGCAATCCGGTGACTGGGCCCAGGCTGTCCAGATCTATCAACAGGTCTTGCGGCTGGATCCGGATGGCACCCACGGCATGATGGCCCAGAGGGCTCTGGAATCCCTGCAACAGGATCTGCCGGCCACAGAGGTGGAGGAAGAGGAGATCCTCACCGCCTCCCTAGATGATCTGGACTCCCTCGAACAGGCCCCGCGTCCTGTCCCCACTACAGATGCGGATCTGACCCCCCAGGAACCCGCCCCAGCTCCTGCGGTTGGCGGTCTGCGGGGCTGGTGGCGAGATCTGAGTCTGCGCAGTAAACAAACTGTCCTGCTCACCAGTGCCACCGTCATCCCCATCACCTTGCTGACTGCCATCAACCTGGTGATCGCCAGCAATGAGGTGAATGAGCGGTTCCGCCAGTCCCTGAGTCAGATCCAGTCCGCGTTTGATGAGGAGTACATCCAAGGTCTGGGGCAGAGCAGTCAACCTCAGGCGGAGGCCCTGGCCCGCTTGATCGAGAATGAGGGGGTCAATCTGAGCGATCCTGCCTCGGTGGACAGTAATCGGGTGCAGTTGCGGACGATCCTGTTTGAGGCCTTCTCCGGCTTTGACGATGCTGCCCCAGCTCTGACCAAGAGCTTCCGCCTGATCACCGACCGGGAGGGCACGACCCTGGTGCAGTTCATCCAACGCTATAGCGAGGATCTGTCCACTTATCCGCCTGTGCCTGGGGAGACCCCCAACAACGATTTCCAACCGATCTCTCAGCCTGCAGGTACCGAGTTAGGGGATATCCAGATCGTTGAGGATGT
>CAYSEO010000477.1:0-2904 GCA_964429885.1 uncultured bacterium
GCCAGGGATCCCCAGCGATCCACCCCTTGGGTGGTGTTTGGAGCTGGATCACCCACTCAACCAGGAGCTCTGGTGCGTCTGGATCTGGAGACGGGTTCAACGGAGATCTTGCAGCGCTCCACGGATCTACAGGTGGATCCGGGGTATATCTCAGTGCCCCAGTCGGTCGAGTTTCCCACAGAACGAGGCTTGACCGCCTTTGGTTTCTACTACCCTCCCCAGAATCAGGACTATCAGGCGCTGGAGGGAGAGCGCCCACCTCTACTGGTGAAAAGTCATGGCGGACCCACCGGATCCACCTCAGCCACCTTCAATCTACGGATCCAGTACTGGACCAGTCGCGGCTTTGCAGTTTTGGATGTCAACTATGGGGGCAGTACAGGTTACGGTCGG
This sequence comes from uncultured bacterium, assembly GCA_964429885.1. Classification (GTDB taxonomy): domain Bacteria; phylum Cyanobacteriota; class Cyanobacteriia; order Thermostichales; family Thermostichaceae; genus CAYSEO01. Next base: position 394 of record CAYSEO010000477.1, read on the forward strand.
GAGTATCGCCAACGGCTGCGGGGCCAATGGGGGATCGTGGATGTGGAGGATTGTGTCAACGGTGCTCTCTATCTGGTGGAGCAGGGCAAGGCGGATCGGCAACGACTAGCGATCGATGGGGGCAGTGCCGGGGGATACACCACCCTAGCGGCCTTGACCTTCAAGGATGTCTTCCAAGCTGGGGCCAGCCTCTATGGGGTCAGCGATCTGGAGGCCCTAGCGCGGGACACCCATAAGTTTGAATCTCGCTATCTGGATGGCCTGATCGGTCCCTATCCGGAACGTCAGGATCTTTATCAACAACGCTCCCCCATCCACGCCATCGATCAACTCTCCTGTCCAGTGATCTTTTTCCAGGGATTAGAGGACAAGATCGTGCCCCCCAATCAGGCAGAACGAATGGTGGAGGTCCTACGGTCCAAAGGGTTACCGGTGGCCTACGTGCCCTTTGAGGGGGAACAACATGGGTTTCGACGGGCCGAGAACATCAAGCGGGCTCTGGATGGGGAGTTCTATTTCTTTGCCCGCGTGTTTGGCTTCGATCCTGCGGATCCGATCGAGCCCGTCCCCATCGATAACCTCTGATCCGTCCCTGCAATAATTCGTAACTCCAGGACCCTCTGGAGCTCAGGCTAGGAGTGATCAATATCACTAACTGATCCAGAGCCACCCCATACAGTAGGAGGAACAGTTGGATAGAGAGCTACAGATATGGTGATCTTGACCTTCGAAGACGTCAATCCTGGATTTATGGCCACGACTGCCGCAGGGATCCTGCAGGTGGTACAGTTTCAGGGCAAGTTCTATGCCCTCCGTAAAGCCTACCGACACCTTCAGGAGGCGATCGACACTTGTCGCCAGGATCTAGACGAGGGCTTCTGCAGTATCGTGGTTCGTCATGGGGATCAAGCTGAGGTCTGGGCGGTCTTATCCCGAGAGATCCCAGTTGATCCCTTTGCTGAGGTCAGTCAGGCCCCTGCGACTCCGGCCCAGCGTCAGCCGCAACTGATGTTTCGGGGACAAGTTTTTCAGGGCAGTGGACAGGGAAAGACTCTCGCCGCCGATCTGGTGGAAGGCCAGTTCTATCGAGGTCAACGGATCTCCGTCAACACGCTAGAACAAGTGGGGACTCCTCCCGACGAGATCTTCTTCCGGGGCAAGAAGATGGCGGCTTGATCGGGGCTTGTACAGACCTTTATGACTAGGTGCGCCAGATCCTCCTTGACACCATGCCCGTCAGAGTTAGCATAGTTGACCGAAGGGGAAACTTTCCCCATTGCACCAAGGACCTAGAATGGTTTGCTGATGTGGACGACTGATCGCTGATTGAGTATAACTTTGTTTTCAACAGGTATCCCATTTGGATTCCTGTTGATTTATTAGTGAGATAGAGTATGTATCAAATCAAATGGACCCCAACTGCTCAGACAGAATATGACCCATCCATAGCTCAGTCTTGTTTGAGCGTTTCATGCTATCGGAACAACCGCCAGATCCGAGTCAATAACGGATACTGGATCCGCTGATCCTTGGCCAGACCATCTAAAATCCGGGCATACTCGTCCCGTCGATAGGGGGTTTGGGATCCATCCCAGATCCAGGCCACCTGTTGGGGTTGCATCCTGAGCAGATAAGCTTGTCGCCGGATCCGCTGCCGCAACTGGTTGGGTTTAGCTCGCAAACAGGTGTTGCAGATCGGTCCCAGATCGATGCCCGTTTGGCTGATCACATGATGACCCCGCCGTCGGGGCACAAATCCTGATCCACAGGTGGCACAGACCTGACGTCGATCTGTGGAGAGAGTCCGAGAAACGATCTGCATCCGTCAACCTCAAGCAAGCGACTGAACAAAAAGAACGAGGCTAGAACCGATCCAAGATCCAGGGCTCAGAACCGGCAAAGATCCGAGTGGCTGTGGCTAGGGCCTCTGAGGATCCTGTCAAGTAGCCTAGCAACTGCAGCTGAGCTGGGGTCAATAATCCCGTGAACAGAGGGGCTAAACCTCGGATGGAGAGTTGCAGATCAGCCCTTCCCCCCGGTTGGGTCTGCGCCTTGCCCTGAGAGATGGAGAGGATCAGGGGATTGGCATTGGAGGGGATCAGATCATCTGCAACCTGGAGATGCAGCTCGGCCTCTAGATCGGGTGGATAGCCTCGCATCTCCAAAGCCCACCTTGCGATATAGCTGTTGAGTGGAGGCATAGAGGGTAGCGATCGGGGTGCCCTCACGGTGGATGAACTGGGCACAGCGGGTCTCATCGGGGGTCCAGCGGTGATCACAGTGCAGCACAAATAGCTCCCAACCCCAGCGGGGGGCCAGATCGGCGAGGATCTTAACCAGACAGAGGGAGTCCTGGCCGCCGGAGACCGCGATCAGGAGCCGGTGTTGAGGGGTGAACAGCTGCCGCTGCCGAATCTGGGTTTGGACGCGCAGGTGGAGGTCGGAGAGGTAGGAAGGACTCACAGTCGGGATCCGAGAGACGATCTCAGGCTAGATCAGGGGATGGGATCC
>CAYSEO010000478.1:0-2876 GCA_964429885.1 uncultured bacterium
GGTAGGGCCTTCGGTCCCCGGGGGCCATAGAGACCGATCCCCACCAAAGCTGCCCCGAGAAACAACAATAAGATCGGGATCTGAGTTCCCAACATGAGGCCAAAGACGGTGACAGCGATCAGAGCCCGTGTCCAATCCTGAATGGCTCGCTTCCCTAACTTCCAGCAGAAGGCCAGGATGATGGCGATCACCACCGGTGAGATCCCCAAGAAGATGGCATCCAGTTGAGGCACTGATTGGTAGCGGAAGTAGGCCCAGCTCAAGACCAACACGATCAAGAACGCGGGAGCGATAAACGCCAGACCCGCCACCAGAGCCCCCAGCTGCCCCCCCTGCACATAGCCGATATAGATCCCCATCTGGGTGGAGGCTGGACCGGGCAACATCTCACAGATGGCCAGACCCTCCGTAAACTGATCCTGGGTCAGCCATTGCCGTCGCACCACCGCCTCATCATTCTGCATGGCGATGTGAGCCTGGGGGCCGCCAAACCCAATGGTGCCGAGCTTGAGAAAGAGTCGAGTCAACTCCGCCAATCGTGCGTTGAGTGGCAGTTGGGGCGGGAGGGTAGAGTGATCCATGGTCTGATCCAGGCTGCTAGGGTGAGTAAAAACTGAGGGGCCTGAGCTGATGGTGAGTCTCAGACAGGTCAGATCATAGCCAGATCAAACCCTGATAACTCTCTCAGATCATAGGACTCACTCCCTCTTGTATCCTGAATCTCTAAATCATCTCAGCGGTTGCCCTATGCCGCTCCTTTGCCAGCCTCATCTCCAGGAGATCCCTATGTCTGCGCCTTCCTCCCTCAGACGTCGATCCGTGCTCCGCTCTCTGTTGGCGACCTGTGGGGGGATAGGGATCGCTCAACAGGCTCAATCCATTCGACCTCAGGTCCTGCTCGCCCAAGCCCCAGTGCGACTTGCTGCCTCCGGTCGCTCCTTTGCCACCCCGCTGTATCAAGCCTGGTTTGAGATCTACGGTGAGGAAAACTCCGAGCTGCGACTGACCTACACCCCAGGATCCTTTCGCCAAGGGATCGAGGATCTACAGCTGGGCGCAGTGGATTTCGCCATGAGCGATGCCGGGATCTCGGCGGATGAGGCCCGTGAGATCGGGGGTGTGGTGGCCATCCCGATCGTGGCGGGGGCGGTGGGCATCGCCTACAACCTACCGGGGATCGATGAGAATCTGCGTCTCACCCGACGACTGCTGAGCGAGATCTATCTGGGGGAGATCCGAGCCTGGAACGATGAACGGATCGCAGAGCTCAATCCCAAAGTCGAACTGCCCTCCCTACCGATCACGGTGCTTTACCAAGGGGAAGCTGATGGCTACAACCAGATCCTGACCCGTTACCTCAACGCCATCTCCAGAGATTGGGCAGCCCAGGTGGGATCCGGTGCCGCAGTGGAGTGGCCCGTGGGAGAGCCTGTCCGTCCTCAGGAGGATCTGGCCCGTCGCCTCGCCCTTACCTTCGGGGGGATCACCGCTGTGGGGTTGGAGTTGATGATGGAATCTCCCCTCACCCTGGCCCGGTTGGAGAATCGAGCAGGTAAATTCATCATGCCCATGCCGACCACGATCGCCTCGGGTCTGACCCCCATCGAGCTGGATGAGGAGCGCCAAGGATTTGTCGCCGATCCCCTGGGGGAGGAATCCTACCCGCTGGTGTCCTATACCTGGATCCTGACCTATCCCACCTATGGCGATGCCGCCAAACTGGAGGCCCTCCAAGATCTGTTGGGGTGGTGTTTAACGGAGGGACAACCGATCGCAGCGGAGTCTGGGTTTGTGCCCCTATCCGGATCGGTGATCGAGACCGCTCAGGCCGCCTTAGACGCCTTATCCCTGTCGACCTAAGCCACTCTTAACCGCCAGGTGGGAGACTTCTGCTACTATTCACTGTGAACGTGTTGTGGGATTGGCGTTCTTGAGTGATGACCGTGTGACGATTTGCGAGGGCTAGGACCATGCAATCTCCTTTCTCCAGTGAACGAGGCAAGCAGATGGTTCCCGTGTTGGGAACTCAGTCGGTGGATGTGTTGTACGGATCCTTTCGCGCTGTCCGCAACGTGGACATCATGGTCCCCAAAAACCATGTCACCGCCTTCATCGGTCCCTCGGGTTGCGGCAAGAGCACGCTGCTGCGCTGTTTTAATCGCATGAATGACCTGATCCCTGGGGCCAAGGTGGAGGGCAAGGTCACCTTCCATGAGCAGGATATCTATGCCCCAGATGTGGATCCTGCCGATGTGCGCCGTCGGATCGGGCTGGTCTTCCAGAAACCCAACCCATTTCCCAAGACGATCTTTGAGAATGTGGCCTACGGGCCTCGGATCAATGGTTACCAGGGGGATATTGACGAGTTGGTGGAGCAGACCCTACGACAGGCGGCCCTCTGGGATGAGGTTAAGGACAAGCTCCAGCAGAGTGGTCTCTCCCTCTCTGGGGGACAGCAACAGCGGTTATGTATCGCTCGCACCCTATCGGTGAGACCTGAGGTGGTGCTGATGGATGAGCCCTGCGCCTCCCTAGATCCGATCTCCACCCTACGCATTGAGGAGCTGATCAAGGAGTTGAAGCAGCAGTACACCATCATCATTGTTACCCACAACATGCAGCAGGCCGCCCGGATCTCGGATCTAACCGCCTTCTACAACACTGAGATCGATGATCGACAGGTGCGTTTTGGACGGCTGGTGGAGTTCAACTGGACAGAGAAGATCTTTAACGCCCCGGCGGAGCGGGAGACAGAGGAGTATGTCAGCGGTCGCTTTGGTTGATCCTCAGGACCTGAGCCAGATCACCCCTCAGCATGGCTGCAACATCCAACCGTAACCCAGAGAAAACTTGACTCTCGATCACTCCTGCTGGGT
>CAYSEO010000479.1:0-2871 GCA_964429885.1 uncultured bacterium
GGAGATCGCGGGTTAGATCGATCGGCAGCAGATGATGATGATCAGTGATCTTGAAGGAAAGACTCCACCACGGCGGCAAAGTGAGGAGGGGCCTCGGTCATGGGGAAATGTCCCACCCCTGGCATCGTCTTAAAGTGAATGTTTTGATACCACTGCCCCAAGGTCTGTCGATAGGCTCCTTCTTGAAAGATCGGCAGATCGTAGGCGCCTGAGATCACGAATGTGGGGGTGGAAAGCTGTTGCATTTTTGATGAGAAATCAGCAGTCGTCCACATCTTGAGAAAGCGAGCGAAGGCGTGGGGATCCACAGCTGGACGGAATTGTTGCAGTCTCGATTCATAATAGGCTTGCCCCAGTTGGTGCCCGGTGACCATGGCGATGATCGTTTTGAACTGCTGATCGTCTGTGACAGCGGCTTCAAACAACGCTTGTCCTTCTGAATCTAAGGAAACTCCGGTGGCTGGAGCAGGGGTCACCAACACAACAGATCGGAGTCGATCGGCGGCTTCCAAAGTCAACCATTGGGCGATCAGACCACTCATGGAATGTCCCACCAAATGAAATCGGGATAAGCCTAACACATCTGCTAACTGCAGCACATCGGTCGCTGCCTCCTGGATAGTGTGTTGACCGGAGAGCCCTTTGGATAATCCGTAGCCACGATGATCAGCAAAGAAATAGGTGTAGGTTTTCGGATCCAGATAGGGACGGATAGATTCATAGCTACGATGGGTGGCCATCCATTCATGTAGAACCACCACCGGCTCAGTCCCCTTTCCATATTGTTCGTAACCTAAAGTCATGTCTGGGTTCCAACTCGATGATCTCGATGGTAGTAAATACTGGAGAAGATCGGTAGAGGGTAAAATTGCATGGCACTTATTCTCTGTGAGTATGAATGGATCGGCTAGAGACCCTTAAGCTGTTTGTGCGTGTAGCGGAGCTCGGCAATTTCTCTCAGGTAGCTCGTGAGGTCAGGATCTCTCAACCTCAGGTCAGTCGAGCGATTCGAGATCTGGAGCGGGATCTGGGGGTACAGCTCTTGCAAAGAACAACCCGTCGTGTGGTGCTGACCCGAGAAGGGGAACGTTATCTGCACAGGTTACGGGAAGCTCTGATCTGGTTGGAAGTTGCAGCGGAGGAGGCTCGCAGCACCCGAGGTCAACCCGTAGGAACTTTGCGACTGACGGCTCCCATTGGGTTTGGGCAGTATCGAGTGGCGCCAGCTGTCCTGAGCTATCTGGACTCGTTCCCCCAAGCTGAGGTGACGTTGCAGTTGACGGATCGATTTGTCGATCTCGTGGAGGAGAATTTTGATCTGGCCATTCGGATTGGGGCAGTGGAATCTTCGTCTCTACGGCTGCAAAATCTAGGAGATTGTCCTACATTTTTGGTGGCGACACCCGACTATTTGAGGGAGCAAACACCTCTAAAATATCCTCAGGATCTCAATCATCATGAATGCATTGCCTATCTGGCTCTGCGGAGTCCCAGGGAGTGGGTGTTGTGGACGCAGGAGGGGCAAACCTGTACGGTTGCAGTTCAAGGTCGATATCGATCCAACCATCTGCCGACGATCCGAGATGCGGTGCTGAGTGGGTTTGGGATCGCTAACTTACCGGAGTGGTTGATTGAACCAGATCTCAAGGCCGGATCTCTAGTGCGGGTACTCCCAGGATGGTTCATGGAACAGCTACCGGTTCAGGCCATCTTACCCCCCGGAGAGCATAGCCCAGCTCGTACCCGTCAATTCTTGGGGCATCTGCAGCCGTGGATCTCTCAGGTGACTCTGGATAGATGACCTCTCCTGCAACCAGAGGGATCCTGGCTGACCTATCCTGATCTGATGATGATCTCATCCCACCTAAGTTGTTAGAGATCGCCTTACAGATCGAGCCTCGGTTGAGCTCCAGTCAGGCGGTGGAGGATCTCAGATCCTGGCAGCGGATCTTGACCCAAGATGATCTAGGGGAGCGATTGGTGTTGTGTGGATCTCTGTACCTGATCGGGCAGGTGATGGAGGAGTGTTTGGGATGGGAGATCGCGGATTAGAACAGATGGGGGCTGCTGAGCAGAGAAGATCCGGGTCATACTATCCCCCCTAGAGGTCCAATGGCATACACCTCAATCCCTTTCGCTGTTCTCACCCGATCCCGCACGATCAGACGGGTTCTATCCACAGGACCATCCGGGATGATCTCAACAGTGAATCCGTAGGAGCTCCGCTCAGCCATCGTCAGAAAGATCTCAGCCTTCCCGGTGGCATGGTCTAGATCCGCTTCGTCATAGTGAAACTTGAGGGGGACAGGTAGGACCCGTGAGCAGAGCTGATTGCCCTGACCATCGTTGACCCAGAGCTTAGCCTGTAGTTCGCGGGGGGAGGTTTCATCGGAGAGCACCGAGATCTGAGCCGAGACCAGACGGCCTGGTCCACCCAAGATCTGACGAGCATTCAGATCACTATCCCCAATACTTTTATCGATCATTTTCACCCCAGAAACCCCCAGGGAGAGAAAGCCCAGAGCCGCACAGATCCCAGTTCCCACCACCCCGATCCAGAGATACCGAGTGTCGATCACCCCCTGCTCCACTGTGGTCTGGAAGGGGACTGCCCCACTGATATCCGCCCCGTTGACGTTGGAGTACTTGATCACCTCGATGGCGATGGTTAAGGTCTCCTGCTGCTGCAGCTTGACATCCAGCCCCGCTTGCCGATCTCGATCAAAGGCCTGTTTGATACCCGCCGCCAAGATCTGTCCCTCGGGATCCAACAGCTGTACCTCGTAGGTGGCCCATTGGTTACGGGGGAGATCGGTTTGTACATCGATCCGCACAGCCCCAATGGACTGAGGCTCCAAGGTGATGGATGGG
>CAYSEO010000480.1:0-2868 GCA_964429885.1 uncultured bacterium
AGGATCTGTTGGATCTCCGGCTCCAAGGTCAGATCGAGATAAGCCTGACAACAGCCTACGAATTGGTGCCAAGGATCACTCTCATGGTCCCAGATCTGGCGCAGATGCTCACTGATCTCCCCATCGATCTGTCGCAACACCGCCTCAAACAACCCCTCCTTACTGCCGAAGTGATGGTAAAGCGCCCCACGAGTTAGCCCCACCTCACCACAGAGATCGTCCATGGAGGTGGCTGCATACCCCACCTGGGCAAAGGAACGTCGCGCCGCTGTGATCAGCTTCTGGGTGGTTTCCGCAATCCGCTCCGCCCGCGATCGCCGTTTGCCCGGATCCCTCTGCTCTTTCTCTATTGACATACGCCTCGTATGCAAACTACGATAACTGACATACACAGCGTATGCAAAACGAAGGAGTAAGGCCATGGTGGTTGCGACCTTGGGGCAGGAGATCGTTACAGTGCGGCAGGGCACGATCGCGGATGCTGCCTTTCTGGCCCAGATCGATCTGATCTCGTCGATCCCTCCCTTTGAGCGATCCTTCTGGGATGAATTAGTGGAGTCTACGGGGGTTTCGACCCATCGATTTCTGGAGGCGATGCTCCTGACTCGGGCAGCAGGGTGGGGTCAGTCAGAGGATTATTTGGTGTTAGAGCAGGGCGGGGAGCCCGTTGCCGCCTGTGCGGTCTATGAGCCACAACCCGATGCGACCGATCGTCGTCCACTCAAGCTGGAACGGATCCGGGAGTTGGCCGCAGAGCTGGGCTGGAGCGACGTCGTGAGAGATGGCTTTGTGGAGAGCTATAACCAAAGTTGGCCCATGGAGATAACTCACTGTCTGATCCCTCAGGCGCCTGTGATCATTGAGTCTGTGGGGGTGATTCCTGAGGCTAGAGGTCGAGGGTTGGGGCGGCGGCTCCTCCAGGAAGCCTTTGCGGAGGCTCGGCGTCGGGGTCATGCCACGATCGGGATCATGGTGATCCATGGCAATGAACCGGCCCGTAACCTTTACGAAAGCGCTGGCTTTGAACCCTACCTGACCTACCACTCGACCTACTTCGAAGGCAAGTTTCCTGGTCTGATCAAATATCGGGCCACCTTAGTGACAGAGTGATCGCTCTCCTGCCTGCTCAGATCTCAGGATCGCCGCCCCTCCTCATCCCACTCTGACGCCAACGCATCGGCCATCGCCGCCTTGAGCGCCTGCGTGTCCTCAAATCCCTCCATCGGATCCGACAGGGGATCGGATAAAGGGATCAGCCGGAGGGTGCGGTTCTCCTGGACCAGGTCCAATTGTGAGCGGGAACGACTGGGATCTTCAGGATCTGGGATTTGAGAAACGGACAAATAATCAAAGCTATTAATGTTGAGATAGAGGGTACGATTGACCACCAATGTTGAGGTGACTGGATCCTCAAACACCTCCATTACATAGCCCTCCCCTTGTCCACGCACCTGATCATCGATCAGATCTTGATAGCGCACTCGACCCAGATCGGAGAGCACTCGTTGGAGATCTCGTCGCTGGACAACGATGCCAGTATCGACAATGCAGGGGGCGGGTTGGGGACGATAGAAGTGAGTCATAGGGCTAGAAAAAGTGGAGTCAAGTGGGGATGGCTGAACCGAATCAGGGGAGAATAAATGTCGGAGCAACAGATCATCAATACTAGATCTGCTCAACAGAAAATATCGCTAGTTTGCCTGAGATAAGCCTCTTTACTTAGAGGATCCTTCATCACCCGAGGTCATGATCTATTTCCTCAATTTGTGAGGCTCTGACCTCCCTTAACTTTACATGAATGTATCACACAGAGTCCGGATCAGGGCAAAGCCTATGAGGATCAGGTGTTAAGTTAAGATCCATTCCAGGGATTGATCTGGTCTAAATCCTGTCCCAAACACTAGGGGTTGAGTTTCTCTTTTTCGCCTAACGCTATATATAATGATCAGCAGGGTTAACCTAGATCTGGAACCGGACTGCAGAGCGACTCGATGGGAGGCATGAGAGCCCAGATGATGACAGCACAGACCATCCCAGTGGCCGATCTGAGGGGGTTTACAGGTGGGGATCCAGAGCAGCAGCAGATCTTTGCTCAGACCATCGGCACCGCTTTGGAGCAGATCGGGTTCTTTGCTCTGACGGGCCATGGCATCGATAGGACCTTGATCCAGGAGGCCTACCGGGTGGCGACTGCCTTCTTTGAGTTGCCAGAGGCGGACAAGCGGCGTTATGAGGATCCTCAGCTCAAAGGTCAACGGGGCTTTACCTCCTTTGGTCGGGAGCATGCCAAGGGCAGCAGGGTAGCGGATCTGAAGGAGTTTTGGCACATAGGACCGGAGCAGCCTCAGACGGGATGGGCGAATCTCTGGCCCCAGGAGGTCCCTGAGTTCCAGCCGGTGATGCAGGCCCTTTATCAACAACTCGAGATCTGTGCTCATCAACTGCTCCAAGCCCTGGCCCTTTACCTGGATGAGCCTCAGGATCGATGGGCGGAGATGATGCAAGGCGGTAGCACCCTGCTGCGGGTGATCCATTACCCCCCGATCCCGCCGGATGCCCCTCCTCAGAGCCTCCGGGCTGCGCCCCATGAGGATATCAACCTGATCACGTTGCTGTGTGAGGCAACAGCCATGGGTTTAGAACTGCAACAGCGGGATGGTAGTTGGCTCCCGATCCAGCCGATCCCTGGCCAGATCATTGTCGATTCTGGGGATATGTTGCAGCAGCTCACCAACGGGTTATTCAAGAGCACCACCCATCGGGTCAGTAATCCGGAGGATGATCGACAGCGGCGTTTCTCCATGCCCTTCTTTGTCCATCCCCGCTCTGAGGTGGATCTGACCCCCTTACCCAGTTGTGTGGAACGGA
>CAYSEO010000481.1:0-2857 GCA_964429885.1 uncultured bacterium
ATATTCGCAAAATCCAGAACTAGCCAACCAGCAGGGAAGTATCCGATATCTGATCAAGGGGGATCTGGGAAGTCTCCCCACATTTTAAGGGATAGTTGTCCGACAATCCTTTGCTGAGGAGCATCCTGAGCTAGTAACCTGTTATCTGAACGCCCTAGCAGCAGCAACCCAGTGGATAACACATGTTCCTGCCGCCACCACCTTGATCAGCAAGTGGACTAAATCCTCTCCAGCTCTAGTCGAAAAGCTGATCAGGACCCATGCCAATTCTAATCAAGAGTCAGGCTGTTTTTTGCCTCAACTCCAGATTCACACGGATTGGCTGGCAAGACATCTTGAGTCCTATCTAGGAACATCAGAAGGCCAACGCCTGCGAGAGATCAAACTTGAAACCTGGATCAACTCCAGTTTCCTGCACCAGATTTCTCAACCCTAGGCTGCTTCCATACTTTTGAGAGTCTCCTCTCGGATCGAATTAAAAACTCTCCGACTGATTGCATTGAACTCAGCGGTCATCACATCATCAATATGTCTAGGTCGGGGCAGATCGATAAAGATCCGCTCCTTGATCCGTCCGGGTTGTACCCCCATCACTAGCACGTCGTCCCCCAGGAAAACGGCCTCCTCAATATCATGAGTTACGAAAATAACCGTTGTCTGGGCCTCTTTCCAGATATCCAATAGAAGCTCCTGCATCATATGACGGGTTTGAGCATCCAATGCAGCAAAGGGCTCATCCATCAGGAGAACAGCGGGGGAATTGACCAGAGCTCGAACAATGCTAGCCCGTTGTTGCATCCCTCCAGAAAGCTGACTGGGGAAGGAATTTCGGTGTTTGTAGAGACCAACCCGATTGAGATAGTTGTTGACCATCTCCATTCTTTCTGCCTTAGGAAAACCTCTGATCTTTAATCCCAGCTCCACATTCTGGAAAGTTGTTTTCCAGGGCAAAAGAGAATACTGCTGAAAGACAAAACCCCGATCGGCACCCGGTTTTTGGACAGGATCTTCATCAACAAAAACTCCCCCCATAGTAGGTTTCAAAAACCCCGCAACAAGGTTTAGTAGAGTCGACTTTCCACAGCCAGAAGGTCCGAGCAAACAGGTAAATGAGCCTGGCTGGATCTGAAAGCTAACGGAGTCGAGCACCTGAACGGGTGATCCTTGGCCTTGGAAGATGACGGATACATTCTCGACCCTGACCACCCCCCTTTGAGTTGTCTGCTCCTTCTGTACCTGAACAAGCGATCTCTGCATTACCCAAAACTCCATCAACATGAACCAGCAATCAATACCTTAGGATATCCAGATCCTAAATACTGTTCATTGTGGACACTCAAATTCCTTTCTTTCGATTGATTCTCCAGGGCATCAAGGCTGAGGTGGCTCGATCGACTCCCCAAGAGCTGACCGCTCCCATCAATCCAATTAATAACATACCCATGACAATGGGTGGAAAGTTAGAGGTTACGTAGGATTCCCAAGTGATATACCCCACTCCATATCGCCCGGCTAAGATCTCAGCAGTAACCAGACAGAACCAGGCATTTCCCATGCCAATGGCTAACCCACTAGCGATGCTGGGTAATGAGCCTGGCACGACAATATCCTTAAAGATCTGCCATCGATTAGCACCTAGACATTGACCAACTCGAATCAGGACCGTATCATGCAGCATACTCTCCACTCCCCGAATCGTACTGATTAAGATCGGGAAGAATCCACCAATGAAGGTGATATAAACCATGCCTGCCTCTGCCGTGGGAAACATGAGGATGGCGAGAGGGATCCAGGCCACAGCCGGAATAGGTCGCAGGAGCTCCAGGGGAGGGAGAAGGAAATCCTCAACCTTTCGAGAGGAGCCAATCAAGATCCCAAGGCTGACCCCCATCAGTGCAGCAATACCATACCCACCCAACACCCGCAGCAGGCTAGATCGGATATGGACAAAGGGGTCACTGGTGAAGAACTCATAGGTGGCCTCAATCACCTCTACAGGGGAGGGCAAAAACTGGAAATTGATCAGCAGTTTGAAATCAATTTCACAGAGAAACTGCCAGATCCCAAAGAATGCCACTAAGGCAAGGATCTGTCTAGGGAGACGGGCTCCATTAATAAATCCCTTCCACGCAGTCACGATCAGCCCATAGAACTTACCAACGGGGGAATCTCGATCGAGATCAATAGGTGAGGTGGTCATCTTTTTCCTGGTTGATCAACAGCGATAACTGGGTGGGTCCTGTAGACCTATCTCCAGAGAGATGAGACTTCCTCCAGAGATAGTCGTGGTAACAGCTGGAATCGAGGGAAGACAGAGTTCAGTTTTGAGCCACAAGGCTGTCCTGTAACCCTTTGAAGTCTGTCACCTCTCCACCATTTTCCTCGGCGAAGGATTCAGCGGACTCCTTGAGTAGAAAAGCAGAAATCTCGTCTCCATCCTTGACATAGAATGAGTTCTCTGCAAACAACTTCCATCCTTGTTCTCGATCGTGAACAAAGATCACATCTGCCGCCTTACCCTCATTGATCAGTTGGGATAGCATGTCCACCATGCTATTGATCGTGGCAAAACTGGTGACGTTATCTTCCCCCTGAATCCAAAGTTGGGCTGAAAGTTTAGGATCCCCGATGGGGTCTTTCGACAGAGGATCCTCACCCTCAATTTGGTAACTTTCTGCCTCAGCGATCACATCATCGTAGTCTCGCTCAGTTGCTTCCATGGCGGTACGCAGGAAGCTCTCATCCACCCAGTCAGCCACATCTTCCGGATTGATAGACTCATCCACACGGCCCAATGACTTCAAGGTGGCGATGCTGCTCTCCAAGGCCTCAATGTGGACGGGCCGAATGGTTGGAT
>CAYSEO010000482.1:0-2853 GCA_964429885.1 uncultured bacterium
ATAAAATCTACCGTGGATCTGGCAAAACCTCTAGCCCCGTCTGCCAAACCTGGGTCAAACTGCTCAGCATCCGCAAGCGTAACGAACGCACCTATGAGTTTGAGATCCCCGAGGTCGAGATCCCAGCCCCTCCCCCCGATGACTCTGTTCTCGAACCTCAGGCCGAAGAGAGCCCACCAGAGCCACCAGCCCCAGAGCCACCACCGTCCACTCCAGAGTCCACCCAGGAAACCACCTCCTTACCCTTTGCCCTCACCGAGGAACTCCTCAAGCAATGGCAGATCCCATCCGACCACTGGCCAGGGATCCTAACGGTTCAGAATGCCGAGTCCTTACTGGAGCTCCCCCTCCCCGATCAGTACCTGCAACGGATCATCGATAACCTCTATCCCCGACCCATCGAGGAGATCATTGCCGATCGGGAGTATGTGCTCAAGACCCCCGAGGACCTGGATCGCTTCGTCAAAGGAGATCTCACCGCCTTCCTCCTCAAGCTGGATCCAGAACAGGAGAAACTCAAGGACTTCGGCAAACAAGGCCCGATCCTGGTCAAGGGAGGCCCAGGCACAGGGAAGTCCACCCTGGCCATGTACCGTGTCCAGAAGCTGCTAGATCTCGGCTTTAAGCCGATCCTGTTCACCACCTACACCAAGGCCCTGGTCTCTTACTCCGAGCAACTCCTCACCCAGCTGCTAGAGCAACCCCTCGATCGCGCTGGAGTCAAAGTCGCCACCGTCGATTCCCTCACCTTCCTCTACTACGTCAGAGCCCATGGCAAACCCAAGTTCGCCCGAGAGGATCAGTGCCTTGCCCTCCTAGAGAAGGCCCTCACCACCGCTGAGATCCCAGCCAAGAACGTCTTTGATCGCCAGGTGCGTCGTCAGTCCTTAGAACGCCTAGGCCTCCCCTACCTGTTGCAGGAGATCAACGACATGATCGAGAGCTGGGATATTTCCACTCAGGACGAGTATCTAGCTCAGGATCGGCGGGGTCGCGGAGTTGCCCTCAAGGCCAGTCTCCGAGAAGCTCTGTGGAGTGTGTATCAAACCTGGGAGCAGCTCATGGAGAAGGAGGGATATGTCACCTGGCCCCAGCTCCGACGCAAGGCCCTAGCCGAAGTCCAGAACCTGGAGGATCCTCCCTATCAAGCGGTGGTTATCGACGAAGCTCAAGATCTGTCTCCAGTGGCTTTGCGGTTCTTGCTTGCCCTGGTTCCCAACCTGGCAGGAGTCTACCTCACCGCTGATGCCTCCCAGTCCCTCTATCAGAGAGGGTTTAGCTGGAAACAGATCCATTCCGATCTCAAGGTCACAGGTCGCACCCTGCTGCTCAAACGAAACTATCGCAACACCCAACAGATCACAGCAGCCTGTACTCAGATCCTGGAGGGGACGACTGCTGGAGATGCCGACTGTCTCACCCAGACTCCCTCTCCCTACCAGGGCAAGCTCCCCTCTGTTGTCCTTACCGACGGGGTCGATCAGGAAAGTCGCCTGATCCATGCCTTCTTCGTGGAAGCCGCGAGACGATGTCGGTTGCCCCTCCATGGAGGAGCTGTGCTCTGTCCCACCTCTAGCTTGGGTAAGGCTATTGCTCAACGCCTGGTGAAGCTGGGAGCTGACGCTCGGTTTGTCTCAGGCAACGAGATCGATCTCAACGCCCCCCACATCAAGGTGTTGACCCTGCACTCGGCCAAAGGACTGGAGTTCCCTTTCGTTGCAGTTATCGGTCTACGCGAGGGTACACTACCCCATATGGAACCTGACCTCCCCACGGATGAGATGGAGACGGTAGCCAATGAACAGCGACGTCTGTTCTACGTGGGCTGCTCCCGAGCCATGCGAGCCCTGATGGTCTGTGGATCCCGCTCCAATCCCTCTTCTTTCCTAGAGACCTTGACTGACCCACACTGGCAATGGTAGAGGAGTTCTTATGAAGATCCCCATTCGACTCCAAGACCTACTGCAACAAGACGAAGAACGGATCAGACCGTTTCTGATGCTACTGAGTCAGGGGAGTGCCTCTCTGGACTGCACCGGAGTAGACGAGCTAACTCCCGAGCAATTGGAACTGATCTTTTCTGCCCTTCCCCAAGAGTGGGACTTTGCGGAACTGGGTGAGGTGATCAGCGTTGAGACCCTCAGTGAGTCCCTGGCGATCCAACTGGAGCAATGGGTTCTCCAACGCCAGGGCAGATCCCAACAGCCTGAACAGGTCGTGATCGAACCTGAAGAAGGGACATCTGCAGCTCTAGATATCTTCAATTTGCGCGATGAAGTCATCACCGATTATCGAGAATACATCGAAAGTTTCCTCAAGATCCGAGATGAGCGAGTCAAATCCTTCGTCCATAAGGAATTAGAGCGAGGGGAACTCTGGCCTGATCCTTTAGTGCAACTCAACCCCTCCTATAAGAAAGGAGCAAACGTCAATCAACTGGTTGAACAAAAACTCCTCCACAAAGACTGCGCTCGCTACTTCTCCACAGACACAGGCGAACCATTCACCTTCTACTACCACCAGGAACAAGCCTTCCGCACTGCTCTCCGAGAGGAACCCTATGTCCTCACCACCGGCACTGGATCTGGCAAGAGCATGACCTATGTGGTGCCCATCTTCGATGATCTGCTCAAGCATCCAGAGATCAAAGGGGTACGGGCCATCCTTGTCTACCCCATGAATGCTCTGATCAATTCCCAGGAAGGTGAGATTCAAAAGTTCCTTGAAAAAGTATCGGGATCCCATATTCGAGTCAAGAAGTACACAGGACAAGAAAGGCTCTCCGAGAAAGCCGAGATCCAGAACGATCCGCCCCAGATCCTGCTGACCAACTACGTCATGTTGGAGCTGATG
>CAYSEO010000483.1:0-2844 GCA_964429885.1 uncultured bacterium
GATCCGTTGCCCGATCATCTTAGCCTCGCTGATCTGCCATCCTCTCTTATAACTTGGCTGAGGGCCTTCTCCCCAGATCTTCCCTAGACAGACAGCAGCCTGAGGGGATCTGCTTTACAAACGATCATGATCAGGATCCGGTCAGTGGATCCTCAGAGATCCAGAGAGATTCAGCTCTGCTCCTCCTCCTGAGTCGGGGGCTGTTGCTGATGGATCAAGTAACGGATCTCCTGCAGCAGGATGTCGAACCGTTGATCACTCTCGGCTTGACGCTGCCGCAGATCTTGGAGTTCTGCTTCATGACGATCCTGTCGAGCGATTACCTGGCGCATGATACCAGCTAGATCCCCGATCTGTTCTTGAACATGAAGTTGAGCATCGACCAGTTGCCCAAAGCGGGCGTTCAGTTCCTCGTCTGTCATCCTGTTCTCCAGATCTCTATATCTTGATTGTGCCTATTCTGGCCTGATCCTCAAGAAAAGGTCTTCCTATGGAGAGTAAGTAGATCAGCAAAAACGTTTATACAGACTATATAGTGCATGTCAAAGCAATTTTGCCGATCTACTTATTGAAGATCACGACCACTGACACCAGGTAGAGATTCCGTTCCAGATCGGCTCAGAAGCGTTACTAAGGCTATGATCACTATCCAACTCGATTAGCTCTACCCAGGATCGATCTCGGGCATACTCACGGCTGGATTCGACCGGGATCACCTCGTCATGGATGCCATGCAGGATCAAGGTTGGTAGGGGACGGCGCAGATTGGCATCTCGGTAGCCTCTCGCATCGGTCAGAAACCCATAGTCCAGGGGTAAGGTTTGGTTCTCGCCATAGTGAAAAACCGGCATGATCCCATCGATTTGCCACTGTTGGATCTGTTCTGAACCCAAACGACCAAGCCAATGATCTAGAAAGCGAAAGGCAGGAGCCAATAGGATCAAGGACTGGATCTGGGGCTGCCCTTCCCCAAGCCAAGCCGCCACTAGGCCCCCCAAGCTAGAACCGATCAAGATCACAGGCTGGTCAAGATCTCTGATCAGTTCAGACACCTGTTGGATCTGGCGGGTGAGGGTGAGATGGGTAAAGTCCCCCTGGTTGAGATCGGGGATCAGTAGATCGAGGCCCTGAGCTTGCAAGCGGTGCTGCAGATCTACCCCTTTGGCGGAGTGAGGACTGGAGGCAAAGCCATGCAGATAGATAAAGTGATGGGTCCCGGATCGAGCCACTACAGATCGTTCTCAGGTTGAGGACCGTAAAAGGACCAAGCTCCCCGTCCTTGCCGTTGCGCGGTGGCCTGAGCCTCATCCAGGATCGCGTCATACTTGATGGCGGCGGGAGAATTGGAGATCAGGGCATGGCCTTGGAACAGCATCTCTTGGTTGATCAACCGCCGATCTCGCCAGATATAAGCCGGTAACACCCCATTGGGAGCGATCACCGCTTCGTCGATCTCCAGGTACACCTGCTTGTTTCTGAGATTGTCCTGCAGATATTGACCGGCCTCATAGATCGGTAGAGCGGGCTCTCCCGTCAAATTCGTCCAACTGGGGGTGAGGGTGGGTAGAGGCCCCAGACCCAAAAGCTGGACCACTTGCACTTCAGTGCGGCCCTCCACCTGCATCAGCAGAGTCGTGTTGTCCACAATGCCCAAGACAAAGCCCACCTCCAGATCATCCAACTCCGGTCGGATCACCTGAGTCAGCGCCCAGCTGGGCAATGGGATCGCCGCCCACGACACCGCCAGACCCAACAGGATCCGTTGGCCGGTCCTCGCCTTGACGATCGATCCAGTGATCTGATCTGACAGCGTTGAGATCTGATCCGAGATCCGACGTAACACTTGGAATGGTCCTAGCCGATTCACCACAGCCCCCAGCCCCTGTTCATCACAACGATACGATTGACGCTCGGAGATCGATCCAGATGCAGGGAGGAAAAGGGTCCCCTGCGGATCGCCCTCTAGCATGTAACTCTACAAAAAACCTGGGGCAAGGGGTCAGGTGGAGACAAATTTAGCG
The DNA here is from genome assembly GCA_964429885.1 of uncultured bacterium. Taxonomy (GTDB): domain Bacteria; phylum Cyanobacteriota; class Cyanobacteriia; order Thermostichales; family Thermostichaceae; genus CAYSEO01. The sequence goes on from CAYSEO010000483.1 coordinate 2,022, forward strand.
CCTAGATTGATATCTCCCAACAGGGAAACCAGCAGAGCTTTCTGAGCATGGAGGCGATTCTCCGCCTGATCCCATACCTTGGACTGGGGTCCCTCCAACACTTCCTCCGAGATCTCTTCCCCCCGATGGGCTGGCAGGCAGTGCAATACGATCGCTCGGGGATCGGCTTCCGCCATTAGGGATCCGTTCACCTGATAGGGCAAGAACTGAGGTAGACGTTGCTCCGATTCCCCCTCCTGACCCATGCTGGCCCAGACATCGGTATAGATCACCTGAGCCCCAGCCACGGCTTCCCTTGGATCTGTCAGGATCTGGATCTGTCCTGAGGAGCCGATCGCTTCTGCCAAAGCCTGAGCCTGGGAGACGATCTGAGCATCGGGGGCGAAGTCGGCAGGGGTGGCCACCCGGATCGACATGCCGCTCATGGCACAGCCCAACAGCAGGGAGTGCACTACGTTATTGCCATCCCCACAGAAGGCCAGGGTGATCCCTTTGAGATGGCCAAAGGTCTCCTGAATGGTGAGCAGGTCCGCCAGGATCTGACAGGGGTGAAAGCGATCGGTAAGGGCGTTGATCACGGGGATCCGGGCGTGGTGGGCGAAGGTTTCCAGCTCCGCCTGGTCGAAGGTGCGGATGGCCAAGATATCCAGATAACGGGACAGAACCCGCGCCGTGTCCTGGATCGGCTCCCCTCGGCTCACCTGCATGACGGAGGGCATCAGATCGATGACGTTGCCGCCGCACTGGGCGATGGCTGCACTGAAGCTGACCCGAGTGCGGGTGGAGGCTTTGCGAAATAGGAGCCCCAGGGTGCGACCCTGCA
>CAYSEO010000484.1:0-2833 GCA_964429885.1 uncultured bacterium
CCACCTGGATTGTGACCCCCAGTACCTACAAACAGCAGCGCCAGGGCATCGACCGGATCCTGACCCACCGGCAAACAGGGCAGAAGGTGCGAGCAGAGTACAAAACTGACTATCGAGGCCACCGCTCGGAGCGGGCTTTCGTGGAGATTATCAGCGTGGATCGTAAAGGGAAGCTCGGCTGGGCCTACCTGTCTGAAGCGGATTTCTTGATCTACTACCTCTGCAAATTGAATGTGGTGTATGTGATCCACTTTCAGGAGTTGAGACAGCACTTAAGACGCTGGCATCGGCTCTATGAGCTGGTTTCTGTGGCTAACCCTGACTATCAGACCCATGGATTGCTGGTGCCTCTTTGCGAGTTTGAAGAGATCGCTCGTGAAGTGATCTTCTGTTGAGTGAAACAGGATTTAGAGGAGAAATGTCATGTCAGACAAAGACGAAACGCTGCAGATCAACAGTGAGCAAGTGCTTCAACACCTCCACCTGTTGGGTTACGGCAGCGGTGACACCGTTCACCTGCGGTTGTTTGTGCCTGACTCGGATCCGCGTTACAGCACTCCCTCGGGGGCCAGGAAGATCGCCTGTGAGTTGCCCCTCTTACCCTGGGACACTCTAGAGTTCCTGCAGAGTGAAGGCTTTGGGCTCTATGTGGTGGTGAATGGGGGCGGGGCCAGGGATGTTGAGGTGGAGCAGGGGCGGGCTATCTTCTATGAGCATGATGACCTGGCCAAGGATCAGCAGCAGATCCTCTACCAACACCTGGGCTTGCCAGAGCCCACACTTCAGGTGGACACCGGCGGTAAATCCATTCATTCCTATTGGGTATTCGAGGAGCCGATCCCCATCCCCGAGTGGCGGCAGCTGCAGGCGGATCTATTGGAGTTTGCCGATGCAGATCGGAGCATCAAGAATCCCTCGCGGGTCATGCGGCTGGCAGGATCTTGGTACACCAAAGGTTCAGAGCCCACTCAAGGACGGATCATCAGAGCCTCCGGTCAGCGGTACTCGTTCTCCCAGTTGAGGGAGTTGATCCCGATGCCCGATGCGGCTCCCCCTGAGATGCACCAGGCCGAGACACCTGCTCCCGAACTCAAACCTGTTCCCACCTCTGACACCATCCCTCTGATCAAACTCCTGTCAGTGGAACACCGGCGGCTGATTGACTCTGGCGTTGCTGAAGGATCCCGCAACTCTACTGGTCATCAGATCGCTTTGGATGCTTTGGGGGCTGAATCCTGGGCCAGAGCCAATAGTCTTCACCTGGAGGAATCCGCCTGGGATCTGGTGCAGACCTTCGCCGCCAGGTGTTTGCCAGCTCTGTCTGACCGGGAGGTGAAACAGTTGTTTGACTCGGCTCAAAGATCCAACCCCTCTCCCTGCCTCAGTGAGGACAAGCTCTGGAACTGTGTAGCAGCTGCCCAGCAGAAACCGTCCGGCTCCCAACGAGCCACAGTCACTGCCCCAAGGGGCCGCTGGCGCGAACACATCTCATCCGTCAAGAAGGCCAGCAAAGAGGATCCCAACCTGCCTCCCCTCAAGCAACAGCTGGAGGCCCTCCTGGAAAAGGATCTGGATCCCGCCGCCCGTCGCGCTGCCCTGCTGGATCTGGCTTCACTGCGGGGGCGTACCCTCCGAGAGGTGGAGAGCTTGCTGGAGTCCATCGAGTCCACTCGGGAGCAACAGGAGGATCTCCTCGAAACCGCAGAACGCTTCAATCAGCTGGTAGCTCTGGAGGCCAAGCGGCTCGATCTTCATAAGGTGTTGCCTGCGAATCTCGCGGATCCCATGCTGGCTACGGCTGCCGCTATGCCCACCACTCCTGCAGCTCTGATCACCTCCTTCCTTCCCGCTGCCGCCAGTCGGATCGGCACCTCAGCTCGGGTGGTGGTCAAGGCCAGTGCCGGTTACACCCAACCCTGCATCATCCGCTCTGCGATCGTGGCCAATACAGGCGATCGCAAGACTCCCACTCAGAAGGCTGTGTTGGATCCGCTCTACAAGCTGGAGAACCAGGCCTATGAGGAATGGCAGCGGAAGATGGACAATTATGAAGCCGAAATGGATGCCTACAAGGGAGAGGGACCCAAACCTCAGAAGCCGGGGCCAAGGTCTCGCTACATCATCAATGACATCACTCTGGAGGCCAAGATCCGCGTCCACTCCGAGAACACCCGAGGCCTGCTGGACTACACCGACGAGCTTTCAGGACGCTTTGCCCGCATGAACAAGTACCGGGCCGGGGCTGGAGATGATCTGCAACTGGATCTCTCCGAGTTCAACGGTGGGGCCATTTCTAAAGATCGCACCCGTGAGTCGATCTTCCTGCCCCGCTCGGCCATCAGTTCCACCGGATCCATTCAGTGGGAAACCCTGCAGACTCTACGGGAGAAGCTAGGGTTAGATGACTCGGCTGGGATCTGGGCGCGTTGGTTGTTCTGCGTCACTCCCATGCCTGCACCCTACCTCAACCTCACCGGCCATGATGCGGATCGGGATACGGGCCTGGGGACGATCTTGGAGGCGGTCTATGCTCGCCTGGGGGAACTTCATCAGGTGGATTATTTTCTCTCCGTTGAGGCCAAAGGTCGGTTTGAGCGTTGGCAACACAAGCTGGTGGACAAGCTCCAGACGGAGACGATCCCGGCTCTGAAGGCCGCTTACCCCAAGCTGGAGTCCTATGCCGTTCGGTTGGCTCTGCTGCTCCACATCCTCTGGGCGGTGGCCGCCAATGAAAAACCCTCCCCCTCGATCTCAGAGGAGACCATGATCCGGGCCTTATGTCTGGTCAACTTCTATATGGGGCAGCTGCGCCTGGTGGTCAGCCATAGCGGAG
>CAYSEO010000485.1:0-2825 GCA_964429885.1 uncultured bacterium
GCGGATCTATGGATTGGGCACGCTGCTGCTGTGTCTGGTGTGTGGCTTGACGGGGTTAGTGGGATCGGTGCAACAACTGATCATGATGCGGACTCTGCAAGCGCTGGGGTCGGCCATGATGGTGGCCAATGGATTGGCGATCCTGACGGATACGTTCCCAGCCTCACGACGAGGGCAGGTGTTGGGGATCGGGGTGGCCTCGGTTTACATCGGTCAGTCCTCGGGTCCCTTTATCGGGGGCTTCCTCAGTGAGACCCTGGGCTGGCGCAGTGTGTTTTGGGCCATCGTGCCCTTCTGTTTGCTGACGGTGATCGCTCTGCGGTGGCTGAGGCCGGATCCGCCTGCGGCTTCTCTACGACAGTTTGATTGGCTGGGCAGTGGTCTCTACAGTCTTTCCATCGTGGCCTTTCTCTGTGGCTTCTCGTTGCTACCCGCCTGGCAGGGGGTGATCCTGATCGGGATAGGGATTGGGGGATGGGTGGGGTTCTATGGCTGGGAGCGACGGGTCCCACAGCCGATCCTGGATCTGGACATCTTCAAAAATCGCACCTTCGCCTTCTCCAACCTCGCCTCATTGATCAGCTACACCGCCGCCTTCTCCGTGAGCTTTCTGCTCAGTTTATATCTGCAATACATCAAGGGATTCTCCCCTAGAGAGGCTGGATTGATCCTCATGGTCCAACCCGTTTTGCAGGTGATCTGTTCCCCCTTTAGTGGACGACTATCGGATCGGATTGAGCCCCGATTGATCGCCTCAGCGGGCATGGGATTGATCACTTTGGGATTATTGTTACTGTCGTTCGTAGAGGCTTCCTCACCTTTGCTTTGGATCTACCTCAGTCTGGGTTGTCTGGGGATCGGGTTTGGGGTATTCTCCTCTCCCAATATCAGCGCCACCATGGGATCGGTGGATCGACACTTCTATGGCACGGCTTCCGCTGCCGTGGGCACCGTGCGCCTGATCGGTCAAACCCTGAGCCTGGGCATCGCCACTCTGATCTTTAGTTTGATCATTGGAGAGGTGGACATCACCCCCAGTATCTATGCCGATCTGATGACCAGTATTCGGATCGCCTTCGCCATCTCTGCAGGACTTTGTGGGGCTGGGATCTGCTTCTCTCTGACCCGAGGAGATCTGCATGGTGCCAAGTCTTCCCCAAGAAAACCTGTTACCCCTGCCGAGCTAGACTAAGACAGTCCCGATCTGGCTACAGGACCGCTCCTGTTTTGGATTCTTTCTGGACGATAAATCGATGACCCAAGCTCAACCGCCCTTAGATCCATTGGATCCAGCCAATCGCTGGCAATGGCCTCTACCCACCATGTACGACCTGCCCAGTGAGCACCCGGAGGATCCTGGCTTGCCTGATGAATTCCACCGCATACAGGCTGAATTATTGGGACTCACCTGTAAACCCTCCACTTATCCTGAGGATCAGGTCCTCGTGGCCAGCGATCTGAACCTCTATTACGATCCGCGCCATCCCCAATGGTATAAACGACCGGACTGGTTTCTGGCGGTGGGGGTGCCTCGTATGAACCGACAACAGCAGCTGCGGTTTAGCTATGTGATCTGGCAAGAACAGATCCCCCCCTTTCTGGTCCTGGAGATGCTATCTCCTAATACTCAGGATGAGGATCTGGGCCAACGGTTACGGGAGGCCCATCGACAGCCAGGTAAATGGGTGGTCTATGAGCAGATCGTCAGGGTGCCCTTCTATGGGGTTTACGAGCGCTATGAGAACGACTTCCGCATGTTTCAGCTTCAAGGGATCCGTTATCAGGAGTTGGCCTTGCCCGATAATCAGATCTGGTTCGATCCTCTGCAGTTGGGTTTGGGGATCTGGGCAGGATCCTACGAAGGAGTCGAGGGGGAGTGGCTGCGGTGGTATGGTCCTGGGGGTGAGTGGATCCCGACACCGATGGAACGGGCGGATCGGGCTGAATCAGCACTTGATCAAGAACGGCAACGGGCGCAGCGACTGGCGGAGTCCTTGCGAGCCCTAGGGATCGATCCGGAGTCGATCTAGATTGATGATCAACCCATAGAGAGCGAGGGACTAGAAATGAAACGTCAGATTATCGGGTTCTCAAGCCTGCTCCTAGGCATGAACATGATGGGATCAGCCCTGGCCTTACCTCCACCGGAGGAGATCCCAGAGGAGATCCTGCGAGCCGAGGCGGATCTGGCAGCCCGTTCTCCCCTCGATAATCGTCCCCTCAGCCCTAGTGAGTATGAACAGCTACGGGCACTGCAACAGAACCGGCGGCGAGATCCGGAGGTGGCCCCCGAAGTGGAACAGTTGATCTTTCTCTTGAAGTTGAGGCAGGGCTTACGAACGATCCTACCCTTCTAAAAAGTTGAACTGAATAGCCCTGGTAGCAGCTGAGGATTTAGAACCGATCCAGGTCGCCCCGCATCCGTGGAGATCGCTAATTTTTGCAAGATCATGGCTCGATTGCGGCACACTAGAGCTAATCTTGACAGGCAATGAGAAACGATCCCAAGGAGTCAGCGGTCATGACCGGCATGAGCACCTCCGTTCAACAGGGTCGAGAGGCGATCCGAGAGCGCAACTTCAGCACCGCTATCCAGCTCCTGCGGCGGGCCTACCGCCAGGAACCCTCTGCGGACAATGCCCTCTGGCTGGCTTCTGCCTACACCGAGGCGGGCTACTCCCAACTGGCCAGTCTCTACCGAGAGATTTACCAGGAGAAAACGGGCAAGGCTCCCGAGATCGTGCTCAGCCCGAAAGCCTCCCCTGCCCCGGCTCCCCAGCCGCAGCCCGCACCCTCCCCAACGCCTCAACCTCCCCAGATCAACC
>CAYSEO010000486.1:0-2824 GCA_964429885.1 uncultured bacterium
TGGGGGATGTTGCAGAGTGGGATCCTGGGCTTCTTGCAGGGGGTGAGGAATCAGGACACCGAGAGCAAGGTGAAGATCACCAACAAGCTGGCCACGATCCTGAGTGGGGGCAGTCCCGACTTCATCATCGGCTTCGTCAAGGGTCTGGGTAAAGGTCTGTGGGAAGGATTGACGGATCCGTTCAAGCTGGCCTACGAGGCGGTGAAGGGTCTAGGCAACCTGGTGAGTTGGCTGGTGAGTGTGGCCAATCAAGCCATGAGTGCTCCGGAGGAACCGGCTCTGGAACCCGTGGCAGCAGGAACCACCGGAACAGCCCCTGGAGAAGAGGCGCACTCTGGATCAGGAGGTCCGCCCCCAGAGCTAGGCCAGAGAATGAGTGAGATGGCCTCAGAGCTGCAGCCCCCCGTGGAGCAGGTGAGTCAGGGGTTCATGCCTGCCCTCCAGGAAGCCTTCAGTGGCGGAGAAGGGTTGACCTACGAAGGTCTGATGCAGAAGTTGGGCGAGGCGTCAGCAGCGGTGGAGAGTGCGATCCAGGGTGCAGGAGAGCAGTTGGCCCAGAAGGTGTGTGAGTTCCTGATGCAGGATAGCGCCGAGGGCTCCATGGGAGAGTCAGTGGGCTGGTTAGCAGGAACCATCGCGTTTGAGGTGGTGTTGGGGATCCTGACGGCGGGCTCATGGACAGCAGCCTCAGGAGCGATGAAAGTGCTGAAGGGATTCGCGCGGATCCTGGATTGGACGGGAGAGGCGTTAGGAGTAGCATTCAAGGCTCTCTCGAAGGTAGGAGGCTTCTTGTTAGAGGCGATCCAGGGGTTAGGTCGCCTGGTGGGCAACATGGGAGGAGCGGTGCGAGGGATCTTGGATGCATTGCAGGAGATTGGGGAGAAGCTGATCCGGTTTGGAGAAGAGCTACTGGGTCTGTCGGGTCGAAAAGCTGGTAGAGAAGCAGCAGAAGAAGTTGTTGAGGAAACTGCTGAGCAAGGAGCTAAAAGGACTGCTACAGGAGCTACACAAGAAGCTGGTGAGCAGACTACTAGAGAGGCTACTGAAGATGCTGCTGAACAGAGTAGTAGGAGAACTCATGATACCCCTGATATGACGGAGAAGCTGAGGGTAGCAGCGGAGGCTGCGGTGGTTTCCAATTCCCTTGAGCAGAGTGGGATGCCTGCGAGTGCAATTGCCTCAACCTTAGAGAAGACTTTCCAGCCTAGGTATCGATGGATCAGAGGATTTGAAGTTGAGGAGAAAGGAGTTCGCTCACTAATCTTTATGATCGCGAGCAAGGTATTTGTTGATGAGGTTGAGAAGCCAGAAAACTACTCAGATCTGACTCCTGATGAACAAGATCACATTCTTGGTGGCGAGTTTTCGGCGGAGAGTATTCATAAATCAGGAGGACACGGTTATCCTAATAATATCGACCGTCTCAAAGCAAACAGTTACTCAGAGATTACACGAGAGGAATTCGAGCGTCGACTGGCTCTGGAGAAACCCTATGATGATGCCTTAAAGACATGGCAGAATTCTTCTCGCAAGACTCGTGGTCGAAGGCCTCGAAGGGAGGATTTTGGTCTTACATCTGATCATATCACTATGCGAGAGCAGAAAGTATTCTATTTCGAGCCCTCAGATGGTGACACTTTCAGAGGTGGCGTTTTCCCTGCAAAGAACCCGATCCATGTGGACGGCAAAACATGGCTGCCGAAGGGTTGGGGACAAGCTGAGGTAGAAGCAACAACCCGCCATTTGCTCAACACGGTAACTGCCAAGGTCGATGAGAGAACTAGCATGAAAATCTATACTGCGTTTGTTAAGATCGAAGGAGGAGTCCTTGAGACAAGTGAGTCCGCAGCAGAGGGCTTCTTTAAGGTGACATTACTGGACAATGGTTCCAAACGGACTTTATTCCCTCAAATGCATCAGTAATCAGGTATGTCAATTCCATCAGGCCTCATCGAAACATTACGGTACGTCGAACGGACTCCACACCTTTTGGAGCTAAACCAGATCGATGTATTTGATCCAATTCTGCAGGACTTAGCCAGAGTAGAGAAGATTGAGCTTGCTGATCTGCTACTCCAGTTGCGGAATGATTATCCTGCTGGATCATACCTGCTTCTGCAAGCTATTGCTGCTTCTCCATTGGCTGGACAATTTACAGAGGGGTTTGCAAGGAGGCTCTCTTCATGGAATGAAGATACCGAGTACGTGGATGCCATTCTAACGGCTGGGTTGGACCAGCTTGATCCCATCACCAGAGAGTGGATCATTGAGAGGCCAGGTGTTCGTTCCCGCTTAGGAATAGGAGGACCAATAGGAGAGCCCCTGAAGCTTGACGATCGACCTTTTCCCGAGATCCCTTATCCACTTCCAGATGTCTCAACTGTAGCAGGTGTGCAAGCACGTCTACTCTTACACGAGATAAACTGTGGCCCTGTGACTGGAACGTGGAATCGCCGTACTCACGCAGCACTAAGGAGGTTTCAATATGAATGTGACCACCCACAACCTGGAGATCTAGATCGGCTCACTATTGACTATTTGTGTACTGTAGATTCGTGAGGGTTGCCCATGGCCTTGGCAGCCGTGGAGACAGCGATCCAGGGTGCAGGAGAGCAACTCGCTCAGAAGGTGTGTGAGTTCCTGATGCAGGATAACGCCGATGGATCCATGGGAGAGTCGGTGGGCTGGCTGGCGGGGACCATCGCCTTTGAGGTGGTGTTGGGGATCCTGACGGCGGGATCATGGACGGCAGCCTCGGGAGCAATGAAGGTGCTGAAGGGATTCGCGCGGATCCTGGATTGGACGGGAGAGGCGTTGGGAGTAG
>CAYSEO010000487.1:0-2821 GCA_964429885.1 uncultured bacterium
CAACTGTTTAGCCTCCATGGTTTGGAGTGGTTGGTGGATCGTCCTCCCCAAAGTCAACCACTTATGGAGGAGGTGGCAGGTCAGCTGGCTGAGGCTCACAGATCCTGGGAGAAGGTCAAGGAGTGGCGGATGTGGTGTCGTAATGTTCTGAGACGGAGGGCTAGACGATCTGACAGATGGAGGTCTGAATCTGAGTTGCGGGAGCTGACTCCATTGGATCTGACGCAGCTGTCTCCTGAGTTGAGGCAGATCTTTACTCGGTTGGGAGCTCAGGGGGAGAGGTTCTCGTTACAGTCTGCTTTGGGATCTGGGTTTGAGTCTCTAACTCAGGTGTGTGAGTGGTTGGATGGTATTTGGCTGGAGCACCACACGTTGGCGGAGGTGCAGAGGCTGGTCAACACTGGGCTGATCCATGATGCTCAGATGTCCTTTCGGATGCGAGATCCGGTGGTGGGATCTCCGTCACGGGAGAAGTTTGAGTTCGATGTGGCGTTTATGCACCAGTATCAGCTGTTTGCTTTGTCCTGTACGACGGCGACGGCTAGGGGATTGTGCAAGCAGAAGTTGATCGAGGCGAGTGTACGGGCACGACAGCTTGGAGGGGGGGAGGCAAGGGTTGGGTTGGTCTGCTGCCATTACAAGCCGGATTCCCTGCGATCTGAGTTGGAGGTGGCGGTTCGGAATCAGAAGATCGCTGTGTTTGGGCAGAGGGATCTGGTTGGTCTGGAGGCTGGGATCGGTGGCTGGATCCGGCGTAATGTCTAGGTTGTGGGCGATGGCTAAACGGCGGAGAGTTGTAACTACCTCCATAGGTCAACTGATCTCAAAGATGTGTAAGTTTCTGTTCAAGTCAGATCGGAATAAGTGAGAAAAGCAACTGCTCTCTCAGCACAGGATCAGGATCTATCCTTGATCAACTGAAGGGATACCTCAGCTCATCAGAAGTAGTAGGTGATCTCATTGGTTCGCATCAGATCGCGATAGGTCCCTGAGCCTTTCTCATAGTTGGTTAACATGATGTTCCAATAGTTTTGGATCGCCATGCCGAGGATCACAGACAACGATACAGGCATAGAATAGATCATGCGGATCTCTTGATACCTCTGCTGTGCCCAATTGAGGGTCTTAAAGATCTCGCGGGAATACTGGAGCCAGTCCTCATCCATCTCGATCGTGCCATCACTCTTACTCTGGAGATAGATCAGATCGCCATACTCCGCCAAACTGGGATCTGAAAGCTTCAGCTTATGGGAGGCCACATCGATCGCCACCGTCACTCGCTCCTGATTCACCTGCGGTAGCTTCACCTCAAACTTCTCATACTTCTGGATATCCTCCTTCAGGCTCCGATCTTTGATCAGGGCTATTGGATAATAGCTATCGGAGGATTTGTTGTACTGGAAGATCTGGACGCCATCGGTGCCAAACATCGTCCCCACCAGGATCCCCACACTGGCAGGTCCCATATAGGCCAGATGGATCGTAGTGTTGCGTGGGGTCTGACTCTTGAGCTTGTCGATCCGGTAGCGAGAGATCTTGAGGAAATCCTTGAGTGCCTCGCTGTTATGGATGTCTTGACGGTACTCAAAGATCAGATCTGAGTTCTGGATCTGGAGATACTTGGCCAGGTTACGCTGATGACCTTTCAGTCCCTGGTTTTGAGCGATCAGATCGAAGAGAGCATTGAGGGCATTTTCGCTACTGGCAGGGTTGGAGATATTGATCACCACCGGCAGAGGCAAGGCGCTCTCAGTGTAGATCTGAGACTGACGATACTCATCCCAGATCCCGAAGAAGAACATCAGCACGACGATCGCCAAAACGATCCAATATCCCCGGCTGAGCTGATCGGCCAACAAACTAAACAGCATGGCCACAACAGAGGCTGCCGCAGTGATCGGGTTATTGAGCAGATCCAGCTGCCCGTCCTTGATGGCCTTAGCCAATCTTTTGATGTTACTCATGGTGATCCCTCAAATCTGGTATCGAACACTCTACTTTGATTCCTGCTCACCCTGAACCCATCGAACGATCCAACGGGCCAGGGCTTGAACCATCTGCCGCTCTGAGACCTCCTCCTGTCGATCCAGATGATGGATGCTGCCCTTGAGGATGGAGCCACTCTGGATTTGATCAAGGGTCCCTTCATAATCGCTCAGGATCTCGGCAATGATCTTAAGATCCAGATCTTGGCAAAAGGCTCTCCACTCCTCCAGATCTCGCCGCTGTTTGTACAGGATCACCCCATGGGTTGCCTCTCTCATGATCTGTCGATTCTCAGGGGAGAGTTGGACGATGATGTCATTGTTGGCATGATCGGGTCCGAAGCCTACCCGTAGGGTGTCACCTTCGAGTCGAATGTGATAGGTTTCCATAGATCCTGGGCGATCTGAGCAGAACCAGTCTAGTTTAGGGTTGGATCTCCCCTCTTCTAACGATCATGCTTGGGTGTCCTGTCGGCCCCGCTCGTGGGGGCTTACCTCCATAGGTCAAGCGATCGCCATAGTCCTGATTCTGAGGTTGACAACTGTGAGATCCTCATGGGATAAGGGGTATAGGCACATGGATCAGGATCTTCTCCAGATAGGCTCAGATCCTCAAAACCCACCTGTGGACTTTGGGGACCATGAAACTAGCTCTGGATGCGGGCTCCAGACCCCTGCCCTTTACCGATCGAGTCAGATCGGAATGGTTGGAAACCATCAATAGTGTCCACGATCTGTCCGCTCCTGGAATCTTTACCGATCGAGTCAGATCGGAATGGTTGGAAACTTTCGCCCACTCGATTGCGCCAGCGTTGCGGTTCACGACTTTACCGATC
>CAYSEO010000488.1:0-2810 GCA_964429885.1 uncultured bacterium
ACTTTCCTGACTGGAGCCCAACTGGAGGGGGCCTATCTGGAGTCCGCTAGGCTCTGGCGTACGCATCTGCGACGCACCCAGATCGATGATCGCACCCGCCTAGAGCCGAAATGGAGACGGGTCTGGGAGCTGCTGCACTGGGGGGCGGAGGAACAGGATCTGCGGGGGATCGATCTACAAGGCTGTCGCCTCAGTTGGGTCAAACTCTCCGGGGCAAATCTCTCCGCAGCCTGTCTGCAACAAGCGGATCTGTGGCGGGCGGATCTGAGCCATGCCTGTTTGGACAATGTGGACTTGGAGGGATCGGAGCTGTGTTGGGCCAACCTGGATGGTACGGATCTGAGTACCGCCAATCTGCAACACTGTCGGCTACTGGGAGCCTCCTTCAGTCCTCAAACTCTTTTTCCCCCCGGCTTTGATCCGGAGGCCGCCAATATGAAGCGGGCCGAACTGAAAACCCCCTCCGAGCGAGCTGGGAGAGGGCAATAGATCCACTCGTAGATCCGGATGATGATCTTGGGCTTGGATCCAACAATGATCTTGGGATTGAGATCAGATCCAAACAACCTGAGATCAGCCTTTGACGACGATCTTGCCGACCATGCCTGCCCCACGGTGAGGAGTGCAGTAGTAGCTGTACTCACCGGTAGGCACATCCGCAAAGGTGGCCTCAAAGGTCTCCTTGGGGCGCATCGCCAGCTTCTTATGGGAGAGCTTGGCAGCCAGAGCCTTGTCGCTACCCGGCACTTTGTCGAAGATCACGTTGTGAGGGAAGACCTTGTTGTTGACCCAAACCACCGTGTCGCCCTCAGAGATCTCCAGCTCCTTGGGTTCGAAGGCCAGCTGACCCCGGTTGGTGCCCATCAGGACCTCATAGGTCTCAGCAGCAGCGGGTTGGGCAGCCAGGGCGATCAGACCGATCACCAGCAGGACGCTGACAGCGATGGACGTGAAACGCTTTGTCAAATCAGAAAAGAAAGCCATGGATTCCTCGTGTAACTCAAACTACCATCTGTTCTCTTATCACTCTGGTGGGAACGGATCCAGCTCTGTTCGTAGCCAAACCCTGATCCTTAACGAATTATAAAACAAATTGCCGTTCTCCAGAAACCATCCCGATCTAGGGTAGAGCCGCCGCCAGGATCTGATAGGTCAATTTGGCCACCGTAAAGGCACTCCGTCGATCCGCCTCCGTTGCCCCTGTTACCGCCAACTCCACCACATCGGCACCCACGATCTGACGCTGTTCCCCTAGGGCTCGGATCAGTGCCACCGTCTGCCACCAGCTCAAGCCACCGGGCTCAGGAGTTCCTGTAGAAGGCACCACTGAGGGATCGAGTCCATCCACATCTACGGTCAGATAGACGTGCGGACCCAAGGTGTCGATCACCTCCTGGATCCAGGTGTGGGTGGGCTTCTCCTGCAAGCTATGGGCAAAGAAGGTATTGAGCCGCCGCTGGCGAATGGCCTGCCGATCCTCAGCACAGATCGATCGGATCCCCACTTGAGTCAACCGATTCTCCACTGGATCCACCACCCGAGCCATGGCTGAGGCATGGGAGAGGGGCGATCCCTCATAGCGATCCCGCAGATCACAATGGGCATCGATCTGAAGGATGTGTAGCTCTGGGAAATGCTGCAAATGAGCCTGGATCAGAGGTGGCGTGATGGAGTGCTCACCCCCCAAAGTACAGAGAAATCGTCCAGGTCCTACCCACTCCGCCGCCCGTCGATAGATCTCAGCCATGGCAGGCTCGAAGGCAGCCGTGAAGTGAACCGGTGGCGCCGTCCAGTAGTGGGAGATCACTTGATCATCCCTAGCTGCATCCAGAGAAGAGGCTGGAGATCGCACCGCTGGTTCCCGGTCGCGGATCTCGTCATACAGCTCCACATAGGCAGAGGCCTCTAACAACGCCTGTGGGGCCTGAGCCGTCCCCTTGCCATAGGAGGTGGTGGCTTCATAGGGCACCGGCAGTAACACCGCCCGAGCCTGATCCTGATCCTCTTCCTGTAACCCGAGAAACGTGGTTTTCTCCAACTGTGGCTCTCCCATCCTGTTCGATCAGTAATGGGGCACACCCACAGGCATACCCCAAAGACTCTCTATGTTAGCTCTAGTGTGGATCCGTCAGCCAGCCGGAGGGCATCCCAGATCCTAGGGATCAGGTCCCAGAGGTCCAGCTATTCATGTATTGGATCTGAGTGGAGGTGAGATCGTCGATCTGGATGCCCATGGCCTTGAGTTTGAGACTGGCGATCTCCTTATCCACATCCGTCGGGATCGGGTGCAGACCGGGGGCCAGATTGCCCTTGTTCTTGACCAGATACTCACAGCCCAGGGCCTGGTTGGCGAAGCTCATATCCATCACACTGGCTGGGTGACCTTCCGCTGCCGCCAGGTTGATCAGACGACCCTCACCCAGCACGATCACGGACTTACCGCTGCTCAGCTTGTGCTCCACCACAAAGGGACGGACGCTCAGCTTCTCCTGGGTGCGCTCCTCCAAGGCCACCAGATCGATCTCGATGTCGAAGTGGCCGGAGTTACACACCATGGCCCCGCTCTTCATCAAATCGAAGTGCTCGCCGCGAATGATGTGCTTGTTGCCGGTCACGGTGATGAAGATATCTCCGACGGGAGCCGCCTCCACCATGGGCATCACCCGGAAGCCATCCATCACTGCCTCCAGAGCCCGGATCGGATCCACCTCCGTGACGATCACATTGGCGCCCATGCCCCGAGCTCGTAACGCCACCCCTTTGGCGCACCAGCCATAGCCCGCCACGACGATCGCCCGGCCCGCCAGCAG
>CAYSEO010000489.1:0-2802 GCA_964429885.1 uncultured bacterium
TGACCCCAGGGGAACAGTTCGCTTGGGTCAAGGTGAGTCTGGAACGGACGATCGCGTCTCCCACACCTGAATTATTTCGTCAATGCCTCGTGGGCTGTCGGTTACAGCGCTGGCACCGCCGAGGCAAATATTTACTGGCCCAGTTGGAGGAGGGTAGCCTGCTGGGGGTACACCTGCGCATGACAGGTCGCCTCCTTTGGCTGCCCCAACCTGAACCGATCACCTCTCATACCCGGATCCAGTTGGGCATGACGAGTGGAGCAGAGTTGCGGTTTGATGATCAGCGCACCTTCGGTCAGATGTGGATCGTGCCACCGCAGATCCCTCCAGAGCAGGTGATCTCGGGATTACAGGGGTTGGGTCCAGAACCCTTCTCCCCGGAGTTCTCTGTGACTCATCTGCGGGAGCGACTCCGGAGTAGCGTGCGGCCCATTAAGAATGCCCTGCTGGATCAGCGATTGGTGGCGGGGGTGGGTAATATCTATGCCGATGAGGCCCTATTTCTCAGTGGTCTCCATCCCAAGCTGCTGAGTCGAGATCTCCAGACCCCTCAGATCAGCCAACTGCGGCAGAACCTGATCCAGGTACTAGAGACTAGCATCGCGCAACGGGGCACCACCTTTCGCGCTTATCGGGATGCCAGTGGGATCAATGGCAACTATCAGGGACAGGCTTGGGTGTATGGGCGTCAAGGACACCCCTGTCGGATCTGTAGCACTCCCATCGAACGGATCAAGCTGGCGGGGCGATCGGCTCATTTTTGTCCACGCTGTCAACCCTTGGATGCCTATCGATCTGCGAGGAAAGGGCCGGGATGATCTATCCTAAGATCTGTATCCTGTGTATCCAGAGCAGGATGCTCACCTTCTGACATCGTTTTTACGAACCATTACGACATCTGCCGTTAGAGGAACCATGTTTAAGACGTTTTTTTCCCCTCAGAGATGGGTTACCTGGCTGCTAGCTGCTGTGTTGCTGATCGGTAGTTGGGGTCTGACACCTGCCCTGGCTGCCTCTGATGCTCCCTCGGTGCAGCTCACTGCTGATGAGACCATCACCTTCACCGATGCTGAGCTCAACGAGGGTAAGCGCTTGTTCAATCGCACCTGTGCTCGCTGCCATGTGGGGGGCCAAACCTATCCCAACCCCGACGTGGGCCTACGCATGGAGGATCTGGAGAACGCCACCCCCCGTCGGGATACCGTGACGGCCCTGGTGGACTACCTCAAGAACCCCACCACCTATGACGGCATGGAGTCCCTGGTGGAGTATCACCCCAATACCCAGCTCACCAGCGAGTACCCCCGTATGCGCTTCCTGGATGATGAGGATCTGAAGCTGATCTCGGGCTATATCCTGGTGCAGGCGGAAACCCTACCGGGCTGGGGCGGCACCAAGAGCGAGACCCACAGCGATCTGGCAGGCTACCTCTAGATCCGGTCTCGATCTCTCTATTGAATGACACTTGGCCCGATCTGGATCTGACTCTGGATCGGGTTTTGCAACACAAGATCGTTGAGTTGAGGACTCTATATGTTGGGATCACGGTGGCGGGGCTGGATGGCTCTGGGGCTGATGGTGTGGGTGTTGACCTGGGCGGGACCCGTATGGGCGCGGATCGATCCCTATGTGATGCAATATCTCAAGGTGACGGAGCCGGTGGATCTACCCCTGAATCAGGCGGGTGAGACGGTGACGGTGACCCCTGAGGATCTGGAGCAGGGTAAAGAACTGTTTCAGTCGGCTTGTATCAATTGTCATGTGGGGGGAGCGACTTTACCGGATCCACGTATCTCTTTGTCGTTGGAGGATCTGGCTGGGGCAACGCCACCTCGGGATACGATCGAGGGTTTGATGAATTTCCAACGGGATCCGTCTAACTATACGGGAGATGATGAGAGCTTTGGCTGTCGACGGGTGTCCTCTGGGTGGATGGAGGATGATCAGTTGCAACAATTGGCGGCGTTTGTGTTGCGGGCGGCTCAGAAAGCTCCAGGTTGGGGGACAGCGGAGTTTCCTGGAGGGGAGCTATAGGGATCTGGTCGGATAGAGCTGTTGATCTAAGGGAGTAATCCTAATGCCTCGTTTAACCTCAAGCTCAGCTGTTGCTGATCAAGAAGCACTCTTGTTCCCATAGAGCTGCCAGATCCAAGCCAAGTCTGGGGAGCGTTCTGATCCTTGGGGCAGAGAGAAACCTGTGGATGAGTCAAACACCTTCCCCGAAAACGTTAAGCACAGGGCAAATCTCTACATCTTGAAAATAAACGGTCTAATGGCACTTCTCATTCACTGTAGTTCAGGTTCATTGTGTTTAAGCAGATCATGTCCCCATATTTGACTCGTATCATCCAAGCAATCCTCAGCAAGGGCCTTGCCAATGTCCTCAAGATTATTTAGTCCTTTGACTGAAGCTAATAATTTCTCCGGCTCAGAACTGACTCGGTTTTGCAAGCCTGAAGGGATCTTACCCTTTATATCATCATAACGCCCATCTTGATCATCAAAATCAACAAGTAAGATTATCCTTCTCTGTTTATATTGTCTAAGACCCGAGATATAGTCATCCCTAAAGGTATTATGATCTGAGCATCTTCGAATTGCCTCCGGATTATGGGATGTTACCAATAACTGACCTCCAACCTCGGTTTCGAATGAGCGGTGAAGGGACATTACAAAATGCCCTACTTCTGGCAAGGAGAGATAGTTGTCAAGGGGAGCATCCCAGCTTGGATATAAGTAAGAATACCTAGTGTAGAGTAGAGAAGAAAGACTAGGAGAGAACCACCATGCAGCCATTATCAG
>CAYSEO010000490.1:0-2771 GCA_964429885.1 uncultured bacterium
ATCTCTTGAGTCCCTGGATCAAAGCTCACTCCCGGTGCCGTCTGGGGCTCCTCTCCCTCGGTCCAATTGAAGAAGCTATCCCGTCCTCTGCCGGTGGTGTGGACCAACGAGCTTCCCTCCCCATCCGCCAGGATCACCTCAAAGGCATCGTTGATCCCATTGGGGTCGCCCAGGTCAAACGTGAGCGGCTCCAGTCGGAAGCTCAAGAATGATGGGGTGGCCGGGACCGTCAGGGGCACCTCCGCCTGGGGATTGAAGTCACTGTTTTCCCGCAACACGAAGTTGACCGTGATCAGCACATCCTGGATCGATGATGCTCCCCTCACATCGGTGACCCTGAGTAAGATGTCGTAGATACCGCTATCCGCCACGCTGGGGGTGCCGCTCAATAAGGCTGTGCCATCTCCGTTGTCCGTGAAACTCAACCAATCCGGTAGATTCTCCGCCGTGATCTCCCGTGCATCCCCTTCCGGGTCCGTGGTGGTGATGCTGTAGCTATAGGGATTATCCGGATCCGCCTCATTGATTGGGGTACTGGTGAAGATCGGGGGCTCGTTCACCTCAGTCAGAGTGATGGTGAAGCTCTCGTCAACCGTCAATCCCCCTCGGTCGGTACTCTCCACCTGGATCATGAAGCTGGGCATAGTCTCGAAATCTAGATCCGCGCCCGGTGCTACCTCCAGGGTCTCCCCTACGATCTGGAAGCGTCCCCCGGCATCCTCTAACAAGATGTAGGTGTGGCTATCTCGGGCATCAGGATCTGTGGTAGTGAACTGGCCCACGATCGTTCCCGCCGGGCTGTTCTCCGGGATCTCAGTGTTGCTGAGCTGGATCTGGGTGGGGGGCTCATTGACATCGGTGACCCGGATCGTGAAGCTCTTCTCCAGAAACAGGCTGTCATCACGGGCATCGGTGGTCCGGATCGTGACCGAATGGCTTTGCTGATCCTCGAAGTCCAACACTGCACCAGGGGCTACCCTGAGCTCATCCCCCACCACCTGGAAGCGTTGATCTGGATCCGCTACCAGGGTGTAGATATATGGGGCATCTGGATCTGGGCGTAGGGTGATCAGTTGGCCCACTAACTCACCGCCTGTATCAGTCTCGGGTACGGTGTCATTGCTCAGGATCAGATCCACGGGGGGCTCGAACACCCCCAGTCGAGTCACCGTCAGGTTCGCCTCTGCCAAGTTCCCCGCCAGATCCTGGGTTTGGGCCGTGAAGGCGTTTTCCCCGATCTCCAGGACCACATCGGTAAAGCGGAACGCTCCGGAGGAATCGGCAGTGACCGCCGTGCTGATCTCCTGCAAGAGAACGGAGAGATCTGCCTCGGTCTGACCCACCAGGGCGACACTCTCCTCCGTGGTCTGATTGTCCCCTTGAGGATCTGTATCTGACTCGGGCGCCAACTCCAAAGTTAAAGCCGGGGGGGCGCGATCCAATTGGAAGCCAACCGTAGCTGTGGTAGCGTTGCCCGCCTCATCCTCAGCCCGGATCTCCACCGTGTAGGCTCCATCAGTCAAGGAACTCCCCAGCAAAGCTTCTAGCCGAGCCTGATCCAGTTGGAAGCTGCCATCCGGTTGCACTCGATCCAGAACACTGCCAAACCCATTGCCATTCACCTGGGCTTGGAGTTCGACCACCCCCACATCATCGGTGACCGTGCCCTGGATCGTTGGATCTGAGCTCACCCCATCAGTGCTACTGGATCCTGTATCGTTGGCTAAGCCTGCCGCCAGGATCGGGGCCTGAGTATCCACCTCCAATCGCGTGATCGTGTCTGTTACGCTGGCCTGATTGCCCGCGATGTCCGTCGCCGTCACCGTGAAGTTGTTACTGCCCACCTGCAAGCTGATCCCACTGAACTGGAATCGACCTGTCCCGTCAGCTGTCGTGGATCCGGCAGCGCTTAGCTCCACATCGGCATTGGGCTCGGTTTGACCCACCAGAGTCACCGTAGCCAGGGTGGTCTGCCGATCCCCGACGGGTTCCGTATCCGAGGCTGCCGCCAGATCAAACCCTAAAGGCTCCAGTGTCGTATCCAGAACGAAGCTGATCTGAGTCGTGCTTGAATTCCCTGCCCCATCGGTGGCCATGAACACTAGAGGGTGGGATCCCTCTGCCAACACTCCACCGGCCAAACCATCCAGGAAAGCTCGATCTAGATTAAATCCACCATCACCTTGGATCCGATCCGTAATCTGACTGGGTGTCCCGCCATCCAAAGCCACCGTCAGGGAGACCACTCCCGCGTTATCTGTCGCTGAGCCCTGGATCCCCGGATCCCTCGTGATCTGGTCGCTATTGCTGCTGCCGGTGTCATTGCTGAGACTCACTGCAACTTGAGGCGGTGTCGTATCCAGTAAGGGTCCCGATCCGCGACCCAGCACCGTAGCTCTGCCGTTAAAGATGATGTTCCCTTTAGCCTGGATGGATCCTGCTAAGGTCACATTGCTATTGAACGAGAGGTTGCCCCCGCTGAGCAGCTCCCCTCGAGTGTCCGCCGAGGCGTTAAAAGTCAGAGTGTTTTGTGCGATCACCTTGACCCGATCCGGTGCCTCCAGGGTGCGAGTGGCTCCATTAAAGGTGAGGCTGCGATCATTGGCGATGAGGCTGGATCCGCCCAACCGTGCCCCGCCATTCATGTTCAGATTGCCGCTAGCCAGCACGGACAGATCGATCCCCTGCACCGTGGCCAGATTGATGCCACCGTTATCCGTGACCAACACTACATCCAGCAGATCATGACCAGAGCCATTGAAGTTGAGGCT
>CAYSEO010000491.1:0-2768 GCA_964429885.1 uncultured bacterium
GACGAACAGACTCCTCTTCCACAAGCTCAGAATCGCCAAGATCGACCTCGACCGCGGTGGCGTCAGCAGGATCCATCAATAGGACATCGCCGTCGCTGGGGTCAGGTTCGTATGTAGAAAGGTATGGGGTCGCTGTCATAGTCGGTAGAAGCTGTCTCGCAACGTGACGAACAGCGCAGTAGATGATCAACCACCATTAGGGTGCCCTGAAACCGGAACAACGCTAACGTCGGTGTGATCCGCCCCCCTGAGAAGACAAAACGCATGCCATCCACGCTGGCGGGACAGCATACACCCCTCTGGAGAACGTCGATCTGTTCGCATATCTTAATTATAGACGGAAATCTCGGGTTCGAGCATGTGATCCTGCGCAACCCTGTGAGACTTCCCCTGTCAAAGGCGATGCTGGAAAGGGAACCCTCCCAGTCTTGGGGCTAAGATCTCAGCTGAATCTGTTGTGGTCGTGGGTGAGCCGTGCTGTCGCTCAAATGCCTTGCCAGTTGGGATTACAGTGGAAGCATAACCACGATATTAAGCCTAGGCTAAGTTTTTACTGTCGTCAATCCCTCGACCTATGTCTACGCTCATGATCTCCATCAACCTCACCCCTGAGACCGTAACCCTCTCTACCCTAATAATGACGGGCCTGTTGGGGATCGGTCTGTTCTTCTTTCTCCGGGCTGCGGGGAAGGATCGGACGGAGACCCGTCTCTATCGCAGCTCAGTGGCCTTGGAGGACCTGGGGCCTCGGGTGCAGGCGTACTTTCAATCCCGAGCTTACCAATTGGTGGAGACGGATCCCCAGGGGATCGCCACCTTTCGGGGGCAAGGACAGCCCAGCTGGTTTCTGACGATGTTTCTGACGGGGTTGGCGGTGTTGGGCTTGACCTGTCTGGTGGTGGTGATCTTGACGGCGAAGCCGGGGTGGTATCCCTATGCCTGGGTGCTACTGTTGGGGGCTCCCTTGGCGGGGATCTATTATCGTCGTCGCAATCAGCGGGAGGAACAGGTGCGGGTGCGACTGGAGCAACCGGAGGATGCCACTGAGGTGGAGCTCAAGATCTCGGGGCATCGGGATGAGTTGGATGCGTTGGAGAAAGCGTTGGATCTAGAGGAGCAGGATCCATGAGGAATCGAAAAAGCTCCTGATCGATGCTCTCTGTGTGAACAAAACCATGTATCGGGATCTGATGGGTCGTCATCTGTTTGAGGACTAACCGCCTGTGTCAAGGTGGTGTTCTGGAGGGGACTCGGGGCGGTATGGATGTGATCCTCTGTCATCAGACGGCTGATTTCGACACGCTAGGGGCAGCGGTGGGAGCCTCTCGGCTGTATCCAGGGGCTCGGATCCTGTTGACGGGCGGATCTCATCCGATGGTGACGGAGTTCCTTTCCCTCTATCGCAATGCCTTTCCGCTGTTGGATCTACGGGCAGTGGACCCCCAAGGGCTACGGCGGGTGATCTTGGTGGATTGTCATGATCCGGATCGAGTGGGACAGGCGGCGGCTTGGCTGAATCAACCAGGGATAGAGGTACATATCTATGATCATCATCCTCAGGGACTCGCTCAGATTCCGATCCCGGCAGTGACTCAGGTCCAGATCGAGGCGGTGGGATCCACTTGCACGTTGATGGTGGAACGGTTACTTGAGCAGCAGGTGGATCTGTCTCCTTTCGAGATCCTAGCGCTGGCTTTGGGGATCCATATGGATACGGGATCCTTGACGTTTCCGGAGACGACGGTGCGGGATGGACGAGCCCTGACGGGGTTGATGGAGCAGGGGTTGAATTTGACGATGGTGGCCCAGTTTCTGGATGGAGGACTCTCGGCAGATCATCAGGATCGGTTGAGTCAGGGTTTAGACGAGATCCAGGTGCAGGAGAGCTCCGGGTATCAGTTGGCCTGGTGGGTGGTGCGATCGGCTGATTTTATCCCAGGGTTGGCGGGGGTGGCGATGCGATTGCTGGAGCTGACGGGGGTGGATGTGCTGATCTTGGGGGCGTTGCAGGGGGAGCGGTTGAGCTTGATCGGGCGCTCTCGCCATCGGTTTGCTCGCTTGGATCAAGTATTACAGGCTTACGGTGGGGGAGGACATGCCCAGGCGGCGGCGGCCACCTGTCGGGATCTGGATCGGGAGCCGGAAACGATCCTGTTGGAGATCTTGCAGCAGATTCAAACTCGGATTCCTCACCCGATCACCGCTCGGCAGCTGATGTCCTCTCCGGTGCGGACGATCCGACCCGAGACCTCGATCACGGAGGCACAACGGGTGTTATTGCGCTATGGACATTCCGGTTTGGTGGTGGCGGATGATCGGGCTCAATGGGTGGGGGTGATCTCGCGGCGGGATATCGATATCGCTCTGCACCATGGTTTCGGTCATGCTCCGGTGAAGGGTTATATGACGACGACGGTGCAAACGATCAGGCCAGAGACGCCGGTGACTGAGATCCGAGATCTGATGACGAAGTGGGATATCGGTCGGCTGCCGGTGGTAGATCAGGGGCGATTGCTGGGGATCGTCACCCGTACGGATGTGTTGCGCCATCTGCATGATCTACCTCCTTCCCGAGCGATCTCAGATCAACAGTTGATCTTGACCTCAGGTTCACGATCCCATCCTCATCAGATCCGATTGGAGGCTCTGCCGGAGCGATTGCGCTGGATCTTAGATCAGGCAGCGGTGACAGCGGATGAGTTGGGGGTGCGGTTATTTCTAGTGGGGGGAGGGGTGGGGGATCTGCTGCTGGGTCGGGGGACGGAGGG
>CAYSEO010000492.1:0-2760 GCA_964429885.1 uncultured bacterium
AACTGTTGGTGAATTGAGGGGGGGATGGGGGCGGACATGGGTACCTCAGGGTGAGTGATGGATAGGGATCAGGGCTGTTGGCGTTCGTAGGAGTAGATGTCTCCGGGTTGATCGAATAGGAGGGCGGAGCGCTCTGAGAGAAGCTGGAGATCCTCAGGTTCCAGCTCGCTGGTGAGGGTCTCTACATTGCGCTGGATTTGATGGCGATCCAGGGTCAAGCCCGAGATCACGGCCCGGACTCCCGGCTGTTGCTTCACCCAGCTGAGGGCGATCTGGGCGATGGTTCTGTTGTACTTCTCGGCGATCTCAGCTAGGGTCTCCAGCAACTTGAGGGTGGCGGACCAGCCCCCATGTTGTTGAATGGTGCGGCTGTAGTAGAAGCCTCGGGCATGAAAGGCTTCCCGTCGGGGTCTCAGTTGACCGCGAAACTGATCGGAGAGGTAGCCCCCAGCCAGGGGACCGTAGCTGAGCAATCCGATATCCTGAGCCTGACAGAGGGATTGCATGGTGTGTTCAACGCGCCGATCGATCAGGCTGTACTGGATCTGATGGGTATGGATGGGGGCATACTGCACGGCCTTCTCCAACATCACGGTGCTGAAGTTGGTGACCCCCAGCTTGTTGATCTTGCCCTGCTCCTGCAGTTCCTGTAGGGCCGCGAAGGTGGAGGCGAAGTCCACCTCAGGGTTCTGCCAGTGGATCTGGACTAGATCCAACCGATCCCGTCGCAGGTTGCGCAGGGAGTTCTCGATCTTGTAGCGGATCTCGTTCAGAGTAGGGGGATGGGAGGCGAAGAAGACCGCCTTGGTCAGGAGGGTACAGTCTCGGCCCTTGAGTAAGCGACCCAAGATCTCCTCGCTGCGTCCGTAGATATCCGCCGTGTCGAAGCTGTTCACCCCCAAGGCCAGATAGGTATCCAGGGCTCGACCGATATCCCTCTCCGAGATCGGCTGCCAGCTCCGGTCATCCAGCTGCCAACAGCCCACGATCAAAGGGGTAAGGACTAGATCTCGTCTCGATTTCATCACCTTCGGGATCCTGACGCGAACATCAGAGAAGGCACGGGGCGTTCTGAGCCAGGTCATCCTGGTGTCTCCCGAGCACTCATCCGGATACAGTGGGGTCGCTGATCATAAACCATCAACCCGACTCGACACGCCCATTATCTTAGATGCTGTGGGGATCTGAGATGGCCTGGGCTTAGGTTCTTAATAGAAGGTCTCCAAGCGTTGATCGGGATTATGGGAATAAGTAGATCAGCAAAAACGTCTATACAGGCTATATAGTGCATGTCAAAGCAACTTTGCCGATCTACTTACCCTGGCACTGGCGAAAGGCACCAGGGTTAGGGCCAGATTCCTACAGTTAGATCTAGTCGATCCCATTAGATCTAGAGGGTTTCGAGGTGTTTCACCAGAGCCCAGTGATCGGAGTCGGAGAGTACAGGCCCCAGGTTAGTAACATGAAGGAGTTTCTTCAGGGAAACCTTGTATGAGTTCAGTGGAATCTCTGATCTGAAGGGGAAACCCTGGAGCCAATAGGTGAGCTCCAGGGTTAAGAGGTGTTAAAGGTCTAGATCGAGGGATCTAGTCGAGGTAAAGGGCTCGGAACTGATCGATGCCAAGCTCTCCTAGACCGAGGATGTACATCAATTCACCGGTGTCGGAGAAGTCCAGCCGGTTGTCGGGATTGTAGTAGTTGAAGGCGGACTGCCAGGAGGGACCGAAGATGGGGTGGCTGAGGGCAGCCTGTTCAAAGGGATCGTTGCCGCCCTTCTGATTGAGATAGGCGTTGGCATCCCGGATCTTGACATAGTCCGTTTCCTGTCTGACATAGGCCAGATCGGCATCGGTGGTCTTGTCCTCGTTCCAACGGCTATGCTGAACTACTTTGATGCGGGTGCGGGTGTCGATCGTGGGTAATGTGATCTTCAATTGGCGCACTACATCGGCGGTGATATCGGATTGTCCGCCTTCCTTGACCCAGATGTTGCCCCCTGCGTTCAGGACCTGAGTCCAGCGATTGACCAGAGATTGGACTGCCCCATTCCAATCTCGGTGAGCGTTGATGTAGCCCCCACAGGGATTGAAGACGGTGTCCATGACTGCTTCGGAATCAGGTCGATAGCTGTTGGCATTTTCACCATAGGCACCGGCCACTGCAGTGACCTGGGAGTTGATAAATCCACAGCTAAACTCGGTCTCCAGGATTGTGCGGTCGGCAGCAGCAGACTGACCGTCATCCCGATCGGGGGCGTGATCGTAATGGAGCGAGATCAGATCGATGGTGGGGCGGAAACCAGTATCTACGGGTGTGGGAGTGGGATTCGGGGTGGGGGTAGGTGGGGGTGGCGTGGCGCTGCCGTCGGATTGTAGCTCGAAGGTGAGATCGAGGCTGGCTAACTGTTGTCCACTGCCGTTGCTGCCGGAGAAGGCTCGCACGATCAGCTGTTTTGTGCCAGGGGTGTCCAGGAGGGCGGAGGGTTTGTAGTTGCCGTTGCTATCCCCAGCTAGGGCGTAGGGGGGAACGTTCTCCGTCTGGATCAGAGAGCCCGATCCGGTAAAGAAGCGGACGCTGCCCACGTTGCTCACCTGGGGATCAGCTCTCAACGTCAGCTGGGGCGGCAGGGCTTCCAGGGTGAGGATCTCCCCCGATTGCAGGTTTGAGTACCCTGGGACCCCTTGATTGGTGGCGGCATCGATCAGGGCCAGAGTGATCTCGGCGGTCGGTTGGGGAGTGGGTGTTGGGGTCGGGGGAGGA
>CAYSEO010000493.1:0-2759 GCA_964429885.1 uncultured bacterium
TCCAGATCAGCCCTGACGAGATCTGGAACTGAGAACCGCGCGAAAGGGGATGGTGTTTTGCTGGTAGGACTGCTTATCTAGAAGATACAGAGGCGATCTCGATTCACTCATGCCTACCCGTGCCACCTCCTCTCCAGATCCCTATCTGAATCAGCTGCTGGGCCAACGCTATCGTCTCCTGCGTCTACTGGGACAGGGGGCCATGGGACGGGTCTATCTGGCTCAGGATCAACAGTTGGGTGGGGTGACGGTGGCCGTCAAGGTGTTGTCCCAAGCCTTAGTGGATCCGGAGGCCCGACTGCGATTTGAGCGGGAGGCCCAAGCCTGTGCCTATCTGGGTCAGAAAAGTCTGCATATCGTGCGGGTCAATGACTATGGTCTGACGGACTCTGGGATCCCCTTCTATGTGATGGAGTATCTCAATGGCAGAACTCTGCGGGATCTGCTGCGTCGAGGACCTCTGCCTCTGGCTCAGTTCTACTCCCTAACTCGCCAGATCGGGATCGGTCTCAAGGCTGCCCATGAGGGGATCTTTTTGGAGGGCCATACGGTGCAGGTGGTGCATCGCGATCTAAAACCCGGCAATGTGTTGGTTGTAGCCGATGACAGTTTGGGAGATCTGGCCAAGATCGTGGACTTCGGCATCGCCAAGCTATTGAGTGAGACGGGATCCTTTAGCGTCACCAATGCCTATATGGGCACCCTGGCCTACTCCTCCCCAGAGCAACTGGAGGGATTGCCCCTGGATGGCCGCTCCGATCTCTACAGCCTCGGGGTGATGATGTACCAGATGGTGTCAGGCCACCTACCAATCCAGCCCGAGACCGATTCCTTTCCCGCCTGGTATCACGCCCATGTCAAACGCCCGCCCCGCCGACTGGATCCGCGCCAACTCCAGTTGCTCCCCGATCTGGAACAGCTGATCTTGGCCTGTCTGCAGAAATTCCCTCAGGATCGGCCCCAATCGGTAGCTCAGGTGATCACAGCGCTGGATCGGATCTTTCAGTCAACCGCTGCTGGACCCGTACCTGTGACCCAGGGTCGGCAAGTGACCCAGATCGAGCCCCCCCAGACGATCGGTACTCAACGGTTGGGAGGAGATGCCGAGCCGGAGGACTGGGACGATAGACCGCAATGGTGGGAACGGTTGCTACCGCTGGCGCTTGGGGGAGCCTTGGGCATTGGCAGTTTCCTGATCGGTTGGCAATGGTTACAGGGACAGGTTCCCAATCCCAATCCTGTCAGTACCGAGATCCAATCTCCGCGCCCGACTGTTCAACTGGACACCCCTCCCACCCCGATCGCCTCCCCGGAAGAGCGCCCCTCTGATCTGGATCAGCTCACCACCGATCTACCCACAGCCACACCGGCTCCCCCCGATCCCCCCTCCCCTCCTCAACCCACTAATCCCTCATCACTGCCGATCTTCGCTGTGGGGATCCCTCAGGTTTCTGTCCGAGATCAGTTGGGTCCTCCTCAAGAGAGTGGCCAGGGATTCTGGCCCAATACGACTTATGATCTCTATCGGATGAGTGTGCCCGGCGGTGGACCTATGGATCTGGGCTTGATTTATGATCGCTCCACCCTAGCCCTGCGTCAGACAGAGGCCACCGTCACCGATCAGATGCCTATGGAGTCGATGGAGGAGATCCTGGCATCCATGTTGCAGGCCACACCGCCCCCTGAGGTTCTGACTGGACTTCAACAGGTGCGGGCACGGGCGAGGGATCAGTTTCAGTTTCGCTTTGAGATCTTAGAGGGCACGATCGAACGCAATGCCCAGGGCCGGATCTACATCGCCACCTGGGAGCCTGATCTCCATGAGCCTTCTCGTCAGTCCGCTAATTTTGAATTGGATTTTCAGTTTGATCTAGGATCTGGATCCCTGTTCAGTGATCCCTCTGCTACACCTGGAGCGGCCCTGCAAGAAGTAAGACAGGAGGCACGAGCCCGACGAGATTAGCATTTCAGAAACCCAAACATATCCACCTCAGTTGCCTTCCGATCCATGGTCTTGGCTACCAACAACACCGTATTACGTGCCTCAGTAGGCTGCTCGGGTCATGGCTTTAAATTTGGTAGGATCACAGGCCGTTTGATCGCCGATCTCTGTTTGGAAGGTTGGGAAGGACGTTCCCCATTTGATCTAAGCTTGTTTCATATCGATCGACTGGCCCTACAGCCAGCAGCCTAAGGATCCCATCCTGGATCTGCTATCTTAAGGATCCCGATTTAGGAGACACCGATGACCACGATCTCCACATCCTCCACTCGCTTCACCATAGAGGACTACTTCGCCCAAGAACTGGAATCTGAGATCCGTCATGAGTACCAAAATGGGGAGATCATTCCGATGACTGGCGGCACCCCCGAGCATAACGAGATAGCGGGAGCTCTATATGCTGCTACCAGAGCGGCGCTTAAAGGTCAGACCTACCGTCCATTCATGTCTGATCAACGGCTCTGGATCCCGGATGCCCAGATCTACACCTATCCGGATGTCATGGTGCTATCCACGCCGATTCAACGACAGCCAGGGCGAAAAGATACCGTGATCAATCCCATCGTGATCGCTGAGATCCTCTCGCCTTCCACCCAAAACTACGATCGGGGGGGTAAATTCGTTGCCTATCGTAGCATTCCTACCTTGCAAGAATATCTGCTGATCGATCAGAACCGGCCCCATGTGGAGCATTACATTAAGCAAGCAACCGATCAGTGGCTATTGACCGACTATGAGGATCTCACCCAACAGATCC
>CAYSEO010000494.1:0-2725 GCA_964429885.1 uncultured bacterium
TGTTGTTCTTCTTCGATCATCAACACATCCTGACGTACTAATCCCTTAAGTAATCCCTCAGCGGCCCCATAACAGAGATCCTTAACCCACCGCCGGAAGGGGATCGGCAAGTTATGCAGCCGATGAAAGGCATGGAGAGAGGTGAAATGGATTAGATAAGCACGGGTATGGGTCGGGTCGAGGGGACAGAAGAGACAGCAGATCTTGAAATCTTGACCTAGGGTGGAAACCCAATGAGGGTAGATATAGCTGACAGTGAGTGGCTCAGGATGTAATCTGCGCAGGGCTGGAAAGAACAGTTGTGAGATCGACCAAATTTTATCGATCTGGTAGTAGCTTTGGGCTTGATAATGGGCGTCCACTCGATCGGGATCTGTGGTGAGTTCCTGCAATTGTGGATCGGCCCAAGCCTGGAGATCATTGTGCAGATGGCCATGGTACATATCCATCAAATTCTCGATCAGAAAGGAGAAATGTGCCTGACAGTTGATCTGGGTTACGGAGACGATGGCATTGAGATCATCCCACTCCGGTAAGGCTAAGGGTTGACTCTGATCAGCTCGATCCAGATCCCCTGGGAAAATCCAGATAAATCCATCCTGTTCTTTAATGGGAAAAGTGCGGATCTGACAGGTGGGTAATTTCTGATTGGCCGCCAGATAGGGCACCGATCGACACTGCCCCGAGAGATCAAATTGCCAACCATGATAGGCACACTCGATCCGATCGGGTTGATCTATCTCTGAAGTTGGGATCCTCTGACCGTGGCTCAGCTTGACGAAGCGATGGGGACACCGATCCTCTAAACCATGGGCCTGTCCTTGGCTATCTCGGATCAACAGGATTGGTAATTGCCAAAGAGTGATCCCCAATGGTGCCTGACCTAACTCTGAGCTGAGGGCTACTGCATACCAATGGTTGAGATTGATCGGATCCTGTCGAATATCCAGGCGTCCCTGTGTCTCCTGCCGGGGGGGGGAATCGATCGTGATGGGATCAGTAAATGACTCAGTTTGCATGATAGAGGTCCTCCCTCAGACACTCAACACTCCCTCAGGCATCACGGTCAAGAGGGTCCGACGTTGCAGTCCCTCCTGGTGCAAGATCGCGTTGGCCGCCAATAAGCCACTGCTAACCGCTCGCTCCATCAAACCACAGGGGAAGGGCATCTTGACCCAATCCCCCGCAAACAGAAGATTTGGGACACAGGTGGTGGTCTCTGGTCGAGTCGCATAGCTGCCGGGTGGAAACCCAGAGAAGTTCTTTTGGTTGACCAACTCGCGATGCAGGATCCGCGCTCCCTTGAGGCTGGGAACGATCTCATACAACTCCTGCTCAAAGGTGTGTAATAGATCTGCTTGGGTGGGAAACTCCTTTTCCTTATAACAGTAGGCATGGAGCTCCACAACACTGCCCCCTGTCCGCTCCGCCCACTCCTGATAGTCCTGTTGGATCCGGTGGTAGAGGGTGATACTATCCGTCAGACGATAGCCTGAGAGGGAGGTGAATGAGCTGTAGGACCACTCAAACCCCCGATCAAACCAGAAGCGAACCACCGCGAAGGGATCCGCGATCGCCAACTGCTGGATCTGATCACACACATCCGGATCTAGATCGCCCTGCACTAAGGAAAATAAATTGCGCATCCCCACCACATCGGCAGCGAAGACAAAGTAATCTGCCGTTAAGTCCTGGGGGTGATCCACGATGCTGATCTGAGCACTCTGGAGCTTTAACTGATCCGGCTGCTGTTCAATCACCTGGAATCGAGGCAGATCTCGTTGAGCTGGACCCCGTAAGATCCGTCCGTCTCGATCGTAAACAGCCCCATGACAAGGACAATAATACTGCCCCTCCTCCCCCGGTTGAACCGTACAGCCCTGGTGTGTACATTTCAGAGACATGGCCTGATCCGAGCCCGGCTGCCAGGTAAATACCTCATCCCCAGCCCCAAAGAATTGATGGGAGCTATCTCTCTTAGATCCAGAGAAAAGATCGTTGCGAGTCACCCAAAAGGGAGCTGTCCCCTGTCCCTGGTGTTGAGAATAGGTTAGGGATCGAACCCGTTCCGGCTCCCCGTGAATGGTATGGATCGTAGCCTCCGTCAGGATCTGTCCCCCTCGACGGCGAATGGCATTGGCGATCGGATCTACCAAACTGCGACCCATATCCTGGCGAGTGCCCTCGAAGGCCAATCCTTCTGGGTTGCCAAAGAAATAGAAATGAAAGAACTGCATCAGCTCCGCCGCACTCAGCCGATCGGGAGCATTCAAGCTGGATTTAGCAAAGGGTAGAAAGTAGAGATCGTAAAGACCGCGAGGAAAATCCTGCTGAGTCCACTCCACTACCGAGAGATGATCCAGCCGTCGAAAACTGTGCTGAGGATGGAACCCTGAGATCTCTCGAAACACCTGCCAGTGACTAGGGCTAGTCAGGTTTAGACCCCACTTCAACACATTCTCAGAGGCCAAACCCAGATCCACAATATTCCAAGGAAAGGCGGAGCGACTGGGTTTAAAGATCTCAGGCTGGTAATGCCCGCCCCGATACAACACCGCATAGGTCTCCAGAGCCAGAAAATGTTCCGCGATCCCCAGCTCCGCCACCAGGCTTTTCAGATTGTAATACTGGGGAAAGAAGCCGTGGAACCCATGTTCCATCTGAAAGGATTGATCCCCCACCTGGATCGGCCAACTGGCGATCTTGCCCCCCAACTGCGGCGATC
>CAYSEO010000495.1:0-2717 GCA_964429885.1 uncultured bacterium
ATCTATCACGGACGCGGAGCCTGGGGTGATCAGGCTCAGAGTGGAGTTGATCTAAGCGGGGATCTGTTGAGGAGACTGGGGGGCCGGTGACGGTGCAGCGGGATCGGAGTCGAACACCAGGGTGCCGCATTGGGCCTGCTGGCGCATGAGGTGATCGCAGAGCACTAGGGCGACCATTGCCTCCACCATGGGCACAGCTCGGGGCAGCACACAGGGATCATGACGACCTCGGGCCGCCAGGATCGTCTCCTCCCCTTGACGAGTGACGGTACGTTGTTCTTGACGAATGGTGGCCGTGGGCTTGAAGGCGATCCGTAGGGTGATCAGCTCACCATTGGAGATGCCCCCCTGGATGCCGCCGGAGCGATTGGTGAGGGTACGCCAGCCCTGCTCCCCCATGAGGAACTCATCGTTATGTTGCTTGCCGGTCAGATAGGTGCCCTCAAATCCAGAGCCGATCTCCACACCCTTACTGGCGGGCAGAGACATCACTGCTTTGGCCAGATCCGCCTCCAACTTGTCAAACACGGGTGCCCCCAATCCCCGAGGCACGCCACGGGCCACACATTCCACCACTCCTCCGAGGGAATCTCCGCTCTTGCCCGTCTCCTCGATCAAGGTGATCATCTGCAGGGCTCGATCCGGATCGGGACAGCGCACAGGAGTGGCCTCGATCTGCTCCAAGGTGACCGTAGCGGGATCGATCTGGGCCTCTAGGGTGTAGATGCGCCGCACATAGGCCAGGATCTCCACCCCTGCGACCAGTTTGAGGATCTTTTTAGCGATGGCTCCGGCAGCTACCCGACCAATGGTCTCCCGCGCGGAGGCGCGTCCCCCTCCTTGCCAGTTGCGGATCCCATACTTAGCGTCGTAGGTGGCATCAGCGTGGGAGGGGCGAAAGGTGTTCTCCATCTCTGAGTAATCTTGGGAGCGAGCATCCTTGTTGCGCACGCAGAGATGGATCGGGGTGCCGGTGGTCAGCCCCTGAAAGATCCCCGAGGCGATCTCACAGGTGTCGGATTCCTGCCGAGGGGTAGTGATGTGGCTTTGGCCGGGGCGACGGCGATCGAGCTCTGCTTGGATCTCCTCCACCGTGATCGGCAGGCGAGGGGGACAGCCATCGATCACCACACCCACCGAGCCCCCATGGGATTCACCATAGGTGGTGATGCTGAACATCGTGCCGAAGGAATTGCCATTAGCCATGGTGCCTTGGAGATCCGGATCCGCAACTCATGATAACCCGAGCGCTCCTGGGGCGTGGGATGAAACGAGATCAACAGCTGGAAAGGAGGCTGGCCCCCGTTAGATTGAGCCCCGCCAGCTCCGCCAGGGCAGCGAAATCATCCCCGTCGCCAGCCTAAGCAGAGACGTCCCTCCCCCAGCTCCTGCCAGTAGGGGCTGAACAAATGACAGGACAACTCCCCATGATAGGGCGGAGCGGGGCGGTTTGAGTCCGTCTCAGTGGGTTTGTCTTTGGGACCACATCTTGATAAAGTCAAATTCAGCCCTTTCGATGCTTGAGCGATAGATCTGATGAAAGTCCTGGTGATTGGCGGTGACGGTTACTGTGGTTGGGCAACGGCCCTCCATCTCTCCAATAAGGGATATGAAGTCGGGATCATCGATAACTATATCCGACGTCATTGGGATCAGCAGCTGGGGGTAGATACCCTGACGCCGATCCAGGGCTTACAGCATCGCATCGATCAATGGCAAGGTATCTCAGGTAAGCATCTCGATCTGTTCGTTGGGGACATCACGGACTATAGCTTCCTGTCCCAGGCAATGCACCAGTTTGAACCCGAGGCGATCGTTCACTTTGGTGAGCAGCGCTCCGCTCCTTACTCCATGATCAGTCGGGAGCACGCGGTCATGACCCAGGTCAACAATGTGGTGGGCACCCTAAACGTGCTGTACGCCATCAAACAGGACTTTCCTGAGTGTCATCTGGTGAAGCTGGGCACCATGGGGGAGTACGGTACCCCCAATATCGATATCGAAGAGGGCTACATCACCATCGAGCACAATGGTCGCAAGGATACCCTGCCCTATCCCAAGCAGCCCGGATCGTTCTATCACCTCTCCAAGGTGCATGACAGCCATAATATCCATTTCGCCTGCAAGATCTGGGGCCTACGGGCTACGGATCTGAACCAGGGGGTGGTGTATGGGGTGCTGACGGAGGAGACGGGCACCGATGAGGGGTTGATCAATCGTCTGGATTATGACGGTGTATTTGGTACAGCTCTGAATCGCTTCTGTATTCAAGCGGCCATCGGCCATCCGTTGACGGTCTATGGCAAGGGGGGACAGACACGGGGCTTCCTGGATATCCGGGATACGGTGCGGTGTGTGGAGCTGGCCATTGCCACCCCAGCCGATCCAGGACAGTTCCGGGTGTTCAATCAGTTCACAGAGATGTTCTCGGTCAAGGATCTGGCCCTGATGGTGAAGCAGGCGGGCACCGCCATGGGCTTGTCGGTGGAGATCCAGAACCTGGAGAATCCTCGGGTAGAGCTGGAAGAGCATTACTTCAACGCCAAGAACACCAAGTTGCTGGATCTGGGTCTACAACCTCACTATCTCTCCGACTCATTGCTGGATTCCCTGCTCAATTTCGCCATTAAGTACCGGGATCGAGTGGACACCCAGCAGATCCTACCGAAGGTGACCTGGAAGTAGGGATCCAGGCAATCCGGTCAGCGATTCTATCT
>CAYSEO010000496.1:0-2703 GCA_964429885.1 uncultured bacterium
GTCGTTCTCCCTGGAACCCTTTACATCTCCTGAGGGGATCGGATCCCTCTGCTTGGATCAGTTTATTGGGAGCCGATTGGTTGCCTCGTGCCGAGGAGGAGGAACTGATCCAGCCGTTGACGGAGCCGGAGGTGGAGCCGATCTGGGATTCGTTGCCCCGACGATGGCAAAGGGCGGCGCGACCTTCTCGGGGCCAGATCTGGGGAGTCCCTTGGCGATGGGGATTGACCGCGATCGCCTATAACCGCCGCTGGGTGCGAGAGCCGATTCAGGATTGGTCCGATCTATGGGAGCCACAGGTGCGGGGGAAACTGACGCTGCCGGATCATCCCCGTGAGGTGATCGGGCTCACGCTCAAACGGTTAGGTCGCTCCTACAATACCCGTCTGCGAGAAGAGGATCCGGAGCTCAGGGAGGCGTTAGCGGAGCTGCATGATCAGGTTCTCACCTATACCTCCACGAACTATCTACCCATGTTACGGACGGAAGATACCTGGGTGACCGTGGGCTGGACGGAGGATCTGTGGCCGCTGCAATACAACTTCCCCGACATCCAGGTGGTGATCCCAAGCTCTGGGACAGCGGTGTGGTGGGATGCCTGGGTCAAACCCGCGCTCCAGGATGAATCTCTGGAAACGGAGCGTTCGGAGCTGATCTCAGCCTGGTTACAGCAGGTGTTGGATCCGGAATTGATGCCCCGGATCGTGGATACCAGTCGGGTGGCCAGTGTCTTGCCAGTGGATCCGCAACAACTCTCCCCTCGCCTGCAGGATCGCCCGGATCTGGAGCCTCGGATCTGGGAACAAGCTGAGATCTGGGAGCCACTTTCCGTTGATCAAGCCCAGTTATATCTGCAATGGTGGCACGGGATGCGCTCTGAGCAGTTGCGGACCTAAAGAACCGATTGTATCTTTTAATGGGAGGCGCGGATTGCATTAGGGATGAGTCATCTGAGCTGCCTGGGATCTGGCTTGTCCCATTACCGGAGTGGTTGGGCTAGCGGCCAGCTAGGGGAGATACTGGGATCGAGAGGTCCCCTCCCTAGCTTTCTGAATCGCCGCTCTAGGGATGAATCATCTGCTCTGGTTGGACCCACTGATCGAATTGTTCTCCAGTCATCAGTTCCAGATCCAGACAGACTTGCCGCAGTGTTTTTCCCTCAGCATAGGCGCGCTTGGCGACCTCAGCAGCTTGATCGTAGCCGATGCAAGGACTGAGGGCGGTGACCAACATCAGGGATCGTTCCAGTAATTCTGAGATCCGCTCGGGATCCGGTTGGATCCCCACCACCAAGTGTTCCCGGAAGGAGCCGCAGGCATCGGCCAGGAGCCGGATCGAGTGGAGCAGATTATGGATCAGTAGGGGTTTGAAGACATTCAGCTCAAAGTTACCCTGGCTGCCCGCCATGGAGATGGCCATATCGTTACCGATCACCTGGACACACACCATGGTCAGGGCCTCACATTGGGTGGGGTTGACCTTACCTGGCATGATCGAGGATCCGGGTTCATTGGCCGGTAGGATCAGTTCCCCCAAACCACAGCGGGGACCGGAGGCCATCCAGCGTAGATCGTTGGCGATTTTGATTAGAGATCCAGCCAGGGTTTTGAGGGTGCCACTGCTCATCACGATGGCATCATGGGCAGCCAAAATGGCGAACTTATTGGGGGCAGACCGAAAAGGTCGCTGGGTCAGATCGGTGATCGTCGCGGCGACGCGGGCGGCGAACTCGGGATGAGCGTTCAGTCCGGTGCCCACTGCCGTTCCCCCCAGGGCCAGCTCGTATAAATGATTCAGGCTATAGCGGATCCGATCTAGATCCTGATCCAACTGGGCCACATACCCAGAGAACTCCTGTCCCAGGGTGAGGGGCACGGCGTCCATCAGGTGGGTGCGACCGATCTTGACCAGGGTTTGGAAAGACTGTGCTTTCTCCTCCAGAGCCTGCCGCAGCTGTTGGAGTTGGGGGATGAGATGATCTTCCAGGGCCTCGACGGCGGACAGATGCAAGGCGGTGGGAAAGGTGTCGTTGGAGGATTGGCAGAGGTTGACATGATCATTGGGGTGGATCGGATCCTTGCTGCCCATCACGCCCCCTGCCAGTTGAATGGCCCGATTGGCGATCACCTCGTTGACATTCATGTTGGTCTGGGTGCCACTGCCGGTCTGCCAGATCCGAAGAGGGAAGTGATCGGCAAGTTGGCCGGAGATCACCTCATCGGCGGCGGCTTGAATCCAATGGGAACGATCCCTATCCAGGAGCCCCAGTTCCTGATTGACTTGAGCGGCAGCCTTCTTGAGGAGGCCAAACCCCTTGATCACCTCTGGAGGCATCCAATCCACACCGATGGCGAAGTAGCGCAGAGAACGTTGGGTCTGGGCACCCCAGTAGCGATCGGCAGGGACCTCGATGGGGCCGAGGCTGTCGCGTTCCAGACGAGTGGGGGATGACATGGCGATGAGATCTAGTCTAGGTCTGAGATCAGTGGAGCCTTAGCCTGATACTCGCGGGTCTCCGTCTGACAACAGGTGCCTTGGGTAGGAGCTGGCTCCCGGTCCGGCAGGATCAGATCCTTGATCCACAGACCCAACCAGAACAATCCTCCGAACACCAAACCCAATCCGGTCAACAGGATCAGGCTGCGAAAGATAAAGGTCTTGAAAGATCCACGGCGTTGCTTAGCACGTTTGGGGGTGGGTGCG
>CAYSEO010000497.1:0-2690 GCA_964429885.1 uncultured bacterium
CCAGGACGGGATCTTGGATATCGTCTATGGCAATTGGCAAGGACCGCACCGCATGTTCGTGCAGACTTCGACGGGGGCCTTTGAGGATATTGCCTCCTCCCAGTTGGCTGCTCCCTCCCAGATCCGAACAGTGATCGCGGCAGATTTCGACAATGATGGCTACGAGGAATTGTTCTTTAATAATATCGGTGAGCCCAATCGACTGTTTGGTCAACGAGAGGGGCAGTGGGTGCCGGTCCCGATCGGGGATGCTCTGGAACCTCAGGGGTTGGGGACGGGGGCAGCGGTTGGAGATTTCAATGGGGATGGTCGTTTGGAGCTGATGATCGCCCATGGGGAGACGGGTGCTCAGCCCTTGACTTACTACCACTCACCCGAAAACGAAAATAGCTGGATCCGGATCCTGCCCTTAACCTCTCAAGGGGCTCCAGCCCGAGGAGCGATCGTCAGACTCTATGCCGGTAACAGAACTCAGATCCGAGCCATCGATGCGGGCAGCGGCTATCTCTGTCAGATGGAACCGGTGGCTCACTTTGGGTTAGGTCCAGGGGATCCTCAGGTGGAACGGATCGAGATCCAGTGGCCTGAGGGTCAACAGCTCACTCTCCGATCTCCCAGGGCTCGCCAACTGCTCCGGGTGCCCTATCCTCAGATGGATCGGATCGCTCGTTTGGGATAAACTCCACGCCTTGCGAGCAAGATCTGTATTGATCTACAGATGTCTATAAATGAACGTGGGGGAACAAGCTGAGGAAATTTCGATCCTAAGGTAAGCCAGTAGATGAGCCGGTTCGGAAAGTGTCATAGGTGCTTTTTAGTCTGAGGGCTTAGCGGCCTAGGATCTAAACGTGTCCCAGAAAGTCTAAGATTGACTCGCCTATGCAGACTGTACAACCACCGCTTGAGTTCATCCCACCCGCCTTCGATCCCTGGGTATGGCGTTGTACCAAGACGATTCTGCCCCTCTGGCTGCGGTGGCACCATGGTTTGCACCCGATCAGTGTGGAGGGAGGGGAGCAAGCTGCTCAGCTCTACCATCAATTTCAAACCGGACAGATCCGACTGATCCTGGCCTTTCGGCATCCCACCACCGAAGATCCACTCTGTCTTACCCATGTGTTGGCCCACCATGTGCCACAACTGGCTCGACAACAAGGGATCCCGCTCTCCGATCAGGTCCACGCTCACTTTGTCTATGACCGAGGCGTGCCTCTTTGGGCCGGATCCCTGGCTCAGTGGGGGCTACCGCGTCTGGGGGCTACACCCATCTGCCGTGGCAAACGGGATCAACAGGGATTGCGGACAGTTCGAGATCTGTTGGTGAACGGTCGATTTCCTCTGGCTTTGGCTCCCGAGGGAACAATCAATGGCCACAACCACATCTTGAATCCGTTGGAACCCGGTACAGCTCAAATGGGGTTCTGGTGTGTGGAGGATCTACGTAAAGCGGGTCGGGATCTCCAGGTGATGATCCTACCCATCGGGGTGCAATATCACTATGTCCAAGATCCCTGGCCCCGGCTATCCCAGTTGTTGGATCAGTTGGAACGAGAATGTGGTTTATCGGATCCGGAGCGACACAGTGCCTTTCCAGATCCCATCTCCACGGCCCAACATCGGGTCCTGAGAATCGGGGAGCGGGTGATCTCGATGCTGGAGGGGTTCTATCACCAGTTCTATCATCCTCTCCTGCCCCAGGCATCACTGCAGCCCGCTGGACCGGGCACCCGCCTGACTCAGGCAGACTTGGTAGAGCGGATAGGTCGGTTATTGGATACCGCACTCCAGGTGGCGGAGATCCACTTTGGCCTGCATGCCAAGGCGGATCTGGTGGAACGGCGACATCAGGTGGAACAGGCGGGATGGCAGCGTATTTATCGTGAGGATCTACCTCAGCGACAGGCACTCTCTCCGTTGGAACGGGGCTTAGCGGATCGGATCGCCCATGAAGCGCACCTGCATCTCTGGCATATGCAGTGGATGGAAACCTTTGTAGCCACTGCAGGGTGTCCGGTGGATCACAGGTCATCTGTGGAGTGGTTGGCGGAGATCAGCCTGCGACTCTGGAATGGGATCTCCCGATTACGAGGACGGGCGCCCATGGCACAGCCCCCATCATTGGGATCTCGATGGGCTCAGATCCGGTTTGGAGATCCTCTCTGGGTATCCGAGCGGGAACAGGAGTACCGAGCTGACCGGCGAGGAAGTGTAGCTAGATTAACTCAGGATCTGCAGCACTCCCTACAGAAATTGATCTCGGACTGAGGCAGGGCACAGCTCGATCCAGATCTCCCTTAAGCTCTGGGCTCCGGGGGTATCGTCCGCTCTCCAGCCGGCGTCTCCGTATCCAATAGAACCTCGCTGAAGTCATAGTTAGGCGCTGCCAGCACAAAGATCGTTGTGGGCA
Organism: uncultured bacterium; assembly: GCA_964429885.1. Lineage (GTDB taxonomy): Bacteria > Cyanobacteriota > Cyanobacteriia > Thermostichales > Thermostichaceae > CAYSEO01. Next base: position 2,408 of record CAYSEO010000497.1, read on the forward strand.
GGTTTGCTGTGCGCCGATGCAGTTTGCGATAGTAGTCCGTGAACTCCGCCCCAGGGATCCCGAGTCCCAGGAACACCAAATCCGCCGAGCGAGAGGACTCATGTAGGATCTCATCGAACATGCGCCCCTCTGCCACGATCACCTGGGCCTCAAACCCAAGCCGCAACTGCTTTAATAACGTCTCCAACTGTCCCCGAGCCATGCGAGCCGTCATCTCATTAGGAGCCACCAGCTTTAACCGGATCTGAGCATTGCGCCAGTCGATATCCATCCGTAACAGGTA
>CAYSEO010000498.1:0-2675 GCA_964429885.1 uncultured bacterium
GTCGGTTGCTGCTGACGTTGCATCAGCATCAGGCCTCCGATCCCGATCAACGCAACCAACCCTAGGCCCAAGGGGAGTGGCGCTCGGGGTTTCTGCGGGGGTTTTTGATCGGGGGGCGGGGTGGGATCAGAGGGAAGGGATTGGGGCTGCGGTGTCCAGGGTTGGCTGAGGTTTTGATCCAGCTGATCAAGCTTCCGCAACCAGACCAGACCCGCCATGCTCAAAGATAGGGCCAGTCCGGCCAGCGTGGGCTTCAGGAAACGGCTGGAGTGACTGATCGGCACCAGCTCCAGATAGGTGGCGGATGGATCAGGCTTGGGGGCCGGATCAGCACTTCGAGGATCGGCATGACCCGGCGTTGTCCCAACAGTGGTATTCGGATTCCATGGAGTCAGCCGGGAGGAAGAGCTAGGCTGTCTCAGGCGATCATCGGGTTGGCTCAACGTCCTCTGCTTCAAGCGACACTCCTCACACAGATGGGAACACAGGATGATCAGACCCCTCACCCACACCCCCTGAGTCTAAATGGGTTAGGGTCCCAACGGGCCAGCGATCTATGTTAAAGATCAGGACGATCTGACGTATCCCCGACAGGTTACCTTAGTTAACAAATCCAGACAAGCTCTTGCGTAAATGGCCATAATCCCCTTCTGGCGCTCTCCTGCTGGCCAAGTCCTGATCTCCACCGCATCTGGCTGTGTCAATATTTGCGCTAATCAATGACAGGATCTAACGCTTTGTTCGTTTTTATCAATGTCCTCCCCGGTCCCTATGACACTCACCCTCTACAACACCCTGTCGCGCCAGCGGGAACCTTTCCAACCCCTATCTCCACTGGATGAATGGGGACGTTCTCAGGTCAAGATGTATGTCTGTGGGATCACGGTCTATGACTACAGCCATCTGGGTCATGCCCGTACTTATATCGTCTGGGATGGGGTGCGCCGCTACCTGCAATGGCGGGGCTATCGGGTGACTTATGTGCAAAATTTTACAGATGTGGACGACAAGATCCTGAAGCGGGCTCAGGAACAGAACAGTTCCATGGTGGAGGTGGCCAAACGATTCATCGAGGCCTACTTCGAGGATATGGATCGACTGAATATCCTGCGGGCGGATCTCTATCCTCGGGCTACCCAGTCGTTACCGGCTATGTTTGAGCTGATCCGTTCCCTGCAATTGGCCTCCTTTGCCTATCAAGTGGCGGATCGAGGGGATGTCTATTATTCGGTGCGCAAGTTTACCGATTATGGTCAGCTCTCGGGACGCAAGCTGGAGCAGATGCAGGCGGGAGCCAGTGGTCGGGTGAGCGAGGCGGAGACAGGCAAACAGGATCCGTTCGATTTCGCCCTCTGGAAGTCCGCGCCCCCCTCAGAGCCTGGGTTTGAGTCCCCTTGGGGTTGGGGTCGTCCAGGGTGGCATTTGGAGTGCTCAGCCATGGTGCGGCAGACGTTAGGAGATCATATCGATATTCATGCTGGGGGGGCGGATCTGATCTTTCCCCATCACGAGAACGAGATCGCTCAGTCGGAGCCGATCACAGGTAAGCCGATGGCCAAGTACTGGCTACACAACGGGTTCCTAAATATCAACGGGGAGAAGATGTCTAAGTCTCTGGGCAACTTCACCACCCTGCGTCAAGCTCTGGAGGTTTGGGATCCGATGGCCTTACGGTTGTTCTTTCTGCAGACCCATTACCGCAGTCCCATTGATCTCACAGACGAGAGCCTTCAGGCTGCCGCTAATGGCTGGGGCACCTTGAGCAAGGGGATCCAGGCAGCATACCAGTTTCACCAGGAGGAGAGCGATTCAGATCCGGAGGCGATCACGGCTTTCCAAACGGCGATGGATGAGGATTTCGGCACCCCTGCGGCCTTGGCAGTGGCCTTTGAGCTAGCCAACAAGCTGACCCGTGAGCGCAATGTGTTGATCCATGAGGGACAGACGAGTTTAAGCTCCGAGATCCTGGCCTCCAAAAGTCAGGCCCTGTTGACGATTTTGGGCACTTTGGGATTCAGGTTGGATCTGTCTCAGGATACCCAGAAACCCACTTCAGGTCTAACCGACGAACAGATCGAGAGTTGGATCCAGAAACGATCTGAGGCGAAGCGGGAGCGTAACTTTCAGGAAGCCGATCGGATTCGGGATCAGCTCAAGGAGCAGGGGATCCAGTTGATCGATCAGCCTGGGGGCGCGACGCGGTGGGTGCGGCAATAGATCCTTGGGACCGAAGAGCAGTCCCGTCAAGATCAAGGTTTATTGCAGTCGCCACACTCCTTAGGGCATGACGATCGTTTGACCTGGGGCTACACCTGATTCGGGCGTCTCAATCGGAGTGGCGACTGCAATATCACTCAAGCCAGGGTCTCCGGATCAATCCCTTGTTGGCGCAAAAGCTCTGCTAAACGATCGGCCCGCCGCCGTTCTTGCTGGGCTTGCTCTGCCCCCGTCGGGATCACCTTTCCATCCTGATCGCACCAACGTAACCCCAATCGGGGCATATCCTCCTCAAACGGACCTTCCCAGAGAGCAAGCCCAAGACCAATCTGATCCAACCACACCCACTGATCTTTTTCTCTCAGACCTTGGGGTGGTGTGAGTTCTACATAGTTTCCTAAGGAAAGATACCACACCCGCAACAATGCGCCATCCATCTGATCCTCTCCTCGTAGATA
>CAYSEO010000499.1:0-2661 GCA_964429885.1 uncultured bacterium
GCAGGTGAATGAGGTTATGGATCTGTTCGACACGTTCTCAAATCTGGATCGATTCCTGAACCAACGGGTGGAGTCGGCTCGCAAAGGTCTCTGGGTCGGGGTGGGGATCCTGGCTACCCTGCCGGTCATGGTGGTGAATACTCTGCCTGCTACTGCCCAGATCGCTAGCTCCATCCTCAGCCCCCTGGTGGCAGCTTGGATCCGGGCGGAGGTGGATCAGGTGGAGAACCTCAATGTTCAGGTCTCTGGGGCCGATGCCGATATCCTCAACGGGGTGATCCCCCAGGCCAGCGTCTCCGGCACTGGTTTGATCTATCAAGGCTTTCAGGTCAATCAGCTGCAACTCACGGGCCAGAACATTCGGTTAAATGTTGGTGAGGCGATCCAGGGTCAACCCCTACGACTCCTCGCCCCCGTGCCCGTCCAAGTGAGCCTGCAGATGACAGAGAACGATCTCAACCAAACCCTCAGCTCCCCCGCGATCCGTCAACAACTTGCCCAGGCCCAGGTCAGCCTGCCCATTGCTGCTGGACAAGAGGTGCCTTTTCTGATCAGCGATCCCAACGTCACCCTGGAGATAGATCGGATCCGCATCGACGCTAATCTCAGTCTGTCGGAGGGGGAGCCACTGCCGGTGACCTTGACCACGGGACTCACCCCTCAAAACCAAAACCAACTGCTCCTGACGGATCCCAATTGGGTGACCGCTGAAGGACAGTCCCTACCCGTCCCTGGCTTGGAACAGCTGATGATCCAGTTAGATCCGGATGTGCGCATCGATCGGCTGGAGCTACAACAGGGGCTACTGCGCTATGAGGGTCAGCTGATGATCCAACCAGAAGAGGTGACGGTGCAGGGATAAGCTAGAGTCTTAGGAATGATCTGAGTAGCGCCATGGGGATCAGCAGAGGACGATGCCTACACAGGATAGGTCTGCTGGGGATCTTGGGGATCACCCTCTGGGGATGCGGCGGCGAGAGCCCGACCGCCAGTCCCATCAATAACAGCATCTCTCAGGTGCGCACCATGACCCCTCGCACCCGCCCTTTCTCCGAGCTGGATGACGAGGAACAACCGATCTCAGAGAGCCTGCTGGCCACCTTTCTCCTCAGCCCCGCTCAGCTGGCCCAGATCGCAGAGGCATCCACCTCCGTTGCGGCTCAAACCCTCGGCTCCTGTATGGAGTGTTTCTCCGATCCCGATCCCCAACCCAGCCAGGATCGAGAGGTCAAACGTCTGGGCACCTATGAGCTCGATGATCTGAGTCTGCAACTGCAGTTTCGAGTCCCCGAATCCACCACCGTCGGTCAGGTTGCTGGCTCGATCCGCTTTCAGATCGATACCAACACTCAGTTCCTGAATCCAGGGTATGGTGCTCAGCTCCAGATCCTCAATGCTGTACTCCAGGATGCAGCGACATCCCCTGAGCAACAGGTGGAGGCTAGTGCCCTCTCCGATCCTGTGGACTTCCCAGAAAAAGAGATCACCAAGGGACAGAGCAGCACCCGATCCATCACGATGACCTTCGGTGAAGTCCCCTTTCAAACCCGGTATTTACGATTAGAGGTGATGTTGACCTCCCCGATCCCCCGCGACGATCAGGAAGGCAAGGTCGCTCCCCCGCCAGAGGGCAAACTCTATCAGGGGCTATGGCTAGGATCGGATCTCAACCCCGACCGGATCCAAGCTCACGAAGAACAGATCGGCAAGTCCTCAGCCTGGATCGGTTTCACCCATCATTGGCCCGCAGACTTTCCGTTAGAACAGGCTACCTCGATCCGATCTCAAGGATCTGTACCCTACTTACGCTGGATCCTGCCGGAAACTGGAGAGGAGGCGGAGGCGATCCGTGCTGGGGAAAGAGATGAAGCGCTTCGAGCTTGGGGAGAGGCGATCCGCTCCTTCAAATCCCCGCTGATCTTCGGTGTTGGGCCTACGGATCGATCCCAATCTGAGGAGCAAACCACAAGCACCTATCGCTATGTCCTAGAACAGATCCAACCACAACAGCTCCCCAATCTATCCTGGGTCTATCATCCCGATCTGGAGACCGCGGATCTGAGTCAAGCGTATCCAGGGGACAGGTTGGTGGACTGGATCGCCTTAGAGCTAAGGGTAGATCCCAATTCCGAAGAGACCTTTCAGAGTCAGATGGATCAGCTCTATCCCCAAGTGGCCGCTTTGAGTGCTCGTCAACCGATCGTTGTGACCGCCATGGGATTGACTTCAGGACCAGCGGATCCAGAAGAGATCCCCTGGTTAGAGGGCTCGATCACAGAACTGATCAACCAACGCTGGCCCCGTCTGATCGGATTCGCCTGGGATGGATCCTCCATTTCCCTGGAGAGCTCATCGGACATCAGTGAGATCTTCCAGCGAACTGTTGGATCTTCGGAGGCTGTGCTGGGACGAGTTACCCTCGAAACGCCACAACCGACACCTCCACCCTCTGCTCCCGGATCCCCCACCCCTGATACCCTAGGTTCACCCACCCCTGCATCCAACCCTGCTCCGCAACCGAGCCCGCCCTCTCCTGATCCTGAGCGGATTGAGGATGAACAGGAGCTAGTTCCCTTACCTCCTCAGGGACAACAACCTACGCCGAGACCTCAACCTGCGATCACTCAACCCTAGGGCTCATGCCCGTTGCATGCAGGTCCC
>CAYSEO010000500.1:0-2639 GCA_964429885.1 uncultured bacterium
GACGGCGATGGTGATGGCGACGGCGATGGTGATGGCGACGGGGATGGAGATGGCGATGGTGATGGTGATGGTGACGGCGATGGTGATTAGCAAGAACGATCGAGCAGCTGGAAAGACTCAGATGATCGGCTGCAGTGAGACTGGTTTCAGGTCAATTCGATCGGCTTATTAAGAAGCACAGAAGGGAGGCCCTATTTCTATGATCGGCAAGGACACACTTGTGGCTGAACTCAGGAGAATGGTGGAGAGCGATCCTGAGGATCTGATCTCTCAACTACACCTAGAGGGACCCACTTACGTTGTCCTTCGCCGTCACGGGCGTCTCAAACAAGCTTTTTGGTGTCATCTTCCTACTCTCAACCAACTCTGGCAGCAGATCCTCTCCGAGCTTGTGCCCTTGCCCAATACCAACTCCGAGGGACCTGACACAGTAGAGCTTTGTTTCTGTTATCAATATCAACGAGTCCCCTTAAAACAATTTAACTCTACCTTTGGAAACATTCATCGAGGGGTCCGAGGCATTGAGCTACAGTATCGTGATCAAATCGTTCGCTATAGCCCCACTCGCATGATCACGACCAATCTGAGCTTCCAGACCATTTGGCAAAATTTCCTAGATCGGGAGGCCCTCACATCAGAGACCTTCCTACGTCAAGGTGGTCAACTCTATACCTTCTCCAGTCACCAGATCCTGATCCAACTGCACCCTACTTTGAACCTCATTCCTCTCCATCGCGGCAACCAGATCTTCCCACTGACGGCAGTCTCCCCAGCAGAGATCCAAACCATGATCACAACGATGGCAGGATGGTTATTGCGTCAGATTCAGTCTGATGGACGGTTGATCTATAAATATTTCCCAAGCCGAGGAGAGGAATCCAACAGAAACAACGCAATCCGTCAGTTTATGGCCACTCTTTGTCTGATTCGTTATGCTCAGATCTCGCAAAAGCCCGAACATCAACTGCTGGCAACCCATAACCTAAACTATAACCTCAAACGATTCCATCGAAAACATGAACACCTAGGTCTCATCGAGCACGAAGGGAAGATCAAGTTGGGATCTCTGGCCATGGCCGCATTATGTTTATTGGAATCAATCTCTCTAACCCCAGACTCCCCAGAGAGAGCAAGCTACTCGGATATCCTCGACTCGCTATGTCAGACGATTGATGCACTTTGGCAGCCGGACGGATCTTTCCGCACTTTTTGGCTACCTGCTGAGCGTAACGACAATCAAAATTTTTACCCTGGTGAGGCTTTACTCTTCTGGTCCAAACTCTATCAGCATCGCGGAGATACCCGGATCCTAGGTCGCTGTTATCAAACCTTTCGCTATTATCGAGAATGGTATCGCCAACACCCCAATCCTGCCTTTATCCCTTGGCATACCCAAGCCTATGCTCAACTGTATCAGGCCACTCATGATCAAGAGTTCTTAGATTTCGTCTTTCAGATGAATGATGATCTTCTGTCATTTCAGCAGGTGGCAGAGATTCCTTATCTTGATCTAGAGGGGAGATTTTACAACCCCGATCGATCTGAATGGGGACCCCCCCATAGCTCTTCGACGGGGGTTTATCTAGAGGGACTAGTGGCGGCACTGGACCTCGCCATCCAGAGAGGAGATCAGGCAAGAGTGCAACGCTATTATCAGGCTATCTGGAGAGGTGCTCGTAGTTTGAGGCAATTACAGTTTCGGGATCTCTCGGATATGTTCTACGTTTCCAAACCGACCTTAGTACAGGGTGGGATCCGAACTACAGTTTATGATAATGCCATCCGGATCGATAATGTTCAACATGGGCTCATGGCTCTGATGGCTCTGCAGCAACTCCCCTCTGATCCGATTCCGGGCCTCTCCACCTATGAATTCCTCTCTACTTTACAGCGTAGTTCCACACCCTCACTCAACTCTTTTCGCCTGATCGATCAAAACGTTGATGTCCTGCCTCTCCTGGCTGAAGTCGAAGCACAAGCCTATTTGTGGACCCAAGATACGCGTCGTCAGGAGCAGATCAAAGTTCAGCAAGAAACTCAGACGATCCCCCTTCGTCATGCCCGCCGCCCTTTCCCTCCAGGTATCACTCAAACCCGAGATGTTCATGCCAGTGCTCTAACTCCTTGGGCCAAACAGTTTCCTCTGATCCTTAGCTGGATTGAGGCTTTCGTGACAGATCTAGGCGGAGAACTCGGACGAGCCTCTATTGTGCGGTTGGCTCCCCATGGTAGAGTGCATCGACATATTGACCACGGTGAGTATTACCGACATCGAGATCGCTATCACCTGATCCTGAAAAGTCCTTGTGGTAGCCTTCTGATTGCGGGAGAGGAATGGATTAGAATGCAACCTGGCGAAGTGTGGTGGTTTGACAATAAAGTGTCCCATGCTGCCTACAACCAGAGTGATCAGTGGCGCATTCATTTGATCTTTGATGTCTTGCCTCGATCAGAGAGGTCCGCTACGGATCCCGCTCCAGAGCCCGCTGTCCGCCCCACCGCACAGTAATCCGATCATCATACTCATCCGCCAGCTCCAATACCTCCCGCACCGAAGCCTCCAGCTCCGTGGGATCGCAGGTGGAGCCCACGATCGTATGTTGAAACAGGATCTCTCCCTTCTGACTGATCGCGAAGGC
>CAYSEO010000501.1:0-2636 GCA_964429885.1 uncultured bacterium
CCCGCCGCCCCCCCCGCCCCCCCCGCCCGGGCGGCGGCCTGGCTCGGGCCCGGGGGGCTGGTCGCAGGAGTCGTCACGCGCTGGCAGCGATCGACGGCTTGGCGATGGATACAAGGGATTGGGCTGGGGATGGTGTTGTACGGCAGTTGCTGGTTAGGGTTTGGCTGGGGGCTGTGGTTGCCCTTGGTCCCGTCCGGGATCGCACTGCTCTTAATCATGGTTTGGATTACTGTCTGCTATCCTCGTAGTCTAGAGAATTAACTTAACTTATCCTCATGCCTAAATTGACTGGACGTGGGTTATCGACCAGCCTGCTTACTCTCCTCACGGTAATCTGGATCGATAGGGCTGATCCGTCTCCCACCCCGAGCCCCTCTCCTCAACCCCAACCCGAAGTCACCCCAGAATCAGGAGACAGGCCGGGTCTACCTGCAGCCCCGCAAACGGGAACTCCCCAACAGGGCAATGTAACACCGGGGGCAGTGCGACACCTGCAGAGCTGTCTCTCAACGCAACATCCATTAACAGCATTAATGGCCCATCAAGGACGGGATTTTACTCGCTCCGCTTATCCTACCCTGTGGTTCTATGTGCCCTATGCTCCCGATCAGATCAGCCGTATGGAGTTCATTCTCTTGAATGAGCGGGAGACTCAAACGGTCTGGCGTACTCAAGTGCAATCTTCACAAATCCCAGGCTTCTTGTCGGTGAGTTTGCCCCTAGATCCTCAGTATGGGTTGAGCCAAGGACCCAATTATCGGTGGTATTTTATGGTGGATTGCGCTCAAGTGGAGACGGAGGAGCCCGATCTGGTTGTGGATGGTTGGATCCAACGCATCCCTCCGGAATCAGATCCAGGTCAGCTCAGTTATGATGCCATCCATGATCTGGCCTATCTCTATCAACAGGAGCCTGAGAGTTCCAGACTCAATCAAAGATGGAGAGAGTTACTCAATGCCTTGGGACAAGTTTCGATCCCGGATCGGCCTCTGGTGAGGTCCACTCTTGTAGATCTGAATTTGAATAGCTTTGCTGATCTGGAAGCCCCGATCGATACTCAGGATATTGCGCAGGAGTGAGATCATCAGACGGCAAGGGTGAGCCTGTCTCAGGGAGAAGGCATGTGTGCTCGATCCCCAATGAACCGAACCCAGATGTGGAGCTATCATGGCATCTACACTTCTAAACTAATAGTTCTATACCACACCATATGAAAGCAAAAATAATCACCCTTTCCTCCTCTCTACGGCTTGCACCATAAGTAGATCGGCAAAATTGCTTTGACACGCACTATATAGACTGTATAAACGTTTTTGCTGATCTACTTAACCAGAGAACCGGGAACCTACCGGGAATCGATCCAGTACTCAAAAGAGTAACACCGCCGCTCTGGCCCGCCGCTCCAACGTCAGGACCCTGTGATAAATTAGATGGGCCATTGTACCGATCTAGGACATAGGAAGGACGCGGATCATGTCATCTGGGCTAAATGTTGCCATCTTAGGAGCCACAGGAGCCGTCGGCACGGAGCTCTTGACCCTACTGGAGGAACGACAGTTTCCCCTGGCTCAGCTCAAGCTCTTAGCCTCCCCCCGATCCGCAGGCACCCAACTCACCTTCAAAGGGGAATCGATCCGAGTGGAGGAGGTCTCCGCAGCCAGCTTTCGAGGCGTAGATCTAGTATTGGCCTCAGCGGGTGGATCCGTCTCCAAAGCCTGGGCTCAGATCGCCATCCAACAGGGCGCCACCGTGATCGATAACTCCAGTGCCTTCCGTATGGATCCGGAAGTACCCCTCGTGGTCCCCGAAGTCAATCCCGAGGCAGCCCTGCACCACCAAGGTCTGATCGCCAACCCCAACTGCACCACTATCCTCATGTGTGTGGCCATCGCCCCCTTGCACCGGATCCATCCCATTCGTCGGATCGTGGTCTCCACCTATCAATCCGCCAGCGGTGCCGGAGCCCGAGCCATGCAGGAGCTAGAGGATCAATCTCGGGATCTGCTCCAGGGCAAGCCCGCCCAACCCCAGGTTTTCCCCTACCCGATCGCTTTTAATCTCTTCCCCCACAATAGTCCCATCCAACCCAACCACTATTGTCAGGAGGAGATGAAGATGTTGAACGAGTCCCGTAAGATCCTGAACACGCCGGATCTGCGGGTGACGGCCACCTGTGTGCGAGTGCCGGTGCTGCGGACCCACGCGGAATCCATCAACCTGGAGTTCGATCAACCCTTCCCTGTGGATCAAGCTCGGCAGATCCTGGCGGAGTCCCCTGGAGTGCAGCTGTTGGAGGATTGGGAACAGAATCGTTTCCCCATGCCCATCGATGTCAGTGGTCGCGATCAGGTGGCGGTGGGCCGGATCCGACAGGACATTTCCTATGACAAGGCACTGGAACTCTGGATCTGTGGGGATCAGATCCGCAAAGGGGCCGCCCTGAACGCCATTCAGATCGGGGAGTTGCTCCATAGCTATCACCAGATCCGGGTGCCTCAACCCATGGCCTGATCTTGATCTAGGGAGAGGGCGGGCTAGGACTGGGAGATGCAGGCAGCGGAGTGGCATCCGGCGGAACCGTGGCGGTGACGATAGGCAAAGCGGGCTCAAACTCAGGATTGGGGGGCGAATCCAAC
>CAYSEO010000502.1:0-2635 GCA_964429885.1 uncultured bacterium
CTCTTGGGATCCTGGCGGTGATGGATGTCCAACCCATCGATCCCCCCACCAAGATCTCACTGATCTTGAAGATCTTTGCGGCGCGGGCGGAGGCAGAACTAGAGCGCTCTCGGGTGGAGGAGGATCTACGGCAGGCCAAGCAGACGGCGGAGTTAGCCAATCAAGCCAAGAGTACCTTCCTGGCCAACACGAGCCATGAGCTACGCACCCCCATGAATGCCATCCTAGGCTATAGCCAACTGATGGCCCGCGATCCAGCCCTTACCCCCAAGCTGCGGGATTCCCTAGAGGTGATCAATCGCAGCGGCGAGCATCTGCTCAACCTGATCAATACGGTGCTGGAACTCTCCAAGATCGAGGCGGGGCGGATGACCCTGCAACAAGAGCCTTTCAACCTCCATCACCTGCTACAGACCGTTCAGGAACTGTTTCGACCCCGGATCGAGGCCAAATCCCTCTCCCTCCAGGTCCAGATGGGGTCGGAGGTGCCCCCGTTCGTCAGTGGGGACCAGAGTAAGCTACGGCAGGTGTTGATCAATCTATTGGGCAATGCGGTCAAGTTCACTGCTGTGGGTGGGATCACGATCCGGGTGGCTTACGAACAGCCCTGGGAGGAGCAGCATCGGTTGATCTTTGAGGTGGAGGACACCGGGGAAGGGATCGCTCCCAGTGAGATGGAGTCTCTCTTTCAGCCCTTTATGCAGACCCAGAGTGGATCCCGGAGTGAGGGCACAGGGCTAGGGTTGAGCATCAGCCGTCAATTTGTTCAGCTGATGGGAGGCGATATTCGGGTTAGCAGTCGACCCGAACAGGGATCCACCTTCACGTTTGATCTCCAGGTGGAGCTGGCGGATCCAGAGACCATTCCCTCCCCCTCTCCCTATCGACGCATCATCGGTCTGTCTCCCCATCAGCCCGTCTTTCGGATCTTGGTGGTGGATGATCGGGCTGAGAACCGGGATCTGGTGACGGATCTGCTCTCCTCCGTGGGCTTTGAGACCTTGACGGCAGATCATGGCCTAGAGGCGATCGAGGCTTGGGAAATGTGGCGTCCCCATCTGATCTGGATGGATATGCGCATGCCGGTGATGGATGGCTATGAGGCAACCCGTCGGATCAAGGCTACCCCTCAGGGACAGTCCACAGTGATCATCGCTCTCACCGCCAGCTCTTTTGATCATGAACGGGTCCGGGTTCTGGAGGTTGGATGTGATGATTTTATACCAAAACCTTTTCGAGAGGAGGTATTGTTTGAACGGATCGCCCACCATTTAGGAGTGAGCTATCTCTATGAGGATGAGGGCTTACGGGCAGATCTAGCGGTGTCCCCCCAGACCTCAACGCTCCATCCCGAAGATCTCCAGATCATGACGGTGGAATGGATTGAGGAACTTCAGGAGGCAGCGGCTCAACTGGATCGAGATCGGGTGCTCTCGTTGGTGGACCAGATCCCGGAGCCCCACCAAGAACTAGCGGAGGGGTTACGGGAGTGGGTGAGTGGCTTTCGTTTCGATCGGATCTTGGATCTGGCAGAGCGGAGTTAGGGGAGCAGGGTGTCGTCGTCATTTCGATCGCTCATTTGCTGCGGAAACAGGAGCAGCAGGGCTCGCCACCGCTCAACCCTCTGTTCCGCTCCATCAACTGAGATCTATTATCATTTGAGAGAATAACTGACTGAGATAAGACTCCTGGAAAGCCTCTGTCTGCTAAGTTTCTGCCAAACGATCTTTCTTTTTGTGCGACTTCCTTTCAGATTCCAATTTGGGCCGTTCTTGACAACTGGTGCGGGCATGTTAAGTTAAGAACTGTCAACAACGATCGAATTGACGATCCAGGATAGGTCCTCGCTTGCTGAGCTCCTGCTCCTGAGTTGCAGATATCAAAGGAGATGAAGATGGCTGAAACGCTTTCCCCTGTTCAATCCCTCGATCAGGTTGCTGATAATGTTGTGCTGCTGGATGGATCAGTAACCCGCCCTGTCTGTGAGGGTCTCAACGCCCTTCTGGCCAGCCTTCAGGCTCTCTATCTGCAGTATCAAAAGCATCACTTTGTGGTGGAAGGGGCTGAGTTCTATCAGCTCCACGAATTCTTTCAGGAGTCCTACGAAGCAGTGGAGGGTCACATCCATGAGGTGGGTGAGCGCCTGAATGGATTAGGTGGTGTGCCCGTGGCGAGCTTTGCGCGCCTGGCGGAGATGTGTTGCTTCACCCCTGAGCCCGATGGTGCTTTTCGCTGCCGCCAGATGGTGGAACACGATCTGCAAGCTGAGCAGCAGGTGATCGGATTGCTCCGCAGCCAAGCGACCCAAGCGGAAAGTCTAGGGGATCGGGGCACCCGCTACCTCCTGGAGCAGATCTTGTTGAAGACCGAGGAGCGGGCCTATCATCTGGATCATTTCCTGGCTCCTGATACGTTGGTAACCGCTCAACATCTGCAGTTCTCCAACAACTAAAAGGTTAGGGTGGGTTGAGCTGAATGGATCACCAGAATAGGTGTACAGGGCAGCCCGTGGAGATCCCTTGCATCGATCCTGAAACTTCTGCTGATCCTTCTCTCTCCGTCATCTACCCTGTGAGCTCTACAGATCCCCCCACTCCACTGTCTCTAGAACCGATCACACCTCCTCCCTATCCCC
>CAYSEO010000503.1:0-2604 GCA_964429885.1 uncultured bacterium
CAAAATCGCATCACCAGGCTCATGTCCCCCATCACCGCCCCCCGATGCTCATCCGGTGCCAGATCCACTACCAAAGCCACAAACCCCATGGCAAAGGCCGCAATGCTCACCCCATGAAAAGCCCGGATCACCCCCAACAACCAGATCCGATCCGCCAGCAAATAGCCCAGGGGCGCCAATACCACTACCACCAAGCCCAACAGCAACACCAGCTTGCGGCTCCGCTGATCCGCCAGATTCCCCAACCAGGAGCGAGATCCCAACAGACCTACCGCAAAGGAGCCCATCACCCAACCCACCTGCTGACTCGTCCCCCCCAGATCCTGGATATACAACGGCAAGGTGGGCAGCATCGATCCCAAACTGGCCCAAAACAATAGCCCTGCAGCAAACAGGATCAATAGATTACGTCGTAGGTCGGCAGGTAACTTGAGGATGATCAAGGCGTTCTCTCAACTTCGATTTACATATCTTAAGATCGGCCCGCTCCAGGAGATCCCTGTGAACCCCTATGGATCTACGAGGATGAGATCGGGAGATCAGCACTGATCCCTAGGCTCAGGCATCCCGCTAGCGAATCTGCCCTTTAATGATGCCTTGAATGATCTGCCGGTGGTAGCTTGCCAGTAACCGATCCCGTTCCCCCCAGGAGGATCCACCATGGCCCAGATGAGCCGCGATCACGAACTCCCGCCCCCAGTCCGGCAAGATCTGCCCCTCTCCATCCAAGGCCGGAAAGCAGCCATAGCCCACACTAACCAATTCCCCTTTCCCTAACCCCATCTTGGAGATCGTGCGCCACTGTCCCTGACTGCGCTCCGCCAGATAGTCCATATCGGTGCTCTGCAGATAGAGGGAGAGATCCTGCGACATCCCCCCCCAAGGCTCCGTGGCCGAGGCTGAGCCATAGAATAGGACTTGCAGATCCGACCATTGCCCGCCAGGAAGACGAGTAGCTGGATCCTCCCGATGCATCACCAGTCGTTTCAGATATTCCGCCAGAGTGAAGCTGGAGAGATGATTGGGCAAGCCCGCTGCTTGAGGTTGGATCTGTAGCGATCCGCCCTCCATCTGAGTAAAGCGATAGCTCAACGGGGGATCCGCCTCCCCGTACCCCCCCCCAAAGGACTCCGCTCCTGGTCGCCCTAACCACTCCTCATGGATCCAAGCATTGGCCTGTTCCCCCCCCGCCACCCGTTGGAAATACCGGCCCAGACTGTTGGAGGAGTAAGGATCGTAGCTGTAGGTATGCAGACTGGTGATCAGATCCCCCAGGGGATAACCATCCACCGAGGCTGCCAGACCCACTTGATAATCCGATCGCATCCGCAGGATCGCCGCCGCATTAGCCACCGCCATAAACTTGGAGGCGCTCCAGGGCTCAAAGGTCTGATCGTGGGTGCCGTTGCTGAGGTAGCGATAGTGGGGCACACCGTCGATGCGCCGGATCAAGATCACAGTCACCTTGAGCTCCGGGGGCAGAAACCCTAGAGCTGTATCATCCACCCTCACCACCGTCTCTGCCGGTTGATAGAACCCGATCCGACCCTCAGACAAGATCACCTGGGCACTGGAGGCTGAGGTGGGACAACTGCGATCTCGATCCCCATCCCTCGGCCATCGCTTGCGCTGACAGGCATCCCCAAGAAACTGCAGATAAGGTCCGGTGCGAGCTGCCTCACAGCTGGGATCCAGATCCGGATCCAGAGGAGGCATCAGACGGGGATCAAAGGCCGGTCTTCGAGGTCCTTGAGGATCGGGGTAGCGAGCCCGGATCGAGGGTGGATCACTATCCGATCTAGAAACTGTCCCATTCAACAGTCGAGTGAGGCTCTGGATCCCAGGCGGTGCACCCATGATGGCCAGCGTCCCTAAAGCCAACAGCCCCCACAATCCCCACCCAGGCCCATCCCACCGCTGTCGAGCCCGCCTCAGATCCGCAACCCCAGCGGCAGCAGGCACCCACAGCGAGCTCAGGTCCTGTTCCGCAGGATGAGGATCCCCCAACAGATCCACCACCTCCATCCAAGCCAGCTCGGGCCAGCCCCGGACTCGACCGTAAACCTGCAAGGTGCGGATCAGAGGAGGATGTAACCGCTGGATCCCCTTGGTCAACACCCCCACCAACACCGGCTGACGGGGCAAAGGATCAGCATCCACCAAAACCTGGAGCTGCTTGGCCGACCGCCACACCCGCGCCGAGATTCCCCGAGGCTGTAACACCTGATTCAAGACCTCAGCGATCGCCTCCGGATCTCCCAACCGAGCCCGCCGCATCATCTCAACCTGTGATCGGCTCTGCCCTCCCACCTCGCTACCTCCCAATCCTGTTCGACACCCTACCAAACCCTGTCCCTCAATAGATCCAGACCTAGATCCAGCCATATTCCCCTGAGCCTGCCACCTCGCTGCCGATACATATCTTCACAATCTGAGCTGCCAAAATCCGCTGATCGTCGCTTGTTTCCTGATGTTCAGATAACAGAACGTTGCGGATGCTTTAGATAGTGATATAAACGTTGCGATCAAGCAAGGGAGGCGATAAGCTCTAATCATTCTAAACTGTTTTCTAAGCGACAGATCAATACGCGGATTCATAGCGGC
>CAYSEO010000504.1:0-2589 GCA_964429885.1 uncultured bacterium
GTCAGGATCCACAGTCGGGGAGGGTCGAGCGTTGAGTCAGCGCGTTCCTGAGCCGCTCGCACCATCAAGGCTTTGAGCAGGCAAGCCCGGATCTGGTCAGCACTGACGGGATTGCGATAGGGCTCCAACAAGCAGGGAGTTTGAGCCATCCGCCCCAGTAACCCCAACCCCAGAGGCTGCTGTCGCGGATCGGGTTGAAAGTAGAGATCAATGGAGCGAGGTTCATCGGTGACTTCGCGACTGACTTCAACCTGTCCCCAAGGGTCCAAGAACTCAGAGAGCAGACTTTTGGCGAATTGATCGTGGGTCTGACGAGTCACCGTAGGTGGGGATGCGACGCAACCACCCTATCAAGGAACTGGATCCGCTGTTGCTCAAGGATGTGGGATGCAAGTGAGAAGGGCTGAAAGCCTGGTAGGAGGGGCACTGTGACAAGAGCTGTTGGTTCAGCTGATACAAAATAGCTCAAACCCGCTCAGGACAAGCCCTGTGACACCTTGGGTGGGATAGAGGGGTGTCTGATCTGGTGATCATTC
The DNA here is from genome assembly GCA_964429885.1 of uncultured bacterium. Taxonomy (GTDB): domain Bacteria; phylum Cyanobacteriota; class Cyanobacteriia; order Thermostichales; family Thermostichaceae; genus CAYSEO01. Next base: position 537 of record CAYSEO010000504.1, read on the forward strand.
CGTTACAGTAGCTTCCCGAGAGCCTTGGCCCTCCCAAGCTGGCGGGGGGGCTGGGGATCTCGCTGATGCAGATCTGAGTCCGGATCTGGAAGGCGGAACAGTTGCGCTTGATGGAGCAGAAGGTGGATCTGAGCTATGGGACTCACTATCGGAATGATGGGGATCCGGGATCGGGGAAGCCCAGCTGGCAGGTGAATCTGTCACGGTGGCAGGAGCTGATGCTGGTGCCTCCTGAGAAGCGGATCACCTAGCCCGCACTTCCCACAGGATTGAGGAAGGTCGTGACAGTTCAGGAGAACGTCTTGCTTATCATGAGGATTTTCACTTAACCCTGAACCCTGTCATGTATATATCTTTGACAAGGGCATCTCTATTAATTGAATATGACATCTATGATACAATAGGCCATAGGTGAGTTGGGCAATGATCTCCCATAGGTCAGAAGGGATTTTGGGATTTTGAGAAGCGGCAACATACTCTTTCCCAAAAGAAGGATATTCTCGACCAGCTTAACACTATCATTCCCTAGGATGATTTTCGACCTATCCTTGAACAGATACACACTAAAGAACGCAAGTCTAATGCAGGTCGCAAACCCTTTGATGATATCTTGATGTTCAAGTTGCTGGTCCTCCAAGCCCTCTACAATATCAGTGATGATGAGCTCGAATACCAAGTCAACGACCGACTCTCTTTCATGACTTTTCTAGGTCTGGGGTTGGAAGATACGATCCCCGATGCTAAAACAGTCTGGTTGTTTCGAGAGCAACTGACCCGCAAAAATTTGATTACTGAGCTCTTCGAGCAGTTCAATTCTCACCTGCAGGCAAATGGGTATCAGGCTAAAGGAGGACAGCTTGTTGACGCCACCCTCATTCCTGTCCCCAAACAACGTAACACTCGGGAGGAGAATAAGCAGATCTCAAATGGCGAAAAGCCTGCAGAGTGGGAAAAACAGCCTCACCGAGCTAGACAGAAAGATACGGAAGCCCGTTGGACAAAGAAAAATGGTCAGTCCTAGATCCAGAAGATGAAAAGATGGAACTCTGGGCAGATTCAGCTTATCGAAGTAGAGTGACAGAGAACGTACTGGCAATGCTTGGAATTGTGAGTCAGATCCATGAGAGGGGATTCAGGAATAATCCGTTGAGTGAAGAGCAGAAAGAAAGGAATAAGGAGAAGTCAAAGATCCGAGCCTTGGTGGAACATGTTTTTGGGGGATGGGTGATGGAGATGGGAGGAAAACTAGTGAGGGCTATTGGCAAGGAGAGGGCAACCGGCATAATAGGGCTCAAGAACTTAGTGTACAACATGAAGAGATATCTATGTCTGGAGCGGCAGAAAGCAAGGTAGATCTAGGGATATGAGAGTGAATACAGTGCTCAGAGAGGTTCAGAGGTGAGTCCTCCGTCGATAAAACTCGGGAGTGTACAATAGTTTGTGTAAGTGAGTCAACAAATACTCCATTTACCAACAAGAGGATCTGTTCCCATGCCTAAGAAGAAACCGGCTTCCAAAGTAGAGCAACTTCTTGACGAGCTCATCCAAGACTATCAAGGTCCAGAGGCTCTCTTGGGAGAAAATGGCCTGCTCAAGACTTTGACTAAGGGTTTGGTTGAGCGCGCTTTACAAGCTGAGCTTTCTCATCATTTGCAACAATCCCTTTCAGAACCTGAGGCGGCGGACTCTCCTTCTGAGGAGAAATCTCCTCGACGCAACAGCCGCAATGGGTTCTCCAAGAAAACTGTCCAGGCCGACTTTGGACAAGTCGAGATCCAAGTCCCCAGAGATCGACTCAGTGAGTTTGAGCCTATTTTAGTCAAGAAGGGCCAACGTCGTTTAGCTGGACTCGATGAGAAGGTCATTGCCTTATATGCTCGGGGCTTAAGTGCTCGTGACATCCAAGCCCAGATCCAAGAACTCTACGGGGTTGAACTCTCTGCTGCTCTCATTTCTCAGATCACCGATGCTGTCCAGGATGAAGTTCGCCAATGGCAATCTCGTCCTTTGGATAAGGTGTATCCGATTCTTTGGTTGGATGCCCTCAGGGTCA
>CAYSEO010000505.1:0-2570 GCA_964429885.1 uncultured bacterium
GATGTTGGAGTTAGAGATCGATGCTCAGAGGCGGATCCTGGCCAAGTACGGGGATGATCCGCAAGTGGTGGCTCAGGCTCAGGACACGATCACGGAGCTGGATCTGAGGTTACAGCAGGTGGATGAGGCCTTGCAGGATCCCAGTGTGAGGCCAGATTGGTTGGATCCGGATCGGCCTCCCAGGTTGTTTAATCATGGAGGGTACGATCCCAAGCTTAGGACCGACGCTGAGTTACAGCTGGATCGGGATCCAACTCCACGTTCAGGAGAAACACCAGAACAGGCACAGCGCCGAGCCGATGCTGCAGATGTCGAGATACAAGTTAGGCTTACAGAGCAGATCTATGATCAGCTGGGAGAAACTCCACCTCGTCTCAATGTGAGAGTTAATGATACACAGTACGCAGGAAACGGAGCTCACACAATCGAACGCCATGGTCCGGATGTACCACTGCGCCAAGCCGATGCTCCAGGGCAACGAACCATCGAGGGACGGATCTACGGCGATCCTCCCTGGGCTAATGCTGAAAACTACTCATATAGGTGGATCGACGAGTCAATGATGAACAGAACCCTGAATGAATATGTTCAGGCAAACTGGGATGACATTCGCACAGACTTAGCCTTTGAAGAAGTCCACAAAAAGACATTTGATGCCGGAGGCCTAGTTGGAGAAGGATTCTTTAATATTAATCAGGGTGGTTTTGGTCCAAAGAAAGCTGTCTATGGACAAACAAGCTCAGTAAGCATTACAATCAGGTTGGTTCCTGGGAACCCACCGTCTTTCTACATCGTCACTGCTTTTCCTGCAGGCCGTGGCTTCTAATCGAGGAGATCTGATGAGCATAAGAGATAAGCTATTAGCTAGAATGAACCAGTCTCTACCTCCACTTGAAGCTGCCAGGAAGTTTCTGGGGATATATTTTTGTGATATTGATGGGATACAAGAGGCATACGATCAGATCAGACAGATGTCCCAAAGGAATACAAGATCTGTTATTGAGGGGATCAAAGGTATAGAAGCTCTTCTCAATGAGCCACTTGAAGAAAATGTGTTATCTAATTTAGTAGCATGGGAAGCAAATTACGCTCTTGACGATCAGTCAGATGCAGGTGCGCGGGCTTGGCTAGAGGATGTGGTAAAAAACACTAAGCAAATATTAGAGGAGGTAGAAGCCAAAAAGCAATAGGATACCTCTAATCACGTCGAGGTGACGACTCAGATCTGCCTGATTTGGGTCAAGTGGAAGAAGCACGTCAAGATCCGAGTGATTGGTTGGATCCAGATCGACCACCTTGTTTGTTTAATCAGCCCAAACCTCAAGCTGTGGTCGGTGCAACCTGGAACTTCAATCCAAGAGTAGATCTCGACTGGAGAGGACTACGAGGGAACGAATACGAGATAATGAATAGAGCTTTGGAGGAAGCATTTGCCCGCACAGGCGCTCCACAAGATCTTTTTCAGCCCGTCAAAATAGGAAGAGATAAGTTTGGAAAAAGTTTCCCTGTGGAATGGAGAATAGACAGCGGTCCTTTTCGTGGAGCTGAAGTCAACATCGATGATCCCACCTTGGTCCCAACATCTCAGGGGCCAGCAGATCCTCATGTAGGATATCAGGGTCCAGGGAAACGCACTTCTGGAGGGAGAGTGAGAGGTCATATCATTCTTGATCGAGTTCCGGTGACTCGAGGCAGGCTGGGTGGTCCATAGTAAATGATGGCGTAGAAATCAACGCCTGATACTCGCTATCTCTTCCCGAAAATAACCATGTCTTCATGGTGAAAACAACAAGCCCACTGTCGCGTATAGTCAATGGAGATCATTGCAAAGCCAACAGACCAAGCAAACGCATACCAATATAGGACAACTATTTCCCATGTTGTGCAAACGATACGATCGCGGTCATACAGAAGATATACCTCTCTGTTCTTGGGAACTCCATTAGCATGCAACCACTGCTGAACTTCCTGAATCGAGGATTCATCATCCCACTTATCAGAAAGACTCAAACGATCTTCACTCGGATAGTGCTCAACACCATCTGGCCAATCATTTGGGATAGAAGACATCGCCCAGTCAAAAAGACTCTCCGAGTCAGGAGGCTTGATTAGTTTGATCTGCTTTGTGTGATCCAGAGGGAGGATATTTTCGTCATAGCAGAAAAAGGAGCGTTCTTCTTCGTTTAGTTCGCTCCAGTATTTTCCTGAAACTGCGAAAGGAAGGAAGCTCATGATCTAGCCTTGAGAAAGCGGTGGACAAAACAACCCAAACAAAAATGCTATTAGAGCTAAGATCTCAAAACTCCTGAACGGTCTCTATTTGTTGACTTAGGACCTTTCTTGTGAAACATTCTACAGACTATACCAGAGCGATTTATCAGTGTTCACTAAGCATAGCATATGCTCAGAGCAGCTGGATCCCTATGAGATGATATAGGAGTTGGAGATCGATGCTCAGAGACAGATCCTGGCTCAGTCTAGGGATGATCCTGATATTGTCGCTGAGGTCCAAATAGTTTTGGCGTCAGGGATTTTGTCTTCTAAGCCAAGCCCAAGAAATCTCATGAAAG
>CAYSEO010000506.1:0-2545 GCA_964429885.1 uncultured bacterium
GTGACAGAGTTGCCCTGACCATCCTCAGCCGTGATGGTGAGCTCGTACTCCCCTGGGGCGATGGTATCTGGGATCGTGATCGGTAGCGGGGCGGTACAGCTGACATCGTCCACCTCGCACTCCACCGCATCGAGGTCATAGAGGAAGGTGAGAGCGAGCGGATCTTGAACCACACGCACCGTAAACTGAGCCTCCTCTGTGATCCCTTCTGGGGCTGTGATGGCAAAGAATAGGGTCTCTTCCACGGTCTGGATCAAAGTATCGGGGACAAAGACCTGCAGGCCGATTACCGGTGTCGGAGAGGGACTGGGGCTGGGAGAGACACTGGGGCTAGGACTGGGCAGAGGGGTAAAGGTAGGAACCGGGGTGGGCGTGGGAGTAGGTGTGAAAACAGGGGTAGGCGTATTGGAGGGCAAGGGGGTGGGAGAGGTGGAGACTGGGATCGGGGTGATCACCACCTCAGGGGTCGTGCTCTCTTCATCATTGCAACTGGTCAGGACGAGGGGCGTCAGCACGACAAGGCTGAGGCCGATCGGTCCCAGGGGGATCAGGGGTAATGTCCGGAAACGGGTACTCATGGCTTTGATCTCCTCAACACACAATTCAGATCGGCTAGATCAGATTCAACTGGATCAAACTCAATTCCTCCGGGATCGAGCCCTCAGCGCAGGATCAGGTCCTCGCTCAGGGTGACGGAAACTACGGTATTCGGGGCCAAAGTGACCACCCGATCCACGGTGGTGCTGCCGGCTGCCACACCCACCGCACTGCCCGCCAGCAGGGGAGCCGCCAATCCCCCGGTAAAGACACTCAACGCTAAACCGCCGAGGGCACCATAGCCAGCCCCCCGCAGAGCCACGGTACCCAGATCGGCCTCCGGATCCAGACCCGTGGGCAACAACTCAGAGGTGCCCTGCAGCAGATAGGTTTTGGATCCGACAGTCAAACGGTTGGCCACAAAGCGGTTGCCGACTAATCGCTCCTCCAGACGGGTATCACCATTGGGAGTGTCCACCTCGGTCTGCTCGATTACGGGCACAAAGCTACCCCAGACCACACTGCCCGCCGGGATCACCACATTGCCCTGCCCATCGCTGACCGGATCGGAGACTTCCAAGTTGCCGTTGATGGCTTGGTAGGGCTGAAAGGTAAAGGGCCGATAGACCGTCAGAGGTAGGGTGTCTCCCTCCAGGAGTTTGCCCGGTTGGCTGCCACCGACAGGAACCCCAGGGGTAATGTTGGGTTGACGAGTGTAAGAAGCAGAACTAGGAGCTGCAGCCGGGGCACTGACCGGAATAGGAGCATCCGGGAGAGCCACTGTGGGTAGATCCCCCGTTTGCACCTGAGGCAGGATCGGCATCGTCGGCACGGTGTCCTCCAAGGGATCTGTCGGATCGGAGGGAGGCACCACCTGGGTGGTATCGGGCACCGGCGGCGGAACGAGAGCCGGATCAGGAGAGGGCTGCGATCCGGAGGTGGATGGGGTAAAGTCGAATTCCTGGGCATGGCTTGGGGACGGGAGTGGGCTGAGGATCGCAGTGGTCACCAGGATCCAGGTGAGGGCGCAGCATAGACGCCCCTGCTCCCAGATAGGGGGGGTAGGCATCGATATCCACCTCCTGAACATCAGATTTGGTGGCAGTCTAGCATCTGAATGGCCCGATCCACACTAGATGTAGTAAACTAGGGAGCCCAATCAACCCCGTTCAGCAAGGTAGGAGGATCTGCGTCAGATTTGGAGAGATCTGCGTAGTTGCGGTTGGGATCTTGAGCAAAGCCGGAAGCGGATCCGAGTCCTAGAGGCGGTGCTGACGATAGACCTCGCTGGCGGCACGGTGCAGTAGGGCATGGCGGGCGACTAAGGCACCCAGATCGCGGGCATATCCCCCCCCGATCACGCAGGCGACGGGAAAGCCTTGGCTGACACAGGTGTTGAGCACTTGCATCTCTCGCCGATAGATGCCGGTATCCGATAGGGCCAGTTTGCCTAAGCGATCCTCCACATGGGGATCGACTCCCGCGTCATAAAGGACCAGATCTGGTTTGACCTGAGTTAGCAGATCCGGCAGGTGGCGATCTAAGGTCTGTAAATAGGGCTCATCCTCCAGGCCTTCGGGCAGTGAGATATCCAGATCGCTCTGTTGTTTGGTGCCAGGAAAGTTGATGCCACAGTGCATGGAGAAGGTGAAGACTCTTGGCTCCTCCTGGAAGATCACGGCGGTACCGTCTCCTTGATGGACATCCAGATCCAGGATCAGGAGCCGTTCCACCCGTTGGCGTTGCAGCAGTAGGCGGGCGGCGATGGCCAGATCGTTGAAGATACAGAAGCCGGATCCGTAGGTGGGGAAGGCATGATGGGTGCCCCCGGCGGTATTACAGGCGAGGCCGTGGCTGAGGGCCAATTCTGTGGCTAGGATCGTGCCGCCGACGGCAACACAGGTGCGTTCCACCAGATCGGGGCTCCAGGGTAAACCGATGCGACGTTGCGCTTTGGGATCTAGGGTGCCTTGACAGTAGGCGTTGACGTAGTCGGGGTGGTGGAGGG
>CAYSEO010000507.1:0-2520 GCA_964429885.1 uncultured bacterium
GGCTCGTCAGGTGCTGCCGGAGGCTTTTGTGATGGGGGAGGTCGTGGCGGGGGAGGGAGCTGTATGGGGTCTGGAGAATTGGGGACCCTCGTTGGGGTGATCGATCCCTATGCTAATGTTGCTGATGGGATTTTCGTCTGATCCGCAGGCTTCCCCACCATTGGGGTAGTGCGGCCCACGAGCCCCCTTGCTAACGTAAGGTCTTGCAGTGAGCGATCCTAGATTGGCAGCGAGGCACCCAATCGATGATTGAAGTCGAAAACCTCAGTAAGGTCTACGGCACCTTTGCCGCTATTCGTGATGTCTCTTTCCGCGTGGAGTCGGGGGAGATCATGGGTTTTCTGGGTCCCAATGGGGCGGGTAAAACCACCTCGATGCGGATCCTATCGGGCTATCTACCGGCCACCTCGGGACAGGCTCGGGTGGCGGGTCATGATGTGATCGAGGAGTCCATGGCGGTGCGTCAGCGGATCGGCTATTTGCCGGAGACGCCGCCCCTCTACACCGAGATGACGGTGGAGGATTATCTGGCCTTTGTGGCCCGTCTCAAGAAGGTCAGCCCTGGGGATCGGGATACTCAGGTGGAGCGGGCTATCGATCGCTGCAATCTGGAGGAGAAACGGGATGTTCTGATCCGTAAGCTCTCCAAAGGATTCCGGCAGCGGGTGGGATTGGCCCAGGCCTTGGTCCATGATCCGCCAGTGATCATCCTGGATGAGCCCACGGTGGGTCTGGATCCCAAACAGATCATCGAGGTCCGGAATCTGATCAAGAGTCTGGCCGGAGATCACACTATTATCCTGTCCACCCATATCCTGCCCGAGGTCAGTATGACCTGCGATCGGGTGGTGATCATTAACCGGGGTCAGGTGGTGGCCACGGGCACCCCAGGGGAGCTGACGGATCAGCTACAAGGAGGGCAACAGGTGGAGATCCAGTTGGAGGGCGAGGAAGCCTCGATCCGCTCTACCTTGGACGCCATCCCAGACCTGGAGATCCTGGATCTGGCGGTGATCGAACCTGGACAAACCTCTGATCCCCAGCAGAGCCGCTGGATGTTGAAGGTGAAGAGTCGGGCCAGCACCGATCGATGGATCCGGGAGTTGGCCACGGCTTTGGTTCAGGCTGGGGCCGGGATCTACGAGATGCGACGGACGGGGGCCTCTCTGGAGGAGATCTTCCTGGAGCTGACGACTCAAGAAGGTGTGGCAGAGGTGAACCATGATTGAGAGCATGATCACGATCTTTCGCAAGGAGCTGCGGGGCTATTTCTCCTCGCCCATTGCCTATGTGGTGGCGGCTGTGTTCTGGCTGCTGGCGGGCTTTTTCTTTACCCAACTGATCGTGGGGGTGGTAAATCAATCTCAACAGGCGGATCTGCTTTCCCAAGGATCCGCATCCTTTGATGCCGCCTCCATCGCTTCCCAACAGTTTCTCAGTGTGTTGGGCACCCTCTCCCTATTCATCCTGCCGATCCTGACCATGGGCCTGTACGCGGAGGAACGGCGGCGGGGCACTATGGAGCTGCTGGCCACCTCCCCGATCACCAATCTGTCGGTGGCGGTGGGCAAATGGCTGGGGGTGTTGGCCTTTTTCATCTCATTACTGGTGCCCCTGGTGGCCTATCATCTGGTCACCCTCACCAATACAGATGTGCCCGTCAACTTTGGCGCGATCTTGATCGGCTATCTGGGTTTAACCTTATTGGCCGGTAGCGTCCTGGCCTTTGGGCTGTTTGTTTCCTCGCTGACGGATAGCACCCTGATCGCCGCCATTGGCACTTTTGGTCTGGTGTTGTTGCTGTGGGTGTTGGATGCGGCAGCCGGGGAGGAGACCACCTTGTTGTCGAGAACCCTACGCCACCTGTCTCTTTTGGAACAATACAGCGGCTGGGTTCAAGGGGCGATCAGCCTCAGTAGCCCGGTGCTGTTCGCCAGCATGATCGTGTTTGGTCTGTTTCTGACGGTGCAGTCAGTGGAGGCCCTACGGTGGCAGCAAAACTAAGGCGGTGCGCGGGTTTGGCCGATGTCATGATGACCGAGCGGTGAGGATGGTGCGATGAATACTCGTGGTCTGGATTTATTACTGGATTGGTCCGGGGTCCTGGGCATAGCTCTGCTGGCGATCGGCTTACTGAGTGGGGCGGCGGTGTTGGGCTGGACGCTGGTGCCCTTGATCTTGATCGGGGTGGGGGCGGTGCTGAGCCTGGTCTGGGTGATCTCCCATCGACAGTTATTGGCCCAAGTGGCGGGCCTGCGCTCGACTCAGACCAATACCAATATCGTGATCTCAGCCCTGGCCTTCCTGGTGATCTTGGTGCTGGTGAATGGCCTGGTGGTGCGGTTCGATAAACAGTTCGATCTGTCTGAGGATCAGTTCTTCTCCTTCTCCTCTCAGACGGAGCAGGTGGTGGAGGATCTGGAGCAGCCGGTCAGGATCTGGTGGGTGTCCACTAATCCGGCTCCAGGGGTACGGGAGGCACTGGAACGCTACCAAGCTCTCAATCCCGATCAGCTGGAG
>CAYSEO010000508.1:0-2518 GCA_964429885.1 uncultured bacterium
AACTGTAATCTTTCTGTTCCTCTCGGATCAAGGTGTTCTGTGGGCTCCTTCTAGAGCAGTGATTTCGTCTTCCAAAATCCATCCCCTATCTTTCTGGATGAGGGAAACAGGTTCGATCCAGGTGCCACCTCGATCCCACTCCATGACGGCAAAGTGCAATCCGACACCAGGATCAAGGCACCCGGATCCTGCCAGGAGCGGTAGCGGAACTCAGGCGAGATCCGATGGTAGTGACGGCTCGGATCTTCGACAGTAGGTCTAGGTCATTCACCACACCAGAGGATCGGACGATGGAAAGAGAGACAATGCTGACCATGTTGGCCCATGGCTTGGGATTGAACGTATCGGGATTGGTGCTACTGGCAGGGGCCGGAGCGATCTTAGGTCCCTTGGGCTGGAGCGGCATGGTGGTGGCGCTGTTGCTGAAGCTGATCGGGGATAGTCATTTGATTCGGGCCTATTGGCTCTGGCAGACCCGTCACCTCTCCTCCCCCACTCAACCTTAAGGATCTGATCGGTGCTCTGAGGTGATCCTGAGCCAGACAGAGAGTACTCTGTGATAACAAGAGATCTACCTACTCTGCTCCGATCTGGGTACTGCTCCATGTCTGCCAGCTCTCTACCCCCCTCTCGCCAGCAAGCCCTGCAGCAATTGTTGACCCGATTGGGGTTTACAAGGGTCGGGGATGTCAACTGGGAGCTGCTGGATCTGGCCCTGGTCCATCCTTCCCTCGACCATGATCGCAATAACGATCGGTTGGAGTTCTTCGGGGATGCGGTGCTCCGGATCGCGGCCACTGAGTTTCTCTACACAGCTTTTCCAGATCGCGCCGTGGGGGTGTTGTCTGCCATTCGATCGGATCTGATCAGTGATGCTCATCTGGCGGAGTTGGCAGATCTTTACGGTCTGGATCGGTATCTGGCTATGGGGCCAAGTGCTCGCCACGATCCGAAGGGACGAACCCGACGCTTATCGGATGCCTTTGAGGCGGTGTTAGGAGCGCTCTATCTCAGTTGGCAGCCCCAGGAAGGCGAGGCGATCCGGCGGTTGAGAACCTGGCTGGATCCTCACTTGCGGCGGCGGACGTTGGAGGTTTTGCAGGATCCGACTCATCACAATGCCAAGGCAGCCTTACAGGAGCTGACTCAGGGGGTTTGGGGGGAGCTGCCTACCTATCGCCTGATCGGATCTCAAGATCATCCGCCCCATTTCCAGGTGGAGGTGTGGGGTCAAGATCGGTGTTGGGGTCAGGGAGAGGGACGTTCGAAAAAGTTGGCGGAGATAGCGGCGGCGAAACAAGCCTATCTGGCGATCCGAGACGCTCTGCCGGAGGATCAGATCCCAGAGACCAATCCTAACCATCTGTGATCGAGTCATGCTTCCCTTTACCTTCCCCACGCCCCTGCTGGCAGGCAAGCTGATCCGGCGATACAAACGGTTTCTAGCGGATATTGAGCTGGAGACAGGTGAACAGATCGTGGCCCATTGTCCTAACACGGGACCCATGACGGGGGTTTGTCAGGTCGGAGCCCCGGTGCAGGTGTCCTTTCACACAGATCCTAAGCGCAAACTGGCTTACACCTGGGAATTGATCTGGGTGGATCAGACTTGGGTGGGGATCAATACCGCGCTGCCCAATCGTTTGATCCAGTTTGGTTTAGAACAGAGTTGGTTCCCAGAATTGAGAGGGTTTCGAGATCTGAAGCGGGAGGTTGCCTACGGGAACGAACGCAGTCGGATCGACTTTCTGTTGAGCTACGACCCGGATCAAGCCTATGTGGAGATCAAGAATACCACTTGGTGTGAGGGACCCCGAGCCCTATTTCCCGATACCGTCACCACCCGAGGTCAGAAGCATTTACGGGAGCTGATGGAGATCGCCAGATCTGGACAGAGAGCGGTGATCTTGTATCTGATCAATCGCCAGGATTGCCCTGAGTTCTCCCCAGGGGAAGCTAAGGATCCGGAGTATGCTCGATTGCTACGACAGGCCGTCCAGCAGGGGGTGGAGGTGTTGCCCTATCGATTTACCGTGGATCCATTGGAGGGCTATCGATATCTGGGGCGAGCAGAGCTGATCTTGTAGATGGATGGGAGCAAGGTTAGATGGTTATCAGGACACAATCGCAGTTTTCAAGTTGTTCCAGTTTGGTCAGGAGATCTTGCTTGAGGATCTCTATTATGCTTTCATTCAGCTCCCCCTCTACCGTTACCTCTATTGATGTGTGATCCTCAACATAGCGAACGACCACATCATTGATCTTGATCCGACGAGTCTTGTACTCCCTTTTTAATTCAGGCAGCTCGGAAAAGATCAGGTTAGGCCGATAAAGGTTCCTGTATAGGTCGAGATCAGGGATCTTGCCAAGCCATTCCTGCAATCGATCTAAATTATCTTCATATTCAGCTGTCCAGTTTTGATCGTAAGCAAAATCCAGGCTAGCTATGAGCCAAAGAGAAAGCGATCTATGATCATTTCTCGCAATCTGCCATCTGATCCAACCTCTGTTCGTCAGT
>CAYSEO010000509.1:0-2498 GCA_964429885.1 uncultured bacterium
CCCCAGGCCAAACGTGCCCACCAACGATCCCATCAGATCGTAGAACACCGCCCAAGCAAAGAACGCTGGTCCCCCCACCGCCAGACAGATGGGAAAGCCCATAAAGCCCGTATTGCCCATGGCCGCCAGCAGCCGAAAGCTACCCTGTTGTGGATCACTCCAAGTCCACTCCACCGCCGGAGACCGAAACATGAGCCATCGCCAGCCCCAGATCGACACATGAGCTAGCCCCGTCGCCACCCCGATCGCCACCCAACTGACTGCTGGAGAGATCCAGACTGGCCCATCCAGATCCACCTCCTGCAGAAACCCGATGATGGCCAACGGGATCCCGATCCAGAACATAAACCGCCCAATCCGCTGAATCCCCAGCCGTTGCAATACCGTAGCAGAGACCCGACGTTGGATCCCAAATCCCAATAGAGCCCAACCCAATAGGGGTAGATAAATCGAGATCAGGGTGATCAGCACAGTTGCGGCCAGGATAAGGAGACATGACCCTTAGACTAGCTGTGATCAACCGATCTTGTCCTGCACTACCATAGAAAAGCTGATGTGATGTGATCTAGAGGGAGCCCAGGGTATGACCGACGCCGAACTGAACCAGCGATTTGGGCAGCTCGTAGATGCTCAGCTTCGGTTCCAGCAGCAATTGGGAGACGTGGCCGGAATTGTACGAGACCTTGCGGAGAACCAGCGGCAGATCATGCAGCGGCAGGAATGGATCATGGAGAGGCAAGAACGGATCAGAGAGAGGCAGGAGGAATCGGACCAGCGCTTTGAGGTGATGCTGCAGGAGATCCGCTTCCTCATCCGACAGCAAACACCTCCCCTTGAGGATCAATCCTCTTAAACGCTCTCCTGGCTGGGCTTAAATCGGTAAGGTCTCGCCCCTGGCCGCAAAGATCCGACGGATCACCTCCTCTACCATGCGATCAGGCGTTGAAGCCCCCGAGGTTACCCCCACGGTGATCACTCCCTCCGGCAGCCAATGCTCCGTGATCTGTACCTCCCCATGGAGAGGCTTGTGTCGGAGCTGCTCCTCAGCAATACAGTCAGCCCCATCAATGTGATAGGACTTGAGTCCCTTCTCTAGGGCGATCTCCTGCAGATGGGTGGTGTTGGAGGAGTTGAAGCCCCCGATCACGATCATCAGATCCAGAGGCTGATCGATCAGAGAGAACATGGCATCCTGCCGTTCCTGGGTGGCATTGCAGATGGTGTTGAAGCTCATGAAGTGATCGTTGAGCTGCTGCGGACCATACTTGCGTAGCATCGTTGTCTCAAACAGCTTGGCGATGGCCCGGGTCTCCCCCTCCAACATGGTGGTCTGGTTGGCGATCCCGACCCGCTCCAGATCTTGATCTGGATCAAATCCAGGGGAAGTAGCGGAGCCAAACCGCGCCCTAAACTCCTGTGGATCTCCCCCCTCCAGAATGTAGTGGGCCACCCATTCAGCTTCCTCCATGTTCAGCACCACCAGATATTTCTCTGCAAAGGAACTGGTGGCAATGGTCTCCTCATGTTTGTACTTGCCATGGATCACAGAGGTGAACTGGTTGGCCCGATGCTTATCCACCTGATTCCAGACCCGCGATACCCAGGGGCAGGTGGTGTCCACGATCTCGTTGCCCTGCTGTCGGAAGAACTCCATCTCGGAGATGCTGGCCCCAAAGGCAGGCCACAGCACCACATCCTCAGGTTGGATCGAGGAGAAGTCCTTATCCCCATTGGCGCACTTACCGACAAACTTAATGCCCATCTCCTGCAGGTGCTGGTTGACCTGGGGATTATGGATGATCTCGTTGGTAATCCACAGTTGGCGATCGGGGAAACGACGGCGAGCCTCATAGGCGTACTCCACGGCTCGCTCCACCCCCCAGCAGAAGCCGAAGGCCTCAGCCAGACAGATGGTGATCTCTCCCTGCTGATAGGTGTGGCTGTTGGCTCGGATCGTCTCCACCAGAGGGCTCTTGTAGGTGGTCTGTAGCTTGCCCTGGACCTCTTGCTTATGTTCGGCAAAGCCCTTGGCAAAGTAGGTGTCCGACTGGCGTAGGGACTTACGCAGCGCCTTCGGATCCTGGGTGGTAGGTTGGCAGGGATCAGTCATGGTATCGCTCAGCGAATGCTTCGGATCTCTCTCAGCTTACGACATGTTGCCTGAACGGTCGTCCCACAGCCATCGTCCGTCCTTGAGGTAAACCCACTGCTCCGCCACCTCGGGATGCGAGTGCCATGGGTTATTAATAGGAACGTACAACTCTGTTCGCAAGCCAATCCCTACGTGATCCCGTAGAGCTGGCCAAACGATCTCCTCGTACCAATCGTCCATCCTCCAAGTAAACCAACCGATCAGCCACATCTAGGATGCGATTATCGTGAGTGACCAGCAGAATCGTACACCCCTGTTCGCGGGCCAATCTCTGCATGATCTCCACCACATCCCGTCCTGTGTGTTTGTCCAAGGAGGCCGTCGGTTCATCGGCCAAAACGATCCG
>CAYSEO010000510.1:0-2490 GCA_964429885.1 uncultured bacterium
ATCGCTTCGATGTCAGTGCCGATCCTCTCTGGCAGGATCTGCGGCGGCACCATCCTATTCAGGAGGTGGGGGGATTGCCTGTGTTGGAGGAAGATCTGGGCTGGCCCGGGTGTCATCTGTACGTGATGGGAGGCTTGGCTGCTCTGCACCTCGGACCTACCGCTCGTAATCTTTGGGGAGCCCGTTCGGCCTGTGAGCGGATCGTCCCCTCCCTGCTGCATCCTCCTTATCTCTCAGGTATACCGGCTTGAAGGTGAACGAGATCCCTGTAGAATGAGAATGATTATCTTTCTAGCTTGGGACAAGGAGACTGTGATGACCCGCTTACTCCGACAGTTCGGTGTCTTGGCTTGTTCGGCTCTATGTACAGGAGCTCTAGCCTGGGAGGCTCCGGCTCAAGCCGATTCCCTGGAGGTGGTAACCACCATCCTACCCATCAGCCAGTTCACTCTGGCAGTTGCTGGAGATCGAGCCACGGTGACCCCGCTGATCCCCACCAATGTCGGCCCCCACGGTTACCAGGCTCGGCCTCAGGATGCTCAAGCCCTCTCTGAAGCCGATGTGTTGGTGATCAATGGGTTGGAGATGGAAGGATTCCTGGAGGGACTGATCGAGAATGCTGGTAATCCCGATCTAATGATGATCGACACCAGTGAGGGGATCGCCACCATTGCTACTGCGGAGGGACATGATCACGGCCATGACCATGGTGAAGAGGAACATGATCACGCCCATGGAGAACACGATCATGACCATGGTGAAGAAGAGCATGATCATACCCACGGTGACGAACACGATCATGATCACGGAGAACACGACCATAGCCATGGTGAATTTGATCCCCACGTGTGGCTGGATCCCAAGCGTGCGATTCAGCAGGTGGAAAACATTCGGGATGGCCTGATCCAAGCCGATCCAGAGGGGGAGGAGACCTACACTGCCAATGCAGCAGCGTTTATTGAGGAGTTGCGGGCCCTGGATCAGGAGATTGCGACTCAACTTCAACCCTTTGAAGGCAAATCCTTTGTAGTCTTCCATGATTTCGCTAGCTACTTCGCCGATAGCTATGGCCTGGAAGCGGAGTTCTTGGTGGAAGTGCCAGAGGACAATGCTGCACCCGAGGATGTGAAACGGATCATGGAGACCATTCAGACTGAAGGATTGCAGACCGTTCTCACTGAGCCTCAAGCGGGAGACTCTAGTCCCTTCGAGACCATCGCACAGGATTTGGGCATTCAGGTGAGCGTCTTTGATCCCATTGCTACTGGACCTGCTGAGGAGGCTTTGGACTCAGATTATTACCTGGCAACCATGAGACAGAACGCCGAAAACCTGGCTGCTGCTTTCGCCGCGGAGACGGCGGCACTGCCCCAGATCCCGGTGGTAGCAGGAACCCAAGGGATCTCCCGATGAATCAGCCGGTGCTGGAGGTGGAGGGTCTAGCTGTGCAGCGGGGATCTGAGCTGGCTGTGGAGGATGTGTCC
The DNA here is from genome assembly GCA_964429885.1 of uncultured bacterium. Taxonomy (GTDB): domain Bacteria; phylum Cyanobacteriota; class Cyanobacteriia; order Thermostichales; family Thermostichaceae; genus CAYSEO01. The sequence continues at coordinate 1,485 of CAYSEO010000510.1, forward strand.
TTTCAGCTGCAGGCCGGATCCAATACTGCGGTGATCGGTCCCAATGGAGCTGGCAAAAGCACCCTGGTACAGGCGATCCTCGGCATCCTACCGCGTCAGCAGGGCTCTATTGCCGTTTTGGGAACACCGATGACTGCCACAGGTCAGTTGCCCACCTCCATCCGCGAGCAAATTGCTTATCTGCCTCAGAGCTTTCAGTTCGAGCCCAGTGTGCCGATGACGGTGGCAGAATTTGTCGGTTTGGGCTGGGGAGCTGTGGGACCCCAATGGCCCTGGACTCACCGACAGTCCCGACTCCGGGGGATCCAGCAGGCTCTGGAAAAGGTCAGCGCCCTGCATTTGCTACATCGATCCTTGGCTGGATTGAGTGGTGGTGAAACCAAGCGGGTACTACTAGCCTACTGTTTGGTGTGGCCGCGGCGGCTCCTGATCCTGGATGAAGCACCAGCGGGACTGGATCTACAGGGGGAGGGAGACTTTTACCAACTCTTGGAGGACTTGAGGCGATCTCTGGGCTGGACCATCCTACAGGTCTCCCATGATCTGGATATGGTCAGTCGCCATTGTGATCATGTCCTCTGTTTGCGGCGGACCCTATTGTGTCAAGGACCTCCTGCCCAGGCCCTATCGACCGAGACTCTCACCGCCGCCTATGGACCGGAGCTCACCCGTTATCACCATCGGTGCCACTGACCATGGAAGAGCTACACCAGATCCTAGAACTCATGGCCCTACCGTTTATGCAACGGGCCTTAGTGGGAGGGATCCTGACGGGAGTGCTGGGGGGATTGCTGGGGAGCTTCGCCATCCTGCGGCAGCTCTCCTTTTTCAGTGATGCTCTCGGGCATTCAGCCCTATTGGGGTTGGTGATTGGATTGCTATTGGGTTTGGATCCACGCTGGGTGCTGTTGCCCTTCGCTGTACTGTTTGGCTTGGGGGTAACCTGGCTGCTGGAGCAAAGTCGTCTGGCAACGGATGCCGTTTTGAATATCGTTTACTCCTCCTC
>CAYSEO010000511.1:0-2472 GCA_964429885.1 uncultured bacterium
CCGATCAAACAGAAACTCCCCCTGATCCGTCCAGGCCACCGCCCCCCTGCCCAACGTAGGACTGGAGATCCACTCCCCTTGCCAGCGGATCGCCCCAATGGGTTGACGGGTATTGCGATTGAAAAAGCCGCCATTGATCCCCGTGATCGCCCCCTGTTGCTGCAGAATCTGAGCCAATTCCTGCAAGCCGATCAATCTTTGCAGATCAGCCCAAACCGGACGTAACCTTACCTGAGCCGGATCCAGAACCACCAGGGAGACCGGGATCGATGCCCCTTCGATCTGACTGAATTGTTGGGAGAACTGTACCCCAGGCCCGATGGCCCGAGACGACTCCGCCTCACCCTGAGCGGTAACAGGCTCCGCAGATCCCCAACAGAGTAAGCCGGCAACGAGAGCAAACCACAGACGAGGCACCATAGGCTCAGCCAGGATGAAACGGTTCTCAATCTATCAAGACCAGGCTGGGCGCTCATGTCGGGATCCACAGACCCCATCGATTTACAGTTTGTGATGGGATCGCCAGGAGTAGGATGCTAGCCTATGGCCAAAGCTTCTGGTTGCTTGCCGATTTATGTTTAAGCGTATCCTGATCGCCACCAACTTCGAAGATGGCCTACATCGCTTTACCTACTGTCTCTCAGAACTCTATACGGGTGGAGTCCGACAGGTCAGCTTTGTCCACAGTATGGAGTGGGAGGGGGATAGCCATGGATTACCTGAAGATCCTACCCCCCAGATCGAGGCCACCCGTCAGCGGCTACTAGATCGCTGTAGCCAGATCCCAGAGGGACTGGAGGTGGATGTTTTCGTCCAGATCGGCAAACCCTCAGCGGTGATCCGGCAAGCTTGTGAGAAATTCCAGCCCGAGGTGATCTTGACCAGCATGGCCATCCGCAACCTGTTGGTGGAGAAGGTATTCGGCAGCACCACCATGGAGCTCCTGCCTCGCGCCCCGATCCCAGCTCTGGTGCTACGACCTCAACTGATCGCCACCTTTACCCTGGATGAGCTGCGGTTACGCTCCCGTCATCTGTTCCGCTCCGTACTGGTAGCCTATGATTTCTCCGAGATCTCCGATCAGTTACTCAGCCGGTTGATCAACCAGATCCAGCACCACGGGGAGCAACAGCACCATACCATCTGGGTCCTATATGTGATCGATCCCAGTGCGCGCCAGCACCAATCTCGGGATCTGCAGGAGCAGAAACAGGAATATGAGCAGAAATTGGCGGAGATGAAGCACCGGATCGCAGGGGATATACCGGAGGTGGAGATCAAGACGGAGGTCCGGATCGGGGCACCGGTGAAGGAGATCCTGTTAGCAGCCGGAGAAGCGGATATGACCGCGATCGCTACCACTTCAGGAAATGTGGGTAGCTTTTGGGAGTGGTCGATCCGCAGTACGACGGGAGAGCTATTGCGGAAGAGCTGGCATTCGGTGCTCTTCTTCCCACATCAGTAGTCGATCTAGTGATGTCCATGTCCCGATCGGCTTCAGTCACCTCTTCAAGTCCGCAAAGCTGCTTGGCTTGCCTACTCGATAGGGTTAGAGTTATCACAGAACCCTATTGACATATGGATCATGCCCCTCCCCTATGGATAGGAGTTTGCTCACCCGCTCCCTAACTCTACTCCGTCGCCCCGTTCTCCTAGGGGGGATCACGATTTTGGTGGGGATAGTTTCTCTGCGGCTGGGGATTTGGCGAGGACCTGAGCGGGTGCTACAGTCCGCCTGGATCCAGGTGAAAGGCCCGGCGGATTGGGATGCACGGGTAACTCTGGTGGAGATCGATGAGACCAGTCTGGAACAACTGGGAGCTTTGCCTCTGGATCGACAGGTTTATGTGGATCTGATGGAGCGATTGATCGAGGCGGATCCCGCTCTGGTGGTGCTTGATGTCGATCTGTTTTCCCCTGCCCCTGCTGATCCCCGTCTGGCGGAGCTGATCGAGCAACAGGATCAGGTCGTGTTACCCCGTGCCCTCTCCCCTTGGTTGAGAAATCCTACCCTGGAGGGAGCTGCCACGGCCCTGGGTCATCAGATCCATACCCCTGACATCGATGGGATCACCCGCAAGGTGGATCTGAAGATGGAGTCAGTTCCCAGCCTCGGTGCAGCCGCATGGCAAACCTATCAGGCTCAAGCAGGTTCTCCTCAGGTCCCCGATCTGCCCAGCTCCCTGCGGCTGGACTGGCCCGATCTAGAACAGATCCCACAACGGTATACCCTGATCGAGCTGCTGGATCCGAACTGGGGGGAAAGCCTAGCGGATCAGATCGTGGTGGTGGGAGCAACTGCCGCAGGGGTGGACTCGATCCAAACCCCCTTTAGCACCACCGACTCACCTGCCAGTGGTGTTCATCTACAAGCCACCACCCTGATCAATCTCTTGAATAACCAAGGGTTACACCCGATCGGTGGGCTCGGGAGTGGGGTGATCCTGCTGCTGGTGGGTCCGGGGGTCGCCT
>CAYSEO010000512.1:0-2462 GCA_964429885.1 uncultured bacterium
GGACGGAGTGCAGAGGGGCAGAGGACTACGATCCGCGAAGAGGGAGCTCAGGAAGAGAATCCCCCGATAGACAACAACCCCTATGCGACTCTGTACGAAGCTCTGCAGAAGCAACAGAGGAAAGCAGATATCCTGTTTGTGCTAGACTGTACCTACAGCATGCAAGGAGAGATCGATGCGATCCGGGATGCTATTATCTCCTTTGCTGAGACCATAGAGTCCAATCAGGTGCGGGCTAGGGTGGGACTGATCGAATTTAGGGATCGGTTCTATGGGGAGGAACATCGGGCTGTGTTATTTGGCGGTCAGCCTTTTACCTCGGATCCTCAGCTGTTTCGCAGAGAGATCAGCAAGATCTGGGCTGAGGGAGGAGGTGATGAGCCGGAGAGTAGCCTGGATGGTCTGATGTTGGCCCTGGATCAGCCCTTTGATCCAGAGGCTAACAAGGTCTTGGTGCTGATCACAGATGCTCCTCCCCATGTTCCAGATGTTCAGACGAAGACGATCGAGGAGGTGGTGAGAAAGATCCAGGCCAGAGAGATCAGCCAGTTGCATATGGTGATCCGAACGCGGGAGCCTAGAAGCCAGATTTACTTGAAGTTACTGGAGGGAACCCGAGGATTAGCCTTCGAGCTCGGGGTGGGAGATGACTTCCGCAGGAGAGCTGAGGATTTCAAGCGAACCTTGATGTCCTTGGGGAAGACAATCACTTCTATGACGATATAGTTATACGCTGGAAGCTGTTAGTTTTACTGGAAACACTGCTATGCTGTACTAAAGCACAACCCAGCAGTAGTTGTCAGCAGATCATTATGCGTTGCCTACATTGTGGACAAGATGAGATAGATTTCTCGGCTGTGATCTGTCCGAGCTGTGGGGTTCACCTCCCTAGCCTGATGAGGGATCTGCTACCTCCTGGGACTCCTTTATATGGAGGGCAGTACTTGATTGAATATCCTCTAGGGCGGGGTGGATTTGGTGTGACCTATCAGGCTAAGCATACTGCTTTGGAGCGATCGGTTGCCATTAAGGAGTTCTACCCTAGGGAGCATGCCTTCCGTGATGGCACCACGAGGCGACTGATTATCCCTACAACCAAACAGGAACTCTACAAACGAAGCCTGAGTCGATTCCAGCGGGAAGGGCGAACACTGGCCAAGATTAACCACCCTGGAGTCGTTCAAGTACAAGACTTTTTCGAAGAACGAGGAACTGCTTATCTAGTGATGGAATTGATCATCGGTAAGACACTGAGGGAAAAGATCGACGAAAATCCTAATAAAAAAATATCCCTAGAGGAAACCAAAGATCTAATTGGGGCTCTGGTAGAAGCCCTAATAGTTCTGCACCAAAAACAGATCTTTCACCTCGACATCAAACCGGAAAATATTCTGATCACTCCAGAAGGAAGAGCTGTCCTCATAGATTTCGGGGCTGCAAGACAAGGATTAAGTACAAAATCCACCATAGCTTTCACTCCTACCTATGCTGCTCCTGAATTGATCACAGGAGGAGAGATTGGTCCTGAGACTGATCTATTTGAACTAGGGATGATGTTGCACGAGATGATAACAGGCCAGTTACCTCCTCCAGCCCTAAATCGGTTTATGGACGATACTTGGCTACCAACAGAACTAGCCACACCCTGGCAAGAGCTCATTGGATCAGCGACAAAGATCCGGCGAGAGGACCGTCCCAAAGAGTTAGCTATGTGGTGGCAGGCTGCAATGGAAGTCCTGCAGCAACAGAGGCTGGAAGATCCTAGTAGCAAGGATCAAGGGAAGATCATAGGACGGGACGATACCTCACAAAAGAGCGTTATCGAGCATGAGTTAGCCTCCTCTGATTCCTCATCAGAGATCTCAGCAAATGGGAGACAAGAAAAACAGTCCATTGAATTTAAGGGAACAAACGAGACCAAACCTAATGAGGACGTGAGGAAACATCCTCAGAAAAATGTGCTGAGTCGAAAGAGCTTTATCTCCTTCTCAGGTATGGCTGTAGGGGGAATCGGGGCTACCCTGCTAGCACGATCCCTATTCCAGTTAGGGGCTCGAGAGACAGGACAAACAACCTCCTCCTCTCCAGCTCCAAGCTCCACTCCAACACTAAGCTCCACTCCAACACCAAACTCAACCCTGCCACCAAGCCCCTCCCCAACACGAATCCAAGCTGAAGAGCAAACATTTTCCTTCACAACCGTCACCATTGGTGACCTCGGACTGATCACAGGAAAAAATCAACAGACGATCAAGGGATTTCGAGAGGATTTTGGTAATGGTATATCTCTAGATTTAGTGAAACTACCACCGGGTAGCTTCTTAATGGGATCTCCAGACTCTGAAAGCGGTCGTGAAAATCATGAAGGCCCCCAACGTGAGGTGGCGATCGCGGCATCCTTCTTTATGGGCCGATATCAAGTAAATCAAGCTCAATTGCGAATATTGGGTAGTCTTCCACGA
>CAYSEO010000513.1:0-2434 GCA_964429885.1 uncultured bacterium
CCATCTCCCGATAAGTCATCTCCAGTAGCCCTGGAGCATGGAGCAAGGCGTAGATCAGTTTCAGACTGGTCGGCGAAAACAGAGAGGTTGGGGTAGGCTTCTCGGAAGAAGGGAGCTTCTGGCCCCTGATCAGGATGTAAGCCGCTGGGCTATTGATGAACATGTTCCCAGCTGTATCGATGCACTCGATCTCCCGTTGCACCAACTCATCGAGCACCTTACCTGAGAGCAAGCGAGTCGCCAGAAGTGGCCGATACTCCCCCTCCCCCAGATCCCGTAGTCGGGAAATCAATGGCCCGATCATCCCAGCTGTGATTCGTGACTTCGACTCCACGACATAGTTTGCCACCCCAGATACGCTCTCTATCCTGATCGCACCAGCGGCGACTTGTCGCATCGAACCATCACCCCCATAACCCTGGCTTGATGCCGGTGGATCTACGATTTCCGAGTGGATCCTGGGCAACTCACTAAGCCGTTCTAAGCAGCTGCCAATGATGTCTGACTCGTGCACACTCCACCTTCTTGTTCAGGGAAGAAGATTGTTCAGCAAACATGAACACCAGATTTTTCTGAACACATCACCATCTTACCCGAGCGTGGTCGAGTTAACGCTTCCCCCATGATCGCAAGTGTTCCGCCAGCAGATCTGGGAACCGATCCAGATCCTCTGGTGAAAATATCTGATCAGCAGGCTGAGCATCGATCCGATCCATGAGAGCATGAAACGCCTCTTGGTCATCCCTATGGTCCAACACATAAGCCTTGAGCTCTGACAGGGAAAGGTGAGTAGGATCAGGATTCATTGATGAACCTCCGCATCGCCAACGATGACAACATTCCCAGGCCTTGCATCCAACCTCACCAAGCCAGCTCTCCCTGAGTTTACTTGACATCTCTTACAACATAGCACAGGATCGAAGCAGGTTGACATCTCTTACAAGTGCCATGGCCAACAACGCCGCTCTCGATCCCCAGACCGCAGAATATCTGGAGACCTTCAAGACTCTCACCGATGAGGAACAGCACCTCGTCAACCAGTCTCTGGAAAAAGTGGTCCAGTCCGAAGTCCATTCCCCCGAGGGCGATCTAGCTGACTCTATTGCCGGACGCCGATTCACTCGACAAGAGCGGATCCAACTCGAGATGGACACCCTGGCTCGTCACTTCCAACGCCGTCGTCAACTCCTGGAAGGATCCCTCACCGCTCCTCAAGTGGCAGAGATGCTCGGCACCTCCCGCCAGACCCCCCATGATCGGGTGAGCAGTCAGACCCTACTGGCCATCAAAGACAACGGCAAACTCCGCTTCCCCCTCTGGCAATTCGATCCCGAAGGCCCCGATGGTGTGATCGACGGATTGCCCCAGATCCTGAAGTCCCTGCAGATGTCTGACTACGCCAAACATAACTGGCTATCTCGCCCCAATCCCTATCTGGAAGGTCAAGCTCCCATCGAGCTCCTCAAGCAAGGTGAGATCGAGCGAGTTCACCAGGTCGCTGATGATGCTGGAGCTAGCCAGTGGTCCTGATCCCGCCCCCACCTCCAGCCCGTCCGCCTAACCCTATCTACGTCACCCGGACCCCTATCACCCATATGTGTCGTATCTTCAACCCCACCCGCCACAACACCCAGGCCCTCACCTTCCGCTACTACGGACCCATCAACCGCTTTGATCACCAACGCATCCCCCCTGGAGGAGGACGAGCTACGGATCCAGAGCGAGGCATCTACTACGCTGGCTTCACCCTCTCCTGCTGTCTGGTGGAATACTTCGGGGATCTTGGAGTGATCGAGATCAAAGATGAGGAAGTCTGCATCGTGCAGCCCACACGGGATCTCACCCTGTTGGATCTGCGAGGGTCTGGAGCGATGCGAGCCGGATCTGTGGCAGCCCTAGCCAAAGTCGCAGACCGGGATCTGAGCCAAGCTTGGTCCCGTTATTTCTACGAAGAAACCTCAACTTATGGCCCCCTTGATGGGATCCTCTATCTCAATGCCCATAATGACGAGGAGGCCATCGCTCTCTACGAACGAGCCCAGAGTTCCCTCTCCTGTCCCAGCAGTCAGATCATGAGACTAGATCACCCCAGTCTCCGCCCAGCGATCCAGTTCACCGCTCTAGAAAACAACCTCGACTTCATACCCTGATAGCCACAGCCCAACCATGAGTGACCTCGGCATCATCTCCGCCACCTTGGAATCTCAGCTCAAAGAAGAGCTACGCCAACGTCGGCTTATTATCTGGCTGGACAAAGACGGCATCTACACCCCCTACGTCGAGGATCTGGCCCAACGACACGAACAAGGCCAATTCTTCGCACCCGTGATCCCCTTCCGAGGCAGCTATCTGGAGATGCTCCTGAGCATGGAACGCTACGGCAATGGTCTTGATCCCGAGCCACTGATCATCCACATGCCAGGTCACACCGAGG
>CAYSEO010000514.1:0-2432 GCA_964429885.1 uncultured bacterium
CCGGAAACCGCATACTCTCCCTCAACTACGGATGACTTGATCGCATTGGAGGCGGGCGCTCCTGCTGCCTTAGGGGGGCTCGGTCCCTTCTTCTTCCTATCCCTAGGGGCGATCGGAATAGCGATCCTGGGGGCTTTATTTGTGGTCAACTTGGCCATCACTGCCTTCAGTTTCTATGTGATCAGTCGCATGGAGCTGGGGATCAACATTTACAGCATGCCGGACCTGCTGGTTGGCTCCCTGGTGTTCACGATCTGGAGCGGGGTGATCGGCTCCATACCTTTTCTCGGCTTTTTTGCCAGCATCGTGGCCGATGTCATTGCCCTACTGCTCACGGGCTGGATGGTGAAGGGCTTTCGGGTGGACATAGGAGGGCTATTGATGCTGTCTGTGTTGCTCCTGTGGGGCATTCGGTTCATGGTCTTCTATGTTCTGATTTTGGTGTTTGGCTCCCTGTTGTTTTCGCTGATGATGTAAGGGCTCCTCACGGACTCGCCACAGGTAGCCGATGCCGATCGCTAGGACTATGGAGATCACACTGGCTCCTTGTCCGATCCAATCCATGGCAGTGCCTCGATAGGTGACGGTGATCTGATGGTTTCCGGGGGGAATGGGGATCTGGATCTGGCCTAGATCCGTTTTCTGGGTGGGGATGCCTTGGCCATCGATCTGGACCCGCCAGCCAGGGTAATAGAAGGTCCGGAGCACAGCCAGGCGCGGGGAGTTGCTGTCATTGGTGGCGATGAACCGGCGTCGGCCAAACTCCCACTGTGGATCTGGAATCTGATCAGCGGCGGGAATATCGGCGTCGGCCATCTGATCAGCCCAGGCCACCAAGGGATAGATCCGATCGGGAGGCATCGCCATCACTACCCCCTCGGCTCGATATTCCGGGACATCCACTAAGGCCAAACCATCGGGAAAGATCCAGTGCCAGAAGAGGAAAGCCTCCCCCGGACGTTGCTGAGGCTCCTCCGGAAACTGCTTCTGTTCCGACAGCTGTACAAATTGATCCACCTGCTGAGGCACGAATACCGCTCGCTCCAACACCTGGGTGCTTTGCCCGATCACCCCAGCAGCCATCACAAAACAACCTACTGCCAACCAGAGTCCAGCTAGTTGCCGAAAGCGACGCAGATCCCCTCGCCAGAGCGCCGCCTGCTGCAGGAGATATCCCCAGATCAATGGCAACAGGACCGTCGTTATGCCGAGCCAGCGCCAAGAGAACTGGATCCGCTCCAGCACCCCAGTCAGGGGATAGATCCAGCTCAACAGATCGGTCATCATCAATAGGGTGAAGAGAGTGATTCCCACCCAATAGGCTGCCATTCGCCCGAGCCAGCTCCCCTCAGGCTCCGGTTTGTGACCTCTCTGGACCCCCAGTAACATCAGGGCTATTAGGGTGATCCCCCCGATCAACAGCCAGGGACCCAGTAGATCCTTTTCAAACCAGTGATCTGTTACCTGCAGTTGGAGCTGCCGCAGTCCCCAGACGATCAGGCGATTTTGAGGTCGATAATCGGGCAGAGCATTGACGGTGTCCACCTGAATAAACCGCTGATCGAGAGCTGCAGGCCAGAGATAGAAAGCTGTCCACCCCAAGGCCAGAGCGGCTCCTCCATAACACCGGATCGCACCCCACCCACGACTCCTCCAATCCCCCACCGCCATCATCCAGGGCAACGGGATCCAGATCAGGGTAAACAACAACAGGGTGGGCAGATGGGACAGCACCAACCCGCCATAGCTAAGGCCCAGGGCCAGGATCGGTCCATAGGATTGAGGATGACGCAGCACCCGATCAGAAGCCCACAGGATCCAGGGCAACACCGTGATGGCCCACACCTCACCGATCGCCCCCCGTTGGTAGATATCGATCAGAAAATAGGGGGAGGCCATGCCGATCCCAGCCACTGCCAAAGCGATCCAGCGGGGGAAGTAACACCGACCATAGCCATACAGTCCCAGTCCCAGACCTCCGATCGCCAATCCCATGCTGCCGACTAAGGATCCATGCAGATCGAACCCCAGAGCTCGAAAGGGGAGAGTGGCCACCATGCAGAGGGGAGGATAGAAGGCGAAAGTGGCATTGCCGAAGCCAAAGTTGGAGAACTCCAGCCAACGGGGATAGATCTGACCCGAGAAAAATTGGCGTTGGTACTGAAAACCCCAGCTGAGGTTGAAGTGGGTGGAGTGAGTGCTGGGATAGCCCTGACTTAGCATCGGTGACCACAGGATCACCACACCGAAGAGACCGATCAACACCAGCAGGAGCAGGATGATCAGGGAGCGCAGATCGACAGAGCGAGACTCGACAGTGGACATGGCAGCTTGGATCGCAGGAATGATCAGGGGAAGACTCCGCACACTATAGTAAAGTTGATCCCAGCTTCCCCAGGCTCAGGACCTCACTCTCTCCCCAGCGGACGACT
>CAYSEO010000515.1:0-1627 GCA_964429885.1 uncultured bacterium
ACGTTTATACAGGCTATATAGTGCATGTCAAAGCAATTTTGCCGATCTACTTATCTCATGATTGCCTGGGGATGTGACAGTCCTCATCCGCGCAATGGCTGAATCCGGGTACGAAATCGCCTTGGATCTTCTCTCAGGCAAAAAGATGATCTAGATCACGGGCCGATCCCCTGGGGCTCTCACCTGTCTTTGTTGCCATTGTGACCCTGCTGGATAGGAAGATCTGCTCGCGGAGTAGGGATGGTAGATGCATAGAAAAAAATCTATGAGTGAATATCTTTTATAGATGCAGGTAGATGGTAACGTAAGGGGACTCGTCTAGCGGGTGTACCCTGATGCAGCTGACTAACCGGATCGACTTTAACCATCTGCGAGGAGACTTTTTCGGGGGTCTGACGGCAGCCATTATCTCTCTACCCATGGCCCTAGCGTTCGGGGAGGCCTCTGGGGCTGGCCCTGTAGCGGGACTGTGGGGGGCCGTATGTGTGGGTCTGTTCGCCTCCCTGTTCGGAGGCACTCCCACTCTGATCTCCGAGCCCACTGGACCGATGACGGTGGTGATGACAGCTGTGGTGGCTTCTCTGACGGCCAGTAACCCAGAAAACGGGATGGCTATGGCCTTTACGGTCGTGATGTTGGGGGGTGTCTTTCAGATCCTGTTTGGGTTACTACGGCTGGGCAAGTATGTGACCCTGATGCCCTACACCGTTATCTCTGGGTTTATGACCGGGATCGGGGTGATCATGGTGATCCTACAGCTGGGACCTTTTCTGGGGCATTCCAGCGTGGGGGGAGGGGTGATTGGTAATCTGACCAGCCTGCCCGAGTTTTTGTCAGACATCGATCTGACAGAGCTGTGCTTGGGGCTGATCACCCTGGGGATCCTGTTTGGGACTCCTACCCAACTGCGGCGCTGGGTGCCTCCTCAACTGCTGGCCCTGGTGCTGGGGACCCTGATCTCCCTGCTATTCTTCGCCAATGCGGATATCCGCCGGATCGGTGAGATCCCTGTGGGTCTGCCGGACCTACAGATGCCCATGTTCACGCTGGGACAGATCCGGGTGATGGTGGTGGATGCTTTGGTGTTGGGTATGCTGGGCTGCATCGACTCTCTGCTCACCTCTGTGATCGCCGATAGTTTGACCCGCACTCAACATAACTCCGATAAGGAGCTGATCGGTCAGGGGATTGGGAATGTGATCTCGGGTCTGGCGGGGGGATTACCCGGTGCTGGGGCCACCATGGGCACTGTGGTCAATATTCAAGCGGGCGGGCGGTCGGCTCTCTCTGGTCTGATCCGTTCCGGCATTCTGTTGATGGTGATCCTGTTGGCGGCGGGCTTGACGGAGCCCATTCCCCTGGCGGTGCTGGCGGGGATCACGATCCGAGTCGGTCTCAACATCATTGACTGGAGCTTCCTGAAGCGGGCGCACCATGTCTCCTGGAAGGGAGCCCTGATCATGTATGGGGTGGTGGGTCTGACGGTCTTCGTGGACCTGATCACCGCTGTGGGGATCGGGGTGTTTGTGGCTAACATTCTCACCATTCAGCGACTCAGTGACCTGCGGGAGAAGGATGTGCGGGCGATCACCGATTTCTTGACGATCATACCGAGGAGCGGTATCCG
>CAYSEO010000515.1:1637-2398 GCA_964429885.1 uncultured bacterium
TGCGGGCGATCACCGATTCCGATGATGAGATCCTACTCAATGACGAGGAGAAGGAGCTGCTACGGCTGGGCAACGGTCGGATCCTGCTGTTCCATCTGAGTGGCCCCATGATCTTCGGGGTGGCCAAGGCGATCTCCCGTCAGCATATGGCCATGGAGGATCACGATGTCTTGATCTTGGACCTGAGCGATGTGCCCATGATCGGGGTAACCTCCTCTCTGGCCCTCGAGAACGCCGTTAAGGAGGCCTGTGAGCAGGGGCGCCAGGTGTTTATCGTCGGGGCTGCAGGCCAGATCAAGTGGCGACTGGAGCGTTTGGGTGTGTTTGAGATGATCCCCCATGACCATCTGCTGATGGATCGTCGAGATGCTCTCAAGCAAGCAGTGGCCTTCGTCAGCCCAGGTAGCCGCAATAGCACCAGTGAGACCGAGGTCTCAGAGCCCCAGCCCCTGTCCACTGAGGCTGTCGCTCGAAATTGAAACTGGACACAGTCTGGCAAGATCGGTTCGGATCTCAGGTCCTCTGATCTTTGTCTATCGAACATGTGCATGGCGTAACGGAGAAATAGATTGATGATCGTATCGGGTTTACTAGGAAGTCCCGTTTTGGCGATGGCTCCAGAGCAGGCTCCTATCGTCCTGTCCGGGGTGCTACTGAGTTTGGTGGTGGTCTACTTTGCCAGCAAATTGGGAGGAGAGATCACTAAGGGCTTGAACCTGCCGCCGGTGTTGGGGGAGCTGGTTGGGGGCGTCATGGTGGGG
>CAYSEO010000516.1:0-2397 GCA_964429885.1 uncultured bacterium
TGACATACCGGATGGCTTCATAGTCGTTCAAACTTATCTGGGCAGCAAGGGATCGCATGAAAACAAGCTTAGCACATGGGTTTATCGAATGTGTTGTCGTCTTTATCCTATGAAAGATAGTCTTCAAGTTGTTTGCCTGGGCAGGAGTTTGGATGTACATAAATTAAGCTGCCCCACTGAGTAATTTGCTGATCGTCAATTACTATCTGAGGTTTGGGTGGAAACTCAGTAAAACAGTCCTCTATACCCAACTGGCTAGCAGTATTATGAGCATATTCAGCACCACCTAAACTCCAACAGTAAAGAAGTGCCCCTGCTCTCCAAGTTCTCGTATGTGAGTCACCATAGCGGGGATCGGGATTTGTTTACCCGAAGTATTGCGTACTAAGGTCCCGATCCGCCTTCCTGTCAAGACTACTTAAAGCGTTGAGCCTCGCTGCTTGACTATGATCTCCTATGCGGACAACTTCTCCCTGTAATAGTCCTCCCCTTTGTTAACAAACTCAAGAGTAAAGGCTTGGGTGTAATCGGTCTCTGGATCCACTGTGTCAGCACTCACCAGACTGTCAAACAACGCTTGCCAGCGCTCCTCACTCATGGCCCCGATCCCTTGCTCCTCCGCATTCCCCGAGATCACAATGCCATACTCCTGCATCTTCTCCAGACCATAGGCCAACTGATCATCAGTCATCTCCGGATTGTCCTGTTTGATCAGTTCATTGGCCGGTTCCGGATCCTCAAAATAGTCGTACCAGCCCACGATGGAGGCATCCACAAACCGTTGCACCAGATCCGGATCGTTCTCCACCAGCTCCCTTTTGGTCTCGATGGTTGTGGCATAGGGGGTGTAGCCTTGATCCGCCAGCAACACCACCACGGGTGAGAAACCGCCTTCCCGCTCAATAGCATAGGGCTCGGAGGTGAGATAACCTTGCTGGGCCAACTGCTCATCCTGGAGAAACGGGCCCATATTGAAGTTGTAGGGCCGGATCTGTTCGTCCGTAAAGCCAAATTTCGCCCTCAGAAATGGCCAATAGGTTTTCTGTGCCCCTGCCGAGATCAGGATCGGTCTACCTTGCAGATCCTCCAGAGACTCTACTCCCGTGCCGGGATGGGCCAACAATACCTGGGGATCCTTTTGAAAGATGGCCGCCACTGTGATCTTAGGTAACCCTTCCTGCACCGCTTGAATCGCATCCGCCGCCGAGCCCATGAAGAAATCGATCGCTCCCGCCACCAGCAGCTGAGTGCCATTCACCTGAGGACCACCCATCCTAACGGTGACATCCAGACCGTAGTCGTTATAGATCCCTTTGGCCACCCCCTGGTAGAACCCACCATGTTCCGCCTGAGCAAACCAATTGGTGCCGTAGACCAATGGCGTTAGATCCTGTTGAGCGATCAGGGTGGGTCCAGATCGAGACCGGGTTTGGCCCTGGCTAGCACCGACGCCCAGGATCCCCGTGCCCAGAGCCACTGCTCCAGCTTGGATAAATTGACGCCGTTTCAGGTGAGACAGAACAGATCGAGGAGTTTGAGTCATGGCACTACTCTCTGCAAACGAGATCACTTTCCACTCAGTGTAAACGACCTCCTCGGTTTGGCACCTCTTAAGACTGGGGTTGAGCGATCAGCACCAGAGAGACACCGAAGGGAAACCGCAACCGAGGTAGAAACTGGCGCTCGAAGCCAAAGATCTGACCCAGGATCCGATTCACCCAAGGGGAGGGTAAGGTCAGATCGTCCCCTCCCTGACGACCCAGTGCCTTGTTGAGGACACGCACGATCAAGACGATAGGGAACAGGATCGTATTGAAAAAGCTGATGTAATGGATCCGATAGCCCGCCTGTTGCACCACCTGTAGGAGCTGAGATCGGGTGTAGCGGCGCTTGTGGTGATTGACCACATCATGTTGGCTCCAAAGAAAGGGATAGGCCGGGACCGTGAGCAACAGCCAGCCCTCCGGTTTGAGACGGATCCTGAGGGCTTGCAGTGAGGCGGTGTCCTGATCCAGATGCTCTAATACATCCAACATCACCACCAGATCGAAGGCTTCCCCCGAGAACGGGATCTGATCGGGGAGATGAGCGGCCTGTACCTCAGCCACCTGTCGGGCGGTCGCCAGCTGTCGGGCCTCCTCGCCGTACTCCATAGCCTTGACGGATCCATGTTGCTTGAGCATAGGCAGATTCCCCCCACTGCCACAGCCCACATCCAGGATCTGAGCACCTGGGGAGAGGAGTAGAGACCGGATCACCTGACTGAGGATCTGGCGACGGGCCACAAACCACCAGTGCACATCCTCCACGGCAGCCATCTGTTCGTATGCTTTCGGATCCATAGTCGTCCGCTGGGGAGAGAGTGAGGTCCTGAGCCTGGGGAAGCTGGGATCAACT
>CAYSEO010000517.1:0-2385 GCA_964429885.1 uncultured bacterium
AGCTGTTTATAGCTACTCACAGCGGCGCTGGAACGGACGAGAATTTGAGACGTGGTATTACCGTTATGCCCAGGGGGTGCCTCTGCGAGAGGAGCAACCCGCCTTGAGGGTGAATTGGTGTGAGGTCAAGGTGTGTCGAGAATCAGATCAGAAACAGAGCTACATCAATAGCTGGATTACTAGCCATGAGTTAACGCCGGAACGGTTGATCCAAGTGGTAGAGGCAGGTCGGAGTCGTTGGAAGACGGAAAATGAGAATCATAATGTGTTAAAAACGAGAGGGTACCATTTGGAGCATAACTTTGGCCATGGCCAGCAACATCTAGGGAGTCTACTGCTGACATTAAATGTGCTAGCATTTTTATTCCATACAGTGTTGAGCCTAGTGGATGAACGTTATCAAAGAGTGCGTCAGCAACGAGGAACCCGTCGAGGTTTTTTTGGTGATTTACTGAGCCTGACGAAATACATATTGTTTGGGAGTTGGTCAGAGTTAATCGAGTTCATGGTGGATGAGTCCGCTGAGGGGAGGCGTTCGCGGCCATCGAGACCCTACAAAAACACCTCCTAAGCTAGAAGGTAGACCGAGGCAAGGGGAGTCAAGGAGGGGCTCGCCAGAAGTCTGTTGTTAGGAGTATTGACATCGGGACCACCTTGTGGGTCTATCATAGCTCCGAGAACATCAGCCCGAATTTGGAATTGCTGCTTGAGGTGGAGGTGGCGGCTCAAGCAAGTGGCAGACTCAGACCTCCCATTGAGCCAGGACCGGCAGAGATTGAGTTCTATGATGCCGATGGGATACCGTTCGATGTCAAAGCTCCTCCCTCTCCTCCCGCTGGAGCTCGATTCACCTTCAATCCCGCTCAAGCAGGTGACTCGATCCTCAGGCAATACGCAAAACGTTTCCCAATAAAGCCACCGGCAATCCGGAGAACATTCGGGTTATTCTGGATGCCAGATACTTGATCCCCAATGATTACACTGCCTGTGGCAGCATTTCTCCCAAAGCGCGACTCCGGAGGAACTGAGTCGGATCATCACTATCAACGTTCAGTTTTAGATCCCATGACAGTCAACCCTGTAGCTCCAGACCCGATCACAGCCTCAGACCTCCAAGCTCTTCTGGTCCAGCATGCTCTGTTTCTATCAACCCAGGGGGCAGAGAGCACACCCTTAGATCTGAGTTATTACCGTATCGAGGACTTCGATTTTAGTCACCTCAAGTTGGGCGAGACTCTTGTGCAGGGCAGCATCTTAATCAACTGTCGGTTTACCCATACAGATCTATCGGGGGCAAATTTTAGTGAGACGATCGCTCAGGGAGCTGATTTTCGAGGGGCGATCCTCGTGAAGACAGAGTTCTATAGGGTGGGTATCAAAGGAGCCTGTTTTGAGCAGGCAAACCTAACCCGAGCCGAGCTGGTCCAATCTGATCTGTCAGACTGTAACTTTCGAGCTGCAGTCCTCAGAGGAGCCCAGATCTCGGAATGTATCCTTACCGGTGCCCATTTCCAAGAGGCGGATCTCACCCATGCTTCTCTTGATAAGAATCAGGGAGAGGGTTATCTCCCACAGGGGTAATACATCTCCCCAGTCGATGGGGGCCTCTGTTCCAGTCGAAATCTGAGCTGCTCCCCCAAGATCGAAACAGTGCTGTTACCTCGGGTGGTATTACTCCCTTCCCGCGTTTAGGTTCCAGAGGGAATACTACCTGATCACTGGTGGTGGTTTCCTGAGCTCAGGATCCCATCAATGTCCAGAACTTCCATGGCTATCCGCGGCGGGAAGTGAACGGTCGGGAGGTATACGATCTGGGCAGCACGGGTCCAACTGCTTCCTGGAGCATCGCTCAACCCAATGTCTACACCCTTGTCTGTGAGGAGCTGGATGAACAAGAGCAGCCTTTGGGAACGGCAGCTCGCTATAGGCGGTGCAGTCTAAGGAACAGGCTGAGCGGGTTGATCAGTTCCGTGAGCATCTGGCGCAGGTCACCCGAGGGATCTCCAGCATTGAGTCCGGCAAGGAGGTGGCGATCCAGGCGGTTCTAGTGGATCAGCAATCCGCCCAACAGATGCCCCTGGGGTTGTTTATCGGTCCGGATACAGAGAATCCTGAGCGGATGAAGCTGGTGGATCGAACTCCAGGGGACAGCCGGATGGATTAACCCGCCACGATCTGCACACACTCGAGAGATAACAGGAGCCACGGTTATCGAATGAGCGACATCACCATCAACGGCCATCTTTTGCCACAACGACTCATTGAGCTGATTGACTCAGGATCCTGGGGTTCAGCAAAATATGCTGCCAATCTCAATGTCCTACCTATCGAAGATAAAGATGATCTGGCTTTCCTGGATCTACGAGGGATGGCCGAGAACACCCG
>CAYSEO010000518.1:0-2378 GCA_964429885.1 uncultured bacterium
ATGGTCGAGACCGCATCTAGACTTCGCGCTACGGCCCGCAACTAGCTGCAACTCACATCCACCCCCAAATGGATCAACCGGATCCCATAACCATCCATGTCTCAAGGCATAGGGCGGAAACGGGATCCCAAACTCCTTAAACTTCAGGGCCCCTGCACCTTGGACCTACATCCTAGACAAGAGGTCAAATAATGATTATCATTCTCATATCTTCAGTGAGTCAGGTAAACCAACGTGAGCCACCTCCAAACGAATCAGTTCTATGACGTTGTGATCGTGGGTGCTGGAGCTGCAGGCATCGGCTGTGGCGTTGTGCTCAAAGACCTGGGTCTCAAGCGCTTCACAATTTTGGAAAGACACCAGGTGGGAGCCTCCTTTAGCCAGTGGCCTGAGGAGATGAACTTCATTACCCCGTCATTCCCAAGCCATGGTTTTGGACTGCTCGACCTGAATGCAGTGACCTTGCAGACCTCGCCTGCGATCGCCTTTCGGCGCGAACACGTCAGCGGCCAGCAGTACGCTCTTTATCTAGAAACCGTTGCCGATCACTTTGAGCTGCCGGTCCAGACTGGGGTGGATGTGCAGACTGTTGAGCCATTGCCCCAGGGGGGCTTCAAGCTGCATACAGCTGCCGGAAACCTCCGCACTCAATTTGTCATTTGGGCCGCTGGGGAGTATCAATATCCCCACCTCAATCCTTTTCCGGGAGCAGAGCACTGCATCCACAATACTCAAATTCGGTCGTGGACGGATCTAGAGGGCGACGAGTTCATCATCATTGGCGGTTACGAAAGTGGTATGGATGCCGCTACCAATTTAGTCGCGCTGGGGAAGAAAGTCAGTGTGCTCGATCGCACCGGAGCCTGGGCCAATCCTGACACCGACCCTAGCATTGCCCTCTCCCCCTATACGCTGCAACGATTAGAGTTTGTCTACTGCACCGGGCGTCTGGATCTGGTCGGTAACGCCCCTATTGAAGCAGTTAAACCTATCCCTGGCGGCTACGCAGTCTATAGCGAAGATCAGAAATGGGTGACGCCCCATCCCCCCATTCTCTGCACAGGCTTCGGCACCAGTTTGAAACAGATTGCTTCCCTTTTTGATTGGTCCGAGGGCTATGCTGCCCTCACTGAAAATGATGAATCCACTCTCACCCCTGGCCTCTTTGTCGCTGGTCCTTCTGTGCGCCATGGGGATTTGATCTTCTGCTTTATTTACAAGTTTCGTCAGCGCTTTGCGGTGGTGGCTAATGCGATCGCAAACCACCTCTATATTGATCCGACTCCATTGGAACAATACCGTCAGGCCGGTCTCTTCCTCGATGATCTCTCCTGCTGCAGCAACGACTGCATTTGTTAGGGAGGTTCAGAATTACGAATTCTTCTACTCAAACGCTAACTCGAAACTAAGGATCTTGCATCTTTTCTCTCACCTCTCTCCCCACATCCCCATGGCCACTGCCCCACCCACCGTAATTGTCGGCAAAGAGAGCACGGGTAAATCTGAACTCGCAGCAGCACTCACGGGGCGATCACCCGCCAGCACAAACATTCAGGGTTCGACGATCGCCTGCGAAACCTATCAGACCAGAGACAATGTCTTTATTGACACACCAGGCATCCTATTTCGCTCGGACACCACCACCACCCGAACCACTCTAGCGCAGCTCCAAGCCCATGACAGGATTTTGCTAGTCGTGAAAGCGACCCACATGGATGATGATCTGGCGGATCTGCTACCGCTAGTGGCGGGGAAACAGGGATTGGTGATCGTCACCTTCTGGGATAAAGTGTTGCCCTATGACCTCGCCCAGGGTGTCTTGGGCCGTTGGGAGCAAGCCTCCCAGGTGAGGTTTATTCCCGTGGATGCCCGTCATCTCAGCCAGAGTCAACGTCAGCAGATTCTAGAGGCATTGCAGACTCCAGCTCCCTTTCCCCAGCAGTGGCACCCGATGCCGGCGGGCTGGCGGATCGAGCCTACGCCCACTGGGTTGGAACATCCCCGCTGGGGTGGGTTGCTAGCCATCCTCTTGTTGCTGTTGCCTGCAGTCATTGCCGTTTGGGTCGCCAATGGCGTCGCGGGACTGCTCGATCCGCTGATCCAAACCGGGTTGGCCCCGCTGCTCAAGGTCCTAGCTCAGTTCCCCTCGCTGCTAGAGGCGATTTTAATGGGTCGCTATGGCTTAGTCACCATGGGGCCGCTGTTGTTTGTCTGGGCAGTGCCTACGGTGATTCTGTATGCCCTGTTTCTAGGTGCATATAAGGCCAGTGGGCTAGTGGAACGCATTACCGTGGCCCTACATCCACTCCTGAGACCTTTCGGCCTATCCGGGCGAGATTTGGTGCGGGTCATTATGGGGTTTGGCTGCAATGTGCCCG
>CAYSEO010000519.1:0-2344 GCA_964429885.1 uncultured bacterium
GATCCGTTGCCCGATCATCTTAGCCTCGCTGATCTGCCATCCTCTCTTATAACTTTGCTGAAGACCTTCTCCCCAGTTCTTCGCCAAGCAGCCAGAGTCAGGAACTCGACGCACTCGATCGATCAGCGGGCTAGTGGGAGGCGCGATATCGTAGAGGACCTCCTCAAGACAGCGTTCCAACTCATCGATGGACGGGAATCGATCCTCGGCGACTTTCTCCAGGCATCGCATCACCGCCTGCTCTAACAGTGGGGGAACTCCACGACAATTGGGGTGTTGCCCCAGAGGGTAGGGCTTGACCCGCACATGGCTCTCCAACCAGCGATAAGTACTGCGAGCGGAATCATCCGCGATGCCAAAGAGATTGGTGCCGCTGATCATCTCATACATCACCGCTCCCAGACTGTAGATATCGGTGCGTTGATCGATGGGCATGCCCTCCAGACATTGCTCCGGTGACGCATAGCGATAGGTGCCGACGAAATGACCCATGCCGGTCAGTTGGGTCTGATCAGGTCGATCCTCGTGAATCACCTTAGCGATACCGAAGTCCAAGATCTTGACCCACTCCCCCAACACTCCTGGGATCAGAAAGATATTGTCAGGTTTAAGATCTCGATGGACGACCCCACTGTGATGAGCCCCTTTCAATCCCTCACAGATCTGGATCAGGATCCGTAATGCCCGCTCCAGATCTAGCGGTCCCTCCTGCTCCATCACCTGCCCCAAGGTCTGGCCCTGCAGATACTCCATCACATAAAACGGTAGTCTCTCGGGGGTGAGGCCCATATCGGTAACCTGAACCACATTGGGGTTGGTCAGGGGAGCGCAGACCGCCACCTCTCGCTGAAATCGTTTGATCAGGCTTTGATTGATTAGATCCTCCCCAGAGGTGCAGGTGGTCAGGATCTTGATCGCCACTTGACGACCCAGGGTAGTATCGGCAGCCCGGTACACCTCCCCCATGCCACCGCCCCCCAAGTGCTGATCGATGCGATAGCGTCCCCCTTCTCCAATGCAGGAGCCCAAAAAGCGTTGATGTTTATCAGCAGTAGCTGGGCGTTGAAACTCCCGTGATGAGCGGGCTGGAGCTGCTGCCTGGGGTGGAGGAGAAGCTACCGTGTCGGGTTGGTAGGACGAGATCTGATGGGTAGGGGCCTGTTGCGAATCCGCCCCTCCCTCTATGACCGTATCTCCAGTCCATCCCTGAACGACCGTATCTCCGGTCCACGCTTGGGATTGAGAGTTGGCTGGATCTGGTGCCGATCCCGACATGGTTGCAGAACTACCTGGGTTGACCCTAGTTTAGCAAAGGCATCTCCAAATGCTTTGAGTACGGGTATCCACATCCTCCGCCGGATCTGACCCAGGGGAATGGACGGCAAACCCCCCGGAGCCCGCTTTTACCCCACGTTAGGATCAGACCAAATCAAGTCAGATAGAAGAACACAGAGCCGATTCCAGGATCGGTAGCTGTGGCTGGGCTTGAATGGGTAGCATCTGGTCTCTCCTGGTGATCCACATGACCTCATCACGGGGCTAGGTATGGCCGGGTCCAGCAAAGCATGCCCACAGTTTGGACAGTGTTGATAAGGAGGCTAGTACCAGATGGGTAAGGTCGTTGGAATTGATTTGGGTACCACCAACTCGGTTGTGGCCGTGATGGAAGGGGGTGTGCCGACGGTGATCGCCAATGCGGAGGGCACCCGGACCACCCCTTCAGTGGTGGCCTTCACGAAGGATGGTGAACGGTTGGTGGGACAGATGGCCCGTCGTCAGGCGGTGCTCAACCCTGAGAACACCTTCTATTCCGTCAAGCGGTTTATCGGTCGGCGGTTTAAGGAGCTCTCCCCCGACTCCAGGCATGTGTCCTACAAAGTGCTGGAGGACGAGAAGAGCAACGTCAAGGTGATGGCCCCGCGCCTCAACAAGGAGTTTGCGCCGGAAGAGATCTCCGCCATGGTGCTGCGCAAGCTGGTGGATGAGGCCAGCCGCTACTTGGGACAGCAGGTGACCGAGGCCGTGATCACGGTGCCCGCCTACTTCAACGACGCCCAGCGTCAGGCCACCAAGGATGCGGGCAAGATCGCGGGCTTAGAGGTGAAGCGGATCATCAACGAGCCCACCGCTGCCTCCCTGGCCTATGGTCTAGACAAAAAGGACAACCAGACGATCCTGGTGTTTGACCTCGGGGGGGGTACCTTTGACGTCTCCGTGCTGGAGGTGGGCGAGGGCGTGTTCGAGGTGAAGGCCACCAGTGGAGACAGCCAACTGGGGGGGGATGACTTCGACCGCAAGATCGTCGATTGGATCGCAGACGAGTTTAAGAATAGCGAGGGGATCG
>CAYSEO010000520.1:0-2332 GCA_964429885.1 uncultured bacterium
TGAAAGTGGACGCTATCCACAAGTAGTGGTAACGGAGTCGGTGTGGGCGTGGGTACAGGTGTGGGTGCGGGCGTAGGTGTCGGCGAGGGTGCAGGTGTGGGCACGCTTAACCCTTCCTGGTTGAATCGTCCCATCATGACCCACTCAGTCGTGTTTAGGATCGGGTTGCCCTCAGCCGAAATCCGCACGGGGTAGTCAGGGTAGTCACCGGAGCTTGAGGTGGAGAAATTAACGCTCTGAGCTGATCCTGGTGGCAGCGAGGTCTCCCTCACCCAGGTCAAGTTGTAGTCGTTGTCATTGCGCCTTGGGTTGGTGTCAATATCACCGTCAGGGGTATTGTTGTTGAGCTGGTAATCCTCATCCTGAAGGCGCTCTCGCTCGTAACCTGTGCGAGTGTCATCAAAGGCTAGATCGCTGCGCTGTTGCTCGGGTAGATTGTTTAGGTTGGTGCCTTCATCGTAAGGATCCCGCTGAGCATCGACAAGGGCCTGGTTGATGTAGGATGTATTTCTTACACCAGCTGTGGGACAGTTGTAGTCAGCCCGATCAAAGGCTGGGGAGTTGCGGTTGAAGCTGCTACCACCACCATTGATGCGTCCATCCTGGACAAATCCGTCGTTGATGCTGCCATCGCAGAAATTGCTTGACAGGATCGTTACAGCATCAGCGATGATATCCACCGGTCGCCAGCGGTCATTACCGGCACCTTCTGTAGCAAAGCGAGTATCCACGGTGGACCGGCTGTAATAGTCCGTACCTGATGTCGTGGGAGTTACCAGCTGTGTGAACTCTTGAATATTGTTGGCAGCTGGACCAGAGTTAGCGTCGGCGATGGAATGGAGGTTAAAGTCCCCCTGAATGTAAACCATATTATCTGAGGCAAAGGTCATACCCACCTCAGAGGTCGGATCTGCAGATCGATCGATCCGTCGCCCTTGAATGAGACGGAATCCGTTGGGACGCCGCTCCGGATCGGGGTAATAATCCACTATCTTAGGACTGATCCCTCGGGTTGATAGCCCACCTATAAATGGATCAAACAGAGGCGGATCGCCATACTGAGCTGAGCGTCTGATGATCTCACGGGTATGTGCAGTGTCTCCTGACGTCATTTGGGGATTGGAGATGTCCTGCTCCATATCGTTGGGAGGCTGACCTGCGTTCATCACGTAGTCGTCATCGTCTGTATCTCCAGCAGGGGCCGATTCCCACTCGTTGACGTAGTTGGTCCACGCGTCCCCAGCACCCGGAGACTGAACGGTACGAGCAATGGCATCCTCCCGTACTGTATCCTCTCGGAAGGCATAGACCACGCCGCCATTATCCTGACCCGGACCCAAGGCATAGGGAAGCCAAGCGTCCGTCCCTCCTGGAACAGCAGTGGTCCTCAGCAGATCCAGATCAATATTCATGACCCGCGTATTCAGGGCCTCGCGGGGATTAAATAGCTCACTATCCTTGAAGGACACCCGACGACAGCCAGTAGCTGCTGCACCGGTTCGGATCAGGCTGATCCCCTGAGAGGCACAGCTGACGCTGTCCTGTCGAGGCAGGGTGGTGGTAACAGCTAGGTTATTTAAGTCCGCTGGATCCACTACCAGGTATTGAACCGTATTGTTTTCCGCAACAATGTAGCTGGGACGTCCGTAGCTGGTCCTGACGGTCAAAGGGTTGGTGGTTGGGAAATCGATCTCATCCTCAACGATCCCTCGATCCTCAGTGAATGCTGCGGGGGGAAAGATGTAGTGGAGAGGACCGTAGTAGGGCAGGTTTTGTCTCTGATTGAGAGGAACGGTGGCCAGAGACACTTGGGGGTTTTCCTCTCCCCTAGAGAAATCAAGAAACTCATCCGCGTTGTACTGCCGACTCCGGTTGATCGCCACATTGTAGGGATGAGTGAGCCCCGCGGTCAGACGGGAATCCGATTCTGCCTCCTCAATAATTCTGGCCAGCAGACTCAACGTACAAGCCGCTGTGTGCAGGGTCGACCGATCCGCGACGCTCAGATTCTCGTAATCCGTGACACTGGCAATGCCACCGCTAATGATGCGGCGTAGGTTAGAGAAGTTGCCGGCTCGGGTCAACACTGGATCGGGGTGCATCTCAGTCGCCCCCCCCGAAGCAGACTCCTGAAGGGGAGGAAAGGCTCCGTCTAGATCTCCGGAGTAGAGAGCCAGATTGCGTAGAGCGTTGAAGACTGGAGTGCCCGCGACAAAATCCGTCGCAGTATAGGGGAAGTCAAATTCTAAACCATTGGTGCCGTCCAGATCATAGGTCTCGTTGGCATCAACCCGAAAATCCCCATCCAAGTCGATCCAGCCGGGCATTCCCC
>CAYSEO010000521.1:0-2330 GCA_964429885.1 uncultured bacterium
CCTGAAGCTCGGGATCGGCTTCCCACTGGAGCCGTAGTTGGAGCATCTGTTGGATAGCCTGGTTGATCAGATGGGGATACTTGGCCTCATTGCACTCGACAGATTGGCCCAGGTAACGAGACACCATATACATACCCATGCCGTGAAGGGTGGAGACTCTGGCTCTGTGTTTGGGGATCCGTTGCTGGAGCTCCGTAGCCATATGTCGGTTGAAGGCGAGGACGGCAATGGATTTGCCACTGGGGATGCGATCGACGATCTCCTCCAGAGTGGTGGTTTTACCGCTGCCCGCCACGGCATTGATCAGGGCATGGCCGGATCCGGTCTCCACCCATTGGAAGATGGCCTGCTGGTGAGGGCTCCAGTCGAGAGAGCGTTTCTTCTTGCGTGGCATGAGAGGGACCTCCTAGAACGGATCATCAGGGTTGTAGGTGACCTCTCGTTGAGAGTGTCCAGCGTTGCTCAAAGCCAGACTGGGGGCGGGTTCTGAAGTCTGGACACAGGGATCTGGGGTTGGAGGCGTGTCCAGCGTTGCTAAGCTTTGCTGGGACTGGGTTTGACCATCCCTGGACAAGTTCTCAGGTAGGTGTGCCGAGCGATAGACTTTGTAGCGGTTGCCGGTGCCTGCAGAGGTGCGCTTGACCCGATCCTCAGCCTGTAGAACCCCCTGCCGACGCCAGCGCTCCAGAGCCTTGCGGATCTGATCCCGAGTGGTGTTGGCAAACTCATGGGTGAGCTCATCTGGTTCATACCAGGTGCCCCGGTGCTCATTCAAATAGTTCAACAGTCGAGTGGACAGGGGTTGGGTGCCGTTCTCTCCTGCTCCCAGCTCCCCGTGATGGATCCATGAATAATCCTCCGGATCCAACTCAATGACGCTGACACTGTTGCAGCCTGAGCGGGACTTTTCGATCTCCAACACTCGCTGTAAAGGAGGAAGGTTCTCCTTGGGCTCTCCCTTGCGTAGATGCCAAACCTCAGAGACCGAGTTACGGATCGCAGTGCTACCCCGTACCCCGCCCAGCTTGTTCTCGTGATGCAGGATCAGAACGCTGCAGTTGAACTGGCTGGCCAGCTGCCCCAGATCCAATAAACCCAGGGCATAGGTCATGTCTTTCTCTTCCAGCTCCGAGAAACGGTTGCAGGAGGTGAGGGAGTCGATCACGATCAGGCCGGGTTGGTAAGCCTCCACCCACCGCTTCAGCTGTTGGATCTGACTGAATTGCCAGTTGCGCTCGATGAAGACCTTCTCAGGTCCGATCTCCTCAAAGCGAGCAATCCGCAATCGTTCGCAGGTATCGATCTCCGGTTCATCGGTCTGGATGATCAGCACCCTGGCTTGGGACACAGGGAAACCATTCCAGGGGATCCCCAGGGCCACCGCTTTGGTGAGAGAGTAGGCCAACAGTGACTTACCTGCACCCCCATCGGCATAGAGCAACACCACGATCCCCAGGCTAATGTGGGATCCGATCAACCACTGGCGCTCGGCGATCTCCTGATTGATGGCCTCCTGAATATCCATCGGGGCGAACTGGATCTGTGTGCGCTGCCGCTCGGTGAAGATCTTCTGCAGCAGTTGGTGGGTGAAGGGAGTCCCCTTGGAGAAGGTGGCCAGCTGCCAAAGCCTCTCCCCCGGATCCTCGATGGCCAGGATCTGTTCCACCTGTTGCATGGCCTGGTGGTAATCCGAGTCAGCGGTCAAATCGGCAAACGTTGCCGTTTCGAGTGGGAGTGCTTGGTTGGCCGCCTCTTGGATCTGACCCAGCGTGATCCCATGGGCCAGGGCGTCCGATAGATCCCAACCCTTGGGCGGATCCACAAGCGTTTCAGGGATCGGCTCCTGGGCTACGCGAGCTCGTGATCCCTAGGTGTGGGCCAGCTTCTCCGCTCCCTTCTCCCCTGGCTGATCCCGGTCGTAGAAGATGATCACTTCTCCAGGTAACCTCTCCAGCTGATCCGGCTTGGGAATGACTCCACACCCGCAGGTGAAGGTGGCCACTGTGACCCCTGGCATTGCACATTGCTCCAGCAACCAGCCCAGTTGCATGGCATCCCATTCCCCCTCACACAGCCAGGTTTGGTAGGTATCCTCTGCTTGATAGGTGAACAAGACGGTGGCTGGGATCCCTCTCTGGGACCAGGCGGTTCCCTTCCTCCAGGGGGCGATCCGTAGCTTGTAATAGAAACGCGTTTCCATTTTGTTGGCCGGGATCGGGATCCCAATGGCCTCTCCCACCAACCCCAACCGAAAATGCCGGATCATCACCGAGGTAAACCCCCGATCCGACAGCCACTCACGGGCTTTGACACTGCCAGATTCCTTACTC
>CAYSEO010000522.1:0-2324 GCA_964429885.1 uncultured bacterium
CATCATCCTCAGACTGGGGTTGGGCTGCCTCTTGAAAGACCCGTTGGGCAAAGGCCGGATCCTCGCGAATGCGACGAAAGAAGACGGTCATGCCCTTGTAGTGCTGGCGCAAGGACTCCTCATCCTGCTCCGGCAGTCGTCCCGCCAGATAGATGAGCTCCATTGGATCCAGTTCCAGAGCCTCCGCCAGAGCCCGTACCACCCCTTCCCGAGGCGGTCGCTCGGAGTGATCGTTCTCTAACTTCGATAGATAGGTGACATCCACCCCGGTGCGATAGGCGATCTGCCTCTGGCTGAGGCCGAGAGCCCGACGAGCTTGGCGGATGACCGTCCCAAAGGTTTCAGTCACAATTCACATCCTTCCACAACTGAATGAAGCCGATCCTTGATCAGGATATCAACCTAGGAGACCTGATATTGACATCCATATCAACGAGAGGCTAGCATCCTGGTCATGAAGTTGGCGTTGGTGTCAACAGCCCCAAGATATCCCAATCCCGCCCCAGGGCGTCAAGAGGGGAGCTTCAGAATTTTTCCAGAGACGGTTTGAGAGAACGACTACCCAGTTCAGAGGATCAGAAGATGAGTCAGTCCACGGGGAGCTATCCAGCAGCTCCAGCCACCCCCCAAGGCTATGACTACCCAGTTATCTCCTTGGAGATCCGGGGTCAGGTTAAGCAATATACAGAAGAGATTCGGGGTCTAATGCGGCGAGCGGCTCAAGATATCGTCGCCATCGGTCAGGCCTTGATCCGGGTGAAGGAGACATTGCCCCATGGTCAGTTCGGAGTCTGGCTGCAGGCGGAGTTTGAGTGGAGTGATCAGACGGCTCTGAACTTTATGAGTGTGGCTCGGAGGTTTGGAGAGATCCCGAATGGATCGGATTTCGCCCCGAAGGCGCTCTATCTGTTGTCCTCAGCATCGGTTCCCGAGTCAGCCCGCCAGGAGGCGAAGAGTCTGGCTGCGGAGGGAGAGCCGATCACCCCCCGACTGGCCCAGCAGATCATCGAGGTCCACACTCTGGATCCGGAGGATGAGACCAGCGAGGAGGCTGACAACACAGGACTGGATCCGGTGAATCAGGAGCCCGAAAGTCCAAATGATTTGGGCCTCTCCCTAATATCAGGGAATCTTGATATTCCAAACGGTTTGGATTTTGGAACTGTGCCACTGGATCCAGATATCCCTGTTGATCCGGAGCTGACAATGGAGCCACCACCCGAGGAGGATCTTGATCAGGATCCCGCATCTCCATCGAGAACTGAACATGTCCGCCGGATCATGACCAGCTCCCAAACTGATGAGCATTACACTCCGGCTTGGCTCTGGCAAACGGCTCTGAAGGTGTTTGGGGTGGAGCAGTTTGATCTAGATCCCTGTAGCAACTCCCATGAGAGTCCCAATGTCCCTGCTCACCGGGTCTATACCAGCACCGATGATGGTCTTGTTCAGGACTGGATCGCGGATACACTGTGGATGAACCATCCCTACAGCCGTTCCTCTGACTGGATCAACAAGCTCTGTTCGGAGTATGAGAGGGGGAATGTTAAGCAGGCCATCGCCCTGATCAAGGTAGATACCTCTACACAATGGTTCCGCCGTCTACGAGAGTATCCGATCTGTTTCCTGTTGAAGCGGGTCACCTTCCTCAACTCCCTGGTTACTCCCGCTCCGGCCACCTTTGCCTCGGCTGTGGTCTACCTCGGTCCCGATCTGGGGCGTTTTGTTGAGAAGTTTGAGCCCCATGGGGATATCTGGATCTGGCTTCAGAAAGGAGTGGCCTGATGATCTATGACTTCAAAACTCAGCTCGATAAGGGCCAGAAGGCGGAACAGCTGATCGATGCTCTGTTGGAGGCCAACTTTCGCATCGAGCGGGCCACCCGTGAACAGCAGCGGCAAGGGATCGATCGCATCCTCACCCACTGGCAGACCGGACAACTGTGGCGAGCTGAGTACAAGGCGGATCTGCGGGCCAAGAACACAGGCAACGCCTTCGTCGAGACCATCTCGGTGGACAGGGATCTGAAGCTGGGCTGGGCCATTACCTCGGAAGCGGATCTGTTGTTCTACTACATCCCTGGGGACGGGCTCATCTACATCCTGCGGTTCGAGGCTTTGCGGATGAACCTGCCCCGTTGGATCCGGCGTTACCCGCTGCGCACCATCCAAAACCGAGGCTATGCCACCCATGGGATCCTGGTGCCCTTGCACGAGTTTGAAGTGTTGGCCGAAGACATCGTCTCCTGTTGAATCATGGTTGCGTCCCCTCACTCCACCCCTATCCACCCCCGCCACTATCAAGAATGGGTCACCGGCAGCGGT
>CAYSEO010000523.1:0-2318 GCA_964429885.1 uncultured bacterium
GGCGCGGGATCAGCACTGCCGGACTCACCTGCAAGGGCAGATCACGCCAGATCATCTCACCGATTAGATACTGTAGAGGCACCCGCTCCTCAATGCGACGCCCCCAAAGAGCCCGGATCACATCCAGATCCGCCTCCAGGGGTAAGGATTGGCCCAAGCGTTGATCCAGCCGACTCCACCCCAAACGCCACTCTAGCAGTCGATCCACCTCATCCGGTGAGATCCCTGCAGCTTGGGCAGTGGCTCGGGCCTGATCTCTCCAGGTCACCCAGGAGATCACCATAGGGACAAGACTAGGGAGCTGGGGTGGCTTGGGGCAGATTGAGCTGGGAGGCCATGGACTGTACAAACTCTAGGGAGGCTCGGGCGGGCACAAAGGCGATCTTCTGCACATCCCCCTGGGCTTGAGGATCCTTCATGGTCTCCACCACCTGACCCAGACTGGTGACCTGGATGGTGGTGGACTGTACCACCTGAGGGTTGGCCTGACCGGCTCGGTCCAAGGTGGTCTTCAGATCCTGTTGATCGAAGAAGAAGGGCACGATCTCCACCCCATCCTTCTCGATGGTGAGTAATCCCTGATCGGAGATGCCATAGAACAAGGGCACCCCTGGGAACTCGGTCACCTGTTCCCCATTGGTTTGCAGGACCTGAAGGGCGGATTGGACATCCATGTTGCGCGGCAGAACCTGGAAAGCAATGTTCTGCATTTGAGGATCCTGGGACTCAGACATCTGGTAGGCTTCCCCCAGGGAGATGGGGATCACCTGGGACTGAGCCGCCACATCCGGGTTGCTCTGTTGGATCTCGGCGATGGCGGAATCAGCCTGTTCCTTGCCCACCCAGAAGTTGACCAGCTGGATCGACTGACCATCACTCCGGGTAACATTCTGGAGTACAGGGGTGCCCTCATTGGAGACAATGGTGAACACCGGCACCAGATTCAACCGTTCCGCCACCTGTTCCGTCGAGAGGGCTCCAGCAGCCGGGGCGGGGGCGGGAGTGGCTGGGGCCGGGGCTTGAGCCAGTACCGGTGGGGCCAGCTCGGGCACACCCATCGATACCAGCCCGGAGAGAATGCCAAGGAGACCAAATCGCTGAACGGTATTCATCCCTACTCCTGTCACACTGCCACTTACATGTCCTACTCGATCCACTCCGGATCTTGGGTTTCTAGAGCTACTCTTAATTGGGTTCCTAGATCCATTCGAATCCAAAGATAACCAGACCAGCCCTTACCCCCATCTGCTCTGACAAGGCTAAGCCATAGGCTCCGTCCCTGTCGATAGCACCCGATGGTTTTTGGAGGATCTCTCTACTGGGTACTCGATCCGGATGGCGTTTTCAATGGGGGATGGGGTGCTGAGGGTTAGGGAAAGCGAAGTTCCCCGCTTGAGATTGCAGTGAGGGGATCGGATTGGGTTAGACGAATACCATAGGCTTGTACTTCACGGTCTGGAAGGCATCGCTATCGAAGCGGTAGAGAGTGGCGGGACGACCGGCTCCTTGAGTGGTCTTCTGGCCCGTATCTTCAAGGATGCCCAATTTCAATAAACGAGCTCGGAAGTTGGAGTAGTCGGAGAACTGATCCCCCAGCACGGTACAGTACAGCTGGTAGATCTCTCCTAGAGTAAAGGTTTCCGGCAAGATATCGAAGGCGATGGGGCTATATTCGAGCTTGTTACACAGTCGTTGATGAGCATAACCACAGATCTGATCGTGATCGAAGGCCAAGGGGGGGATCTGGGCCACCGGATACCAGGCGATCCCCTCCACACCACGGGCCAGTAGCTGAGCATCCTGAAACCGCACCAGGGCAAAGTAGCTGACAGAGAGATAACGGACCCCATAGGACTCTGGGGATTCGCGGGGATCGCGAAAGGGTCCACCAAAAGTGTAGAGCTGTTCCAGATAGAGCTGATCCACCTGGATCTTTTCGGAGAGAATGCGACGGGCTGCTTCTTCTAAGGATTCTCCCTGCCTGACGAGGGTGCCTGGTAGGGACCATTGACCGATGAAGGGATCCTCGCGACGACGCACCAACAGGAGCAGGAGGCGATTCTGATCAGTATCGATGGAGAAGATGGTGGTGTCCACTCCGACTTTGAAATCCGCCGGGGCGTTGGGGCTGGGAGCGGTGGATTGGGTCATGTCAAGATCCCCTGCGCCTGCATCGCTGTGGTAGTCTCTGGCTGCCTCTCAGATGGATCACCCTCCTTGATCAGATCTATCACGGACGCGGAGCCTGGGGTGATCAGGCTCAGAGTGGAGTTGATCTATGCGGGTATCTGTTGAGGAGACTGTGGGGCCGGTGACGG
>CAYSEO010000524.1:0-2295 GCA_964429885.1 uncultured bacterium
AACATTTATACAGTCTATATAGTGCGTGTCAAAGCAATTTTGCCGATCTACTTACTCATCGATGAATACGGCAGAGAGACCGACTCCAGTCTCGGCTCCAGAAGAGAAGAACCCGAGCGGATCTCTTAACGATTCTCAATCTTTGGGCTCAGCTTGGAAAGCCACCCTGGTGAAATGGGACCGAGTTCCCTAGACTAGAGAAACCGCACCCTTGCTCTCCCCAGACCTATGCGACCCACACAGCCCCTCGCCGATCTGCTGAGACACACGGCCCGCCGCATCGAGGCCCAACATCTACTGTTTTTCGATCTGGAGTATCGCTGGAACGACAGCACCCGCTGTAACTGTGGCCTCCTGGTGCGCCAGGCTCTAGATCTGGATGAGGAACGACTGCGACAACAGATCTCACGGGGCACTTGGCAACGGATCTCACGGGCGGTCTTCGAGAACGCTGAGAACACTCAGGTAGATCCTCAATCCGAACCGATCTGGGATCCCCGCACTCCTGGCCCGATCTGTGGCTCCACGGGTCTGAGCTTGGGGTTTGTCTTCAATCACATGGCTCAATTGGGATTCGATCAGCCCGAGGACTTTGAGCACCTAGAGGATCTGAGTCATCCGGTGATCCGGGCGCGACTGCAGGCCCAAGGCGAGGATCGGTTACGGAAAGATCATGCTCCCCATGTGGTGCTGTACATGCGGGAGATGGCCCACTGGATCGAGGAACAGCTTCAGATCCAAGCTCAACAACAAGCCCAGATCCAAGACCAGGCAGAACTGATCCATGAGTTAATGGGGACTCGTGACTGGATCGAGGAAAAAGTCCAGGATCCTCAAGATCTGACCGTAGAGATCCAGAAGTAAGCTATTATACTGAAACGCAAATGTGGATAGGGTCAATCAAGACCTGTTTCACCGATCTGTGTAAGCTTCACCTAGGTGTTTTAACTTGTTTTCCGAGGCATCATGATACTCTGAGCGAGCTGCTGCGATCCAATCCCCGATCCCCCGTAGATCAGAGATCCGCTCCTGGTCCGGCACCTCCTCTAGGGATCGCCGTTGAGTCTGGGGGTCACGATCCAACCACAGCGCCCATAGACCCGCCTGTTTGGCCCCCTGATAGTCCATCGAGAAACTATCCCCCACATGCAAAGCTTGCCCAGCCGAGATCTGAGCTTGCTCTAGGGCGATCTGGAAAACCTGACTCTCTGGCTTAGCGGATCCCGTTTGGGTGGAGATCGTTACCGAGGTAAAGAACGGATCTAACCCTAAAGCTTGCAAAACGGCTGAGAGACGGGAGTCGAAGTTGGAGATGATCCCCAGTTGAAATCCGCGCCCCTGGAGATCCTGCAGAACCTCAAAGGTCTCGTCGTAGATCTGCCAGGTCTGGGCTGTGGCAAAGAGATCGAAGACCTCACGAAAAAAAGCCTCAAAATCCGAGAAAGATTGTTGATCTAACCCCTTCACCTGAGCAAAAGTCCGGATCACGATCTGTCGCCACCACTGCCGTTCTAGATCCGTCAGCTGCTGAGAGCCCACCTCCGGAAACAGGGCTGGAGGTGCTGCCTTAAAGGCTTGATAAAAGCACCGATCTAACTCCTGGGGATCCACAATCACCCCATAACGCCGCGCCGCATGGCTGTAGATCTGACCCACACTGTCTCGCACCCCAAACAGGGTGCCCACCGCATCAAAAAAGATCACCCTCACCTCAGTCATGTCGCCCACTCCTCCCATGGATCCGGCCTTACCTTACCAAACTGCTACGGATTGCCCCCAGAGATTGAGGATCGGCTGTTAGGCTACAGGCACTGATGCCAAGAGGGCGTGATGCAGTCATTCGATGTGATCATCGTCGGTGCTGGAGTAGCGGGGAGCTCTGCCGCCTATCATCTCGCCCGATCTCAGAAGGTGTTGTTACTCGATCAGTTCGAGTTTCTCCACAAACGGGGCTCCTCCCATGGGGGATCACGGATCTTTCGTCATGCCTACCCAGATCCACGCTATGTGAAGCTGGCGATCGCTGCCGACGGGGCCTGGCAAGAACTGGAGTTGGAGTCTGGGGAGAAACTGCTGCACCGCACCGGTGGGATCGATGTGGGTGCTCAGGAGGTTCTGAACCCGATCGCCGCTGCCCTCACCCAAGCCGGGAGCGCCTTTGAATGGCTAGATGCGGCCACCACCCATGCCCGTTTCCCCGCCTATTCCCCCCCATCAGATCTCCAGATCCTCTACCAACCCACTGCCGCCGGCCGCCCCGCCCCCCGCGCCCGCCACACCCGGCCACCCCCCCCC
>CAYSEO010000525.1:0-2289 GCA_964429885.1 uncultured bacterium
ATGCAGTACGACATCCTCAAAGCCGTCGATTTACCCGCGGGTTTCTGGTGGTGGCTCCTGGGATCACGATTCGGGATCGGGTGCGGGTGCTGCAGCCTAATGATCCGGATAGTTACTATGGCAGTCGGGAGCTGGTGCCAACGGACATGCTGGGGGAGATTGCTAAGGCCAAGATTGTGATCACGAACTACCATGCCTTCAAGCTGCGGGAGCGGATGGAGGTGTCGAAGGTGGGACGGGCTCTCCTACAGGGACGGGGTGAGGATCTGCAGACTCTGGAGACCGAAGGGCAGATGGTGCAGCGGGTGATCCCTGTGCTGATGGGCTTGAAGAATGTGCTGGTTCTGAATGATGAGGCGCATCACTGCTATCGGGAGCGACCGGATAATGACGAGATCGATGATCTCAAGGGTGACGATAAGGACGAGGCTAAGAAGAATAATGATGCCGCTCGTCTTTGGATCTCTGGGATTGAAATTGTCAAGCGGAAGTTAGATGTCCAGACGGTTTATGATCTGTCAGCGACTCCCTTCTTTTTGCGGGGATCAGGGTATGCAGAGGGAACACTTTTCCCCTGGACTGTGAGCGACTTCTCTCTGATGGACGCGATCGAGTGTGGGATCGTGAAACTGCCTCGGGTGCCTGTGTCGGACAACGTTACTGGGGGTGATATGCCCAAATTTCGGGAGCTTTGGAAGCATATCAAGAAGAAGATGCCAAAGAAGGGTCGGGGTAAGTCGGGCCAGGTGCTTGATCCTTTGAGTATCCCTGCTGAATTGCAAACAGCTTTGGATGCTTTGTATGGCCATTACGAGAAGACCTATGCTCTGTGGGAGGAGGCGGGGATCTCGGTTCCACCTGTATTCATTGTGGTCTGTAATAACACTTCTGCCTCGAAGTTGGTGCATGACTACATTTCAGGGTTCTATCGGATCGGAGAGGATGGAGAGTCTGAGACCTACAACGAGGGACGGCTGGCCCTGTTCCGAAACTATGATGAGCACGGCAATCGGCTGGCTCGGCCTCGGACGCTCCTGATCGATAGTGAGCAGCTGGAGTCTGGGGAGGCGTTGGATAAAGACTTCAGGGCTATGGCTGCGGATGAGATCGAGCGGTTCCGGAGGGAGCTGGTGCAGCGCAGTGGGGATGCGACGGCGGGAGACAAGATCGACGAAGCGGATCTGCTGAGGGAGGTGATGAATACGGTTGGCAAGGTGGGGCGTCTGGGGGAGTCGATCCGGTGTGTGGTGTCAGTGTCGATGCTGACGGAGGGATGGGATACGAATACAGTGACCCATGTGTTGGGGGTGCGGGCGTTTGGGACCCAGTTGCTGTGTGAGCAGGTGGTGGGTCGGGCGTTGCGACGGTACTCCTACGATCTGAATGAGGAGGGGTTGTTTGATGTCGAGTATGCGGATGTGTTGGGGATCCCGTTTGACTTTACGGCTCAGCCGGTAGTGGTGAAGCCCAAGGTGCCCAGGGAGACGGTGCGGGTGCATGCGGTGAAGCCGGAGCGGGATCATCTGGAGATCACGTTTCCTCGGGTGGAGGGGTATCGGGTGGAGTTGCCGGAGGAACGGCTGACAGCGAAGTTTACTCCTGACTCGGTGCTGGAGCTGACGCCTGAGCTGGTGGGACCATCCGTGACTCACAACCAGGGCATTATTGGGGAGGGGGTGGAGTTGACGGTGAAGCACCTGGGGGATATGCGGCCATCAACGATCCTGTTTCATCTCACGAAGCATCTTCTCTACACTCAATACCGAGATCCAGGGGATGATCCGAAGCTGCATCTGTTTGGACAGTTGAAGCGGATCGTGCGGCAGTGGATGGATGGTGGCTATTTGCGATGTAGTGGAGGCACCTATCCTGCTCAGGTGATCTACCAGGAGATCGCCAATATGGCCTGTGAGCGGATCAAGGTGGCGATCTCGGAGGCGACTGAGGAGGCGGATCGGCGGATTAAGGCTGTGCTGGATCCGTTTAACCCTACAGGATCTACGTCCCATGTGAGTTTCAACACCTCTAAGGCAACTCGATGGAAGACCGATCCTCGAAGAAGTCATATCAACTGGGTGGTGTGCGATAGCGATTGGGAGGCTGAGTTTTGTCGGGTGGTGGAGTCGCATCCCATGGTCAGGGCCTACGTTAAGAATCAGGGTCTGGGGTTGGAGGTGCCTTATCTCTACGGATCCACTCCCAGGAAGTATCTGCCGGACTTTATTGTGCAGGTGAATGATGGTCTTCCGGATCCGTTGAATCTGATAGTGGAGATCAAGGGGTTCCGGC
>CAYSEO010000526.1:0-2271 GCA_964429885.1 uncultured bacterium
TTTAGGCCAAGAAAAAACTCCCCATCAGGGGAGCCTAGTTTACATTGAGATGGGCAACAGGGTAGAGCAGGCCCCAGAAGAAACCGGTTAGGGGCCAGATCCCTGAGGCCGATGAGGATAGACTGTTGACCTGGGGCTCTCAGAGACTCTAGGCAGAACTTTTCACTGCTCAGTTCCTTAAGAGCCTGGGGGGGGTGGAGGGTTCTCGATCACCAGCGTAAAGTTAGCGGTGGCCGAGGATTGCGGATTGCCCGAGTCCGTCACGCCAATGGATACGTTCAGACCCGTGGTGGCTGCTGTTGGAACCCCAGAGATGATCCCTGTATTGCGATCAAAGGAGAGCCCGAAGTTGGTCATCAGATCGGTTTCACTGGGAGACAAGAGAGTGATGGTGAATGGGGGTACCCCTCCTGTGATGTTGAGTGGAGGTGTCTGTCCGAAGGTCCCCACCTCGAAGTTCGTCGGGGCGATGGGATCAACAGATAAGGGCGGGATCTCTTCTGCCTCCACGGTCACGGGAACCGCCAAGCTAACACTACCTGCAGGATAGTTGTCTGGGGCAACTCCCGTTTGATCGATCGTGATCAGACCTGAGCCCGTTTGAGTAGCAGGAATATCTCGCACCACCGTGATGGATCTGGGGGCTGTGCTACCAGCAGGGAAGATCACTGGGCTAGCGGTTTGTAACGTAATGTTCCCTTGAGCGGCAATGTTGACCGTGAGAGGTGCTCCCTCAGGTGCTACAGAGGGAGTGAGGGTGAGGACCTCGAAAGCTCCCTGACCTGTACCAGCCGCAAACACGAGAGGAGACGGGGCCGCTTGCAACACTCCAGGCTCTGGAGGTTCTGGTTCCTCTGCCTCCACGGTTACGGGAATGGAGAGATTGATAGTGCCGTCAGGGAAGTTGATCGCTGTCGAGGCACCTGCGTTCTTCGACACGCGAATGGACCCGCTACCCGATTGCTCCACAGGAAAATCTCGCCGGATCTCGATCACTTGAGATGCCGTACTGTCCATGGGGAAAGTCAACTGGGGCGGGTCTCCCGAGGGGAAGATAACCGTTGCCCCAGTGACCAGGTCCGCCACATCCACAACCAGAGATCCACCTTCCGGGGCCACTGAAGGAGTCAGAGTAATGACCTGAGTGCTATTGGGGCCAGTGCCAGCGGCGAAGGTTACCTCGGTGGGCTCAGGAGCCAAAGATCCCAGATCTTCAGGACCGTCAACCTCGATGACAATCTCGCCCTGATCGAAATCACCGTCAAAGTCAGTGACCGTGATCTGAGCTAAGAATGAACCGGCTCGAGTCGGAGCCCCCGAGATCACACCTGTGCCAGGAGAAATGGACAGACCGATATCTCCAAGGGCCTCACCGACCTCACCAAACACACCGTCGATGTCTAGATCCAGGGCTGCACTGAATGTGAATGGCGAATCTCCGGCTCCTTCAATGAGCGTCGGCGCAGCGGACTCACCCGGCTCAAACTGAACGAATGATGCAGTGAAACCATCGAGAGAGATCTCCGGGTTGTTGGATCGGATCAGGAGCGTAAATTGGCCCTGTCCAGGCAAACCTGCCGCATCGGTTACATTAACGACCACATCTACGAAAGCGTCAGCGTTGGGGGGAATGCCCGTGCCTAGATCGGGATCGAGGTTAGGCGTTCCTTCCAAAACACCGATACCAGTATCAAATAGCAGAGTGCCACCAAAGATACTGGTCAAAGTTGGAGTGACGTTGAGCTCGAAGGTGAACGGCGGCGTTCCCCCTGAGATGGTAGGTCTCAGGGTGGAAAGCTCATCCAACTCCAAAAAGGGTTGAGGACTGCTGTAGAAGACCCCAAAGTTATCAGTATCTCCACCTCCCTCTTGGATCGTACCGACAGCAGTCGGAGTGTTAATATCCGCATTGCAGGGATTGGCCAGATCCACTAGAAAGCGCTCATTTCCCTCAAGGGGGTTGTCAGGATTGATCAAGCTATCGGGCACCACGTTGACGATCACCGTCCGCTCTTGGATCTGATTGCCGTCTGGGATAAACCTCACAAAGGGCAGGTCATCATTCGGGTCCATGCCTAGAGGCGGAATCGGATCATAATCTTCGGGAGCTGTGGCTGATTGCTCCCCTTGAGCCAGATCATCGCGAGTCGATACATCCACAAACACCGTTCCCTCAAAGGGTTCACCCGTGGCCGGATTGATGCGGCGATTGAGAGTGATCGTGAACTCAAACGGACTGCGAGGTGGATTTCCAGTCACATTCGAGACCTC
>CAYSEO010000527.1:0-2258 GCA_964429885.1 uncultured bacterium
CGTTTCCTGTGGGAGGACGGCTTATCGGATGATTCAGGAGTGGTTAGCGGAGGAGGAGTAGCCATCGGGCAAAGGTAGGGAGTCGACATCGTTTTCTGCTGCGCCAACCCACAGGGCATACAGATCAGCGGCTCACAGGGGACAAACTGGATCACAGGAGCCTCTCCGGCAAGCTGGTTTCCTGATTTGCTGGACCCGCACGAAGCCTTGTTCTCCACCCACATGTAGTGTAGGGGAGAGGGAGAACTCTTTCTCTTCGCTAGATAGTGTGTCAAGACTCCAAGTTCTTACTGTGAGAGCTTGGTGCTCCCCCATGTTACACTGAATTTGGTGAATGATAGATCAGTGCTGTTCGCCAAGAGATAAGGAGGTGATTAAAAAGTGAGATCTGCGCTTGACGTAGTCTCTGTTTTGCTGAGAGAGGACCCGATCCCTGGTATCACTCCCCTCAAGCTACAGAAGCTGCTCTACTATACCCAGGCATGGGGTCTTGTCTTCACGGAAGGAACCCTTTTCTCGGAAGGCATAGAGGCTTGGGTTCATGGCCCTGTAGTTCGTTCAGTTTATTACAGATACAAAGACTACGGATCTCAATCAATATACTGGACAGACTCCAATCCAACTCCGGAATTGACCCATCGAGAGAGGGAAATCGTCCGCCTTGTGAAGAGGACTTATGGATCAATGGGAGCCAAGAAGCTGGAAGAGCTGACTCATTCAGAAGATCCGTGGGTGAACGCTCGCTCAGGTCTTAGTAGTTTCCAACGGTCCAACAGCAAGATCTCACTACAGGACATGAAGGAATACTATTCTAGATTTGTGGCCGCTAGGACACCTCCCCAGATCAAGCCAATTGCTCTACTTAAGACCAAGCAGGAAGATGTCACGACTAGAAGTAAACTCAGTGCCTATCTCTCGGGGGCAGGGACTAATCTTAGCTTTTTCCCCCCAGATCAGCCGATGGAGTTTTTCATCCCAGAGGATTTTTCCTCTGATCGTAACCGGGAATCTATCGCATCCATATGGGAAAAGGTAGGGGCTTGGATGCAGACATCCTACGACCTGGTGAATGAGGCTGAGGATAAGGAAAATGAGTGAGTCAGAACACCAAAGCCAGTCTCCCATTGATGATGAGTCCTCTGAGGGCTCTCTTGACCTAAGTATGGAAGCTATTCATGACAAAGAAACATCGTCGGAGCAGATACAACAGATTGCTAATGTACTTTCAGCGCAATTTGTTGGGCCGATTCCTCCCCCCAATATTATAGAAAGGTACGAAAGGATCCTACCCGGATCAGCAGATCGGATCATCTCAATGGCAGAGAAGGAGCAAAACTTCGAGCATAAAATGAGAGAGAAAATGGTCGATGCACAAATCTCGGATCGAGATAGATATAGGGAAGAAAGGAAAAGTGGCCAGAAAAATGCGTTTAGGATAGGAGTAGTGGGTATAGTAGGTGCAGTATTTCTGGGCGTATTTGGCAATCCATGGGCTAGCGGAGTACTATCAGGCGGGACCGTCGCCGCTTTAGTTGGATCTTTCCTGTATGATAAAAATCTGGAAAACATACGGAGATCTAAGCAGACAAAACTAGATGTTGATCAGCCAAGCAGTTGATGTCCTTCGGAGCATTGCTCATTTCTCAACCCTAAGTGATCAAATCAACAGTGCCCCTCAACGGTAAGAGCGAGAGGCGTAAGTCTGCCAAGAGAACCTTAAGTGTCAGCCGCGATGGAGCCCCGTGGGCAGAAACATCCTAGGATTCAAGAGTTCAAGGCCGTTTGGATCGAAGCTCAGAGGGAGTTGACTAACTCGACCCATCCGGATCCCATGGCGAGAGCTTACTCGTGAGGTGTGAGATCCAACTTTAGCCCAGGCAAGATCCGTGGAAGAGATCTCGCCTAGGGCTGTTGCAAAACTTAATACAACTTGACGCTGTAAAATAGGCCAACTGAGTGGGAGATCCCTATGCTTAAGTACCGTACCGTGGTCGTCGAAGATGGTCGCCGACTCAATAACTACGCCATCGAGCCTGAGATGTATGTGGACTCAAAGTCTCGGGTGGGTGTGTCTCGTGGAGAAGTACCGAGCCCCAGAACTTGAATGAACCAGGAACTGCTCTGCAGGGATATGATTAAGTGATCTCTCCGTTCCGGTCCTGAATCCTGCTCCTGACGCTGATCAAGCTGCGGACGAGAGGTTGTCTCGACTGGGCAATTCCCAAGGCATCACCTCAGATCGGTCTGGAGGCAGAGGC
>CAYSEO010000528.1:0-2256 GCA_964429885.1 uncultured bacterium
CGAAAATATCCTAGTCACTGACATGGCCAAAGTCCGTTTCAATATCGATGCCTTCTATTCCGCGTTGGATTCCCAGCGTCGGGGTCGCCGCATTCCCTGGATGCAGGTGTCCAAAGAGTCCGGGGTCGGGTCCTCCACCATCTCTCGCATGGGTAAGGGCCTCAAACCCGATATCGATAGCGTGGCCTCTCTCCTCACCTGGTTGGGAATGGAGATGAGTGCCTTTCTGGAATATGAGGATCCGGAGGATAAACCGGCTCAAGTCGAGGTGGAACCTTTGACCCAGATCACGGCTCAACTCAGAGCAGACAAGCAGCTCTCCCCGGAGGCAGCCAATGCTCTGGATGTGGTGATCCGGGCTGCTTATGAGGAGTTGCGCAAGTTGAAGTAGAGGCCCTTAACCATGGCACTGAGACGTGGATTCAAAGCCGATGCCAACGCCATTGCTCTGCAGTGTCGGCGGGAGCTCAACTTAGATCCCATCGATCCGCTGTGCCCCTGGGCCTATGCCAGATACCTGGGTGTCCCTTTACGGAAGCTGAGCGAGATCCCT
This sequence comes from uncultured bacterium, assembly GCA_964429885.1. Classification (GTDB taxonomy): domain Bacteria; phylum Cyanobacteriota; class Cyanobacteriia; order Thermostichales; family Thermostichaceae; genus CAYSEO01. The sequence continues at coordinate 554 of CAYSEO010000528.1, forward strand.
GAGATCGAGGAGCAGATGCGGATCTTGCATGGGCAAGCTTGGAGAGAGTTCTCCGGTGTAGTGGTGGGTGGTCCTCACTACGACCAGAAGATGATCGTCTACAACGAGACCCATTCGATCCGGCGGCAGGCCTCCACCATCGCCCATGAGTTGAGCCACGTCATTCTGGAGCATCCCCACGGTGCTTTCGAGGGATCTGTGCAGGTGCTGGAGTTTGGCGAACCCTTCGAGGAGGAGGCGAAGTGGCTAGGGCCAGCATTGCTGATCTCAGAAGAGGCAGCCCTCCACATTGCTGAGACTGAGATGTCTGAGCAGGCCGCCATAGATCATTACGGGGTGAGTCAGGATCTGCTGCAGATGCGGATGAAGGTGACCCCAGCCCAGCGGCGAGTCCAGCGGAAACGGGAAAAAGAGCTCAGGGAAGCAGAGGGAACCATGACGGATCATCTCCGGCTGAAAGGATGTCGAGAACGGTTGGGATACACTCAACTCCAGGTATCCGAACTGATCAAGATCCCCCGTGAGACGCTCTCTGTTTGGGAGAATGGCAAGCGCTCCCCTCAACCCCAAAACCTGAAGAAACTGGCCAAGATCTATCAGGTTCCCCTCTCCTATCTCCAGGGTCGAGGCGAATTCCCAAAAGACAAAGAGAGAGAATCACTGCTGGGAGAAATCTCTGATCCTGAGGCTAAATCTCAAGTTAACCAGTGGTTGGATTTTCTGGATCGGTGGGCTGAGTTTCTGCAGGAGCAAGGACATTCCTTTGAAAGGTATGAAACGCCAAAACCCTTGGATCGGGGAATGGTGGAAGATATTCGCCGAGCTTCAACATGGGCGGTAGGGGTGAGAAGACACTACGATCTGGGTCTGGATGGAATCTGCGATCTCTATGGATTTCTGGATCGGATCGGGGTGTTGGTCTATCGAGCATCTCTAGGAAATTACAGCCAGTTGGGATCAGAATTGATCACCGGAGCTCACTACAATCATCCCCAGCTTGGATGGTGCATCCTGGTCAATACAGATACCTCTCCCGGTCGTCAGATCTTTACCTTGGCCCATGAGTTGGCTCACGTTCTTTATCACTACTCCGCAATGGGAAAAATCTGTATGAAAAGCCAGGATTCAGATCCAAAAGAGCGATTTGCTGATGCCTTTGCCTGCCACTTTCTTGTGCCCCGTAAGACGTTGCACCAGCAGCTCAAGAGGAGAGGTCGGTTGGATCCTTACAAGGTGATGCGGTTGGCAGCCTCCTTCCAGGTGAGCTACGCCACGATGTTGATGAGGCTGATGGAGGAGAAAGCGATTGGGTCTGGTGAGGTGGAGGAGTGGAAGACTTTTAGCCCCCTATGTATCGCTGAGCAGTTGGGGCTGAGCCCAATGCAATTTGAGACCACACCTCTAGATCGCTATCCTTTGTCAGTGCGGGACCGGGTGAGGGAGGCCTTGAGGAGTGAACAGATCTCGCTGGGACAGGCAGCCCAGTTGCTTCAGGTGCAAGAGGAGGAGCTCTCAACCTGGCTGAAGCCCCTGACTAGAGCGACACCTGAGGAGCTGCAGGAGTTCGATGAATTACCAAGCTGAGGCAGAACCCTCCAAAATCAGCACGTTGCGGAATTTGGGGATCGCTCCCTCGGTTCCGTCTGCAGGAAGGCCTGGAGACTTGGTAAGGTGCTAAGCATCCCTAGACACCTGTGTAGACA
>CAYSEO010000529.1:0-2247 GCA_964429885.1 uncultured bacterium
CAGGCGCTGCGGATCCAACGTGAAGGAGAAAGGGGGAGGAGGCAGGAACTGGAGGGTCACCTGTTTTTGCTCAGCGGCGATGCGGTAGGTCTGGATCGGATCCGCGCTCAGCTCCGCCAGGGTGAGGGTCTTCAACTTCAAGCTCAACCCCGACTCGATCTTGGCCAGATCCAATAGCCCGGTGACCAACCGATGCATCTGATCGACGGCGGTGAAGGCGCTCTCCAACTGAGAGCGAGAGGTCTCATCCCCCTGCAGGGATTCTGAGGTAAGCACGGACTGCACACAATGGCGCACGATATCCAGGGGCATCACCAGATCATGGGAGACGGTACGGACCATCTGATCTTTGAGGGCACTGAGGGTCTGCACCTGTTTATGCAATCGATCCAGGGTGAGATGGTTCTCGATCCGGGCCAACACCTCCCGCAGCTGAAAGGGTTTGGTGATATAGTCTACACCACCGGATTGAAAGGCCTTGACCTTATCCCGCACATCATCCAGAGCGCTGATAAAGATCACAGGAATGTCCCGCGTTGACTCCATCTCCTTAAGTTGCTCACAGACCATATAACCATCCATACCCGGCATCAGGATATCCAACAAGATCAGGTCGGGGGGGACACTCTGAGCCGCCTTGAGGGCCAGGGCTCCACTCAGGGCAGGGCGCACTTTATACCCATGACGGGTCAACATGGTGGAGAGGACATCCAGATTAGCGGGGGTGTCATCGACGATCAAAATGTCAGCGGGAGTATCCTGGGGTCGGATCATGGGGGAGGGTTGCCTTGCTTTCCACTAGGGTATCGGACTCAGGGCACTTGCGACCTAGCTGAAGTACTCACAAACCAGCCACTGACGTCAGTCCGGTTGACCTATCTAACGAGGGCCGCAGGAGATCTCAGGGTCAGTCACCCCTGTATTATCCCTTGGGCCTACCGATTCTGCTAGAGTTTTAGAGTTTCTATGCTTCCCCTCTTTGTCCCTGTTCCACCATGACTCAACCCAAAGCTGGGATCCTGTTCAATGATGCCAAACCCGCCGCTCAACGAGCCCGAGATCTGTTGGTATCCGGCTTCCAAGGTCAGGATTGGCAGGTGGTGGTGGCCCCGGCCTGGGGGGGATTGTTGGGGTTTGCCAAACCCAATAGTCCCGTCTGTCATACGCCTGTGGATCGGCTGGCTCCGGCGGGGTTCGATGGGGAGATGCGGTTTGCGGTGGTCCTGGGGGGAGATGGCACAGTATTGGCGGCGGCTCGGCAGTTGGCCCCCCACGACATCCCGATCCTGGCGGTGAATACGGGCCATTTGGGGTTTCTGACGGAGACCTATGTCTCCATGGTGGAGGAGGTGATGGCCGAGATGATGGCGGGTCACTATAGCCTCGATCCCCGCAGCATGATCCGGATTGAGGTGGAGCGGGAGGGGGTGATCTGGTGGGAGGTGTTGGCCCTAAATGAGCTGGTGGTACACCGGGAGCCCCTGACCAGTATGTGTCATTTCGAGATCACCATTGGTCAGCATTCCTCTTTGGATGTGGCGGCGGACGGGGTGATCCTGGCGACGCCCACGGGATCGACGGCCTATGCTCTCTCGGCTGGGGGACCGGTGGTGACTCCAGGGGTGCCAGCGTTGCAGCTGATCCCCATCTGTCCTCATTCTCTGGCCTCTCGGGCGTTGGTGTTTGAGGATACGGAGGAGGTGCTGATCGCCCCGGTGAATCCGGAACCCTTGGTGGTGGTGGTGGATGGCAATGCTGGGTGTTATATCGATCGAGGGGATCGGCTGCGGATCCGCAGGGCTCAGTACCATACGGATCTGGTGCGGTTGAAGCGACCGGAGTTCTTTCGAGTGTTGCGGGAGAAGCTGGGCTGGGGGTTGACCCATGCCTCTAAACCCACCTCAGTGGAGTTGCCCTGATCAGACAGATCCCCATAATTCAGCTGGATCTAGGGTTCTACCCTGGGACGGTGCCCGTTACTGAAAAAACACAGGTGTCATTTCCATCCGAGATCGTGACTACATCGAAGGCAAAGGGATCTTCAAACACTAAATCACTGTCGAAGTTGATCGTCAGGTTACTGGTTTCCCCAGGCTGGATCTGAGCGGAGCTAAGTGAGGATCTGTCCACCCCATCATCAGAGCTGTCTTCGAGGGAAATCGATAGCGGCGAATTGAAGCTTGATACCGAACCGGTGGGTACAGGGCTTGGGATCGGTGTGGGTATAGGACTTGATATCGGTCGAGG
>CAYSEO010000530.1:0-2242 GCA_964429885.1 uncultured bacterium
GGGCCACAACGAGGATGGAGATCTCGTAGAGCGCCAACACCGCCAGCCCCAGCCGCCACTGCCAGATCAGCAAGACCAGCAACAGCAGACCCGAACTGATCAATAGCAGCCCGCGACCCAGGGTGGGATCTGTGCTCTTCTCCCCCAGCACCGCCCCTTGGGCAAACAGACTCTGGATCCCCTTAAGAAACTGCTGCCCGTAACGCCGCCAAGGCAGCTGTACCAGCCAAACCCACCACCGCTGCATGATCTGTCTCATCCGTATTGGGCTCTGCTCACCTAGGCTCCGAGATCATCACTTCTGTCTGCCGTCAGGTCGGAGCCACCTATAGAAACCATACCTTAACCTAACCTCATCCCCAACCCTTCTCCCCCTGGGATAGTTTAGGGGACCCATTCTAGGATCAAAGCGAGATCTTGATCTTTGGTGATGGTGGAATGTTTCCAACGATAACGGGCCGCCAGCCGGGTGGAGTCACTCAGGGCGTAAGCGGCGGTGATATCCCCAATGGTAGCTTCTCCCTCTTGGGTGGAACGACTCGGATCCAGCCAGTTGTAGCTCAAGGTCAGATCTGCAGCGCCCGGATCCAAGGCCAGCACAAAATAGGCGCCGTATTGGGGACCACTCACAAACCGATCCAACTGATCGATCCGTCCAAACCCGAATTGTGGAGCCAGATTGAGGCGGGAGCCCACCGGAGCCACAAAGTAGCGAAGATTTGACCCAAAGGTGGCATCCTGGGGCCGATCAAAAGATTGTTGATAGTGACTACTGAGGGAGATGCGCTCCACGAGATAGAGATCGCTGATGCCGACACTCCACCCAGAGACATCGATCCCAGCCTGCAGACGGGTGGGCACAGCCGGGGTATTACGGATCTCATCCAGAAGATCGGGCGGATCGTTGAGCCAGCGTTGCAGCACAGGACTGGAGTCCACCACCTCTTCATCCAAGCCTAACTCGATGGCCAATGGGGACTCTTCAACGGGCGAGAGATCAGCAGCGTTAGGGAGCTCAGTATCCATCGATGGGGGGGCCTGATCCTCGATCCCGAACTGCAGAGCGGGCTGACCGTATCCGATCGCGGGATGGCAGATCACACCCATGAGACCGATCCCGAGCCATGGCTTGCTCCAGCCCATGTCTTCCCTCTATTCCACAGATCCTACTGTAGCGGTTGGATCCCCGGCTCTGGCTGTGGCCCAGGGGAGGAGGGTGGATAACCACAGGCCCTACCGATCGTTATGATCTTTCCAGAGAGAATCACCACACTTGTCAGTGCAGCTCAGGAGGGATGATGGTTCGGATCTTCTTACTGCTCAGTGCCGTGTTTGGAGGACTATCGGTAGCAGCAGGGGCGTTTGGCTCCCATGCCCTACGGGATCGGCTACCGGAGGCATCGCTGCGGATCTTTGAATTGGCGGCCCGCTACCAGATGAGCCATGCTCTGGCCCTGGGCTTAGTCGCTTTACTCCTAGGGATGCCTACCTTCAACCGATCGACGACGTTACTGATCACAGGCTATGGGTTCATTCTAGGGATCGTGATCTTCTGTGGTAGCCTCTATGCTCTAAGTCTGACCCAGATCCCGATCCTAGGGGCGATCACTCCGCTGGGGGGCGTGGCCTTTTTGATCGGCTGGATTAGCTTAGGGATCGCCGCCTGGCAGGGATCGACGGATCAGACCTAACCTCGATCAGAACTTAACCGCTGTGCCCACCAGCGTCACCATCACCAGCACGCCATCCTCATCCACATTGATGGTGTCGGTATTGGTCCGGATCCCCACCACTCCATCCGCTCCCATGCGTTTGGCCCGTTTCTCGATCTCCTTGAGGGCTTCCTCATGGCCCTTCTCAAAGAGTTGCTCGTAGGCGCCCGTTCGCCCTCCCACAAAATCCCGCAGCCCCGCAAAGAAATCCCGTAGGGCATTGCTCCCAAAGACCACCTCCGCAGTCACTAGGCCCAGGTACTCCCGGATCTCATGGCCCTGCAGGGTCTCTGTGGTGGATAGCAGCATGATCGATGTCTCCAAGCCTCTTCTCTCTAGCTTACGGGGTCAGAGGAATGAATGGGATCAGAGGAGGTTGACGGCAGCTGCAGCCCTAATCGCTGCGATTGCAGGGTAAATCCCAACTTCTCGTACAGGGCACGGGCCCGTTGATTGAACCCCCACACCTCGAAAACCACCCGAACCACGCCTCAAACCTGCGCAAAAGACAACACACACTGAACCAACGC
>CAYSEO010000531.1:0-2239 GCA_964429885.1 uncultured bacterium
TCCTGACGAGTGACCTCCAGATCGTAGTTGCCAAACAGCTTCACCAGATCGGACTTCGATAGATAGGAGGTGTGGGGACCATAGAACGGCGAAGGCTTACACCAATGACAGGCCACTCCCTGTAGATAAGGCAAAGCTGGCGGTGCAAAGATATCCTGGTTAGCACTGGTATGTCCCCCACAGGTGGAGTGATACAGAGCCTGGATCGGTCTCCCCTGGTAGGTCAAGATCTGGGAGGCCGTGGATCGAACCGCCTGGGTGGAACGGGAGGTCTCATAGGTCAAGCCCCCATAGCTTTGATCCGCCGTGCTGTCCCGCAACATCCGCTCGGGAGGAGTCGACCCCCATTGGGGTGAGGTGAGGTAGGGAACCGCATTGGTGCGAGCGATGATCGCCTGCGCCTCCAGGGCAGCAAGGGGCCAATCCACAGGCATCTCCCCTGGCACTACCCCCAGGAGATACTCCTCTAGCTCCAGCCAATTGATCAGCTGCAGTTGTGTCTCCTCAGTAGCTCGGATCTGGATCACGCCTCGATAGCGTCTGATCTCTCGATCCGGGGTTTGAATCCCAGCAGCATGCTCCAGCAGAATGGGTTGGAGATAACGACGGGGTTGTCCCGGTCCCCGCAGAAAGAGTTGTCTTTGGTGAACCCGTAACTGCCACTGTCCCACTGGGAAGGTCTCCCCCGCCAATGTAAACGGCGCATTCAGGCTGATCTGCTCCAGATCCGAGACCCAACTGAACAGATGGATCGGGACCAGCGCAGACTGAGATCGACGCTGGAGCGGCTGCCAACCGATGACACCTCCGGTGACCCCCAGCAGGATCTGACGACGTAGCATAAACAACTGATTCTCCAATAGTCTTAGCATCCTACGTCAGTTAGGTCCCGATGCTTCCCCTCTCTCAACCAGGCGTAATCATGTGTAGCAATCTCTATCCCTGCCGATCGGGCCAAAAAGATGATCGGGAGCAGGGGAACAGGTTATTATCAATTAGAGTCTTTGTTGCTAATGATATGGATAAACCTATGCTGTATACAGAAGACGCTTTCCGAGCGGAGCTGCACAACCGAGGCTGGCGATCGACACCCCAGCGGGAGATCATCCTACAGACCTTCCAGAATCTACCGGAGGGGGAACATCTCAGCGCCGAGGAGCTCCATGCTCATCTGCAAGAGACTGGCCACAACATCAGCCTGTCCACCATCTACCGTACCGTGAAGCTGATGGCCAACATGGGCATCCTGCGGGAGCTGGAGCTCAAGGAGGGCCACAAGCACTATGAGATCAATCAGCCCGGTCCCCGTCATCACCATCACTTGGTCTGCGTCAAAACCAATGAGGTGATCGAGTTCAAGGACAACAAGATCCTGGGGATCGTCCAGAAGGTGGCGGAGAAGTACGGCTACAAGGTGCTGGATTGTCAGCTGACCATCATCGGGGTAAGCCCGGAGGGACAGCGATCGATCCTGTGATCGCCTATGATCCCCTTTATGATCAAACATGGATCGGATCACTGGGTCGTTAGAGGGGATTCCCATGGGGCCACAAGCCATCATCTTCGACATGGACGGTCTGCTGATCGATTCTGAGCCTCTCTGGCAACAGGCGGAGATGGAGATCTTTCAGACAGTGGACCTGACCTTGACCCGTGAGCTGTGTCAGCGCACCACAGGTCTGCGGATCGATCAGGTGGTGGACTATTGGTATCAGCGTCAGCCCTGGTCTGGGGTCTCTCCGCAGCAGGTGGCGGATCGGATCGTGGAGCGGGTGATCGAGCTGATCATTCATCAGGGTCAACCCATGGCAGGGGTGGAACAGGTTCTGTCTCAAGCTCAAAATCTGGGGGTGCCGATCGGTTTAGCTTCTTCCTCTGCCTACAGCATCATCGAGGCTGTGTTGAAGACCTTAGGGATCGCCACCGTCTTTCAACAGATCTATTCGGCCACAGAGGAGCACTACGGTAAGCCCCATCCAGGGGTATTTCTGACCACTGCCGATCGGATCGGTGTGGAGCCAGTTCAGTGTCTGGTGCTGGAGGACTCCCTGAATGGGGTATTAGCCGCCAAGGCAGCTCGGATGACCTGTATCGCGGTACCGGAGGGCTATCCTCGGCAGGATCCTCGGTTTGTGATCGCCGACCAAATTGTCGGATCCCTACTGGATGTAGATCTGAAAACTAGGGAATAAGTAGATCCACAAAAACGTTTATACAGACCATATACTGCATAACAAAG
>CAYSEO010000532.1:0-2224 GCA_964429885.1 uncultured bacterium
CAGCCCTGCAGCAGATCCGTTAGAATCAGAGACTCTATTCCCTTGATTGAGCCGTAACCCCCCCAGATCTAGATCCGATGAACCCGATTCCCCCTCCCCACCCTGAGCTACGCTACCGAGCCTTGGGCCTGATCAAAGGTCGGCTGCAGCCCGTCCCCGGCAGTTATGCCCAGGGTCACCTGATCGCGGCGGATGAGACGGAGTATCCCGCTACCCCCGGTCGATTTCAGCTGATGAAACGGTTCAGTCATTGCCTGGAGAACGAGCAGTCCTACTGGTTCTATGTCCAGCCCCAGCCCCGCCCCGGCGGCGTCTTAGGTCTAGGAGTGATCAAGATCCTGTCTCTGCCGGAATCCCAACAACCCGAGGAAATGCCGGAGGAGGAGTTAGATCTGTTCTCTCCGGCCCCGGAGGATGTGGAGGAGGGCTTTAACCTGAGAGGGGATGTGGAGGCCGCTGATGGGATCCTGACGGTGACGGTGCGACGTAAACCTCAGGGAAATAAGCAGTTTCCGCCGCTGACTGTCCAGTTACAGGGGTTTTTGCCCGGAGTCAACAACGGCGACTTCTGGGATCTACAGGCTGAGCGGGATGGCCATGAGCTGCTGCTGGTGGATGGATCCTGTCTCTTGAGTCGCCCAGAACAGAGCCCGGAGGAGACCTAGAGCCGAGATCTCGCTCCTGAGGGTTCTTGTGTCCTGTCTGAACGGATCTGGATCAGAAAACTGAGCAGGCTAGGGATGAGGGGATCTGGAGATCCAACGATCCATCGATCTAGGGAAAGGAGTTGACATCAGTGCTTGCCGATCGCGTTGCTCATATCACCCCGTCTGTGACCCTCTCCATCGCTGGCCAAGCCAAGGCCATGCAGGCGGAGGGACTGGATGTCTGTAGCTTCAGTGCTGGGGAGCCGGATTTCGATACCCCTGCCCATATTAAGGCCGCCGCGATCCAGGCCCTGGAGGAGGGCAAGACCAAATATGGACCGGCAGCCGGGATCCCACCTCTACGGGAGGCGATCGCAGCGAAGCTCAACCGTGAGAATGGCTACGCCTTCAGCCCCGATCAGGTGATGGTCAGTAACGGAGGTAAACAAACCCTGTTCAATCTGGCTCTGGTATTGCTACAGCCAGGAGACGAGGTGATCATCCCTGGTCCTTACTGGGTCAGCTATCCGGAGCTCGCCAAGATCGCCGGAGCGACGCCCGTGATCGTGCCCACGGATCTGAGCAACGCCTTCAAGATCACCCCTACTCAATTGCAGGCTGCCATCACCCCTCGCACTCGGTTACTGGTGCTCAACTCCCCCGCTAATCCCACGGGATCGGTCTACACCAAAGAGGAATTGTTGGCGCTGGCTGAGGTGATCCGACAGCACTCCTTCTATGTGGTCTCCGATGAGATCTATGAGAAGTTAGTTTACGACGGCGCCACCCACTTTAGTGTGGGATCTCTGGATCCGAGCCTGCAGGATCGAGTCGTGATCAGTAGCGGCTTCGCTAAGGCCTACGCCATGACCGGCTGGCGACTGGGCTATCTGGCGGGACCCTTGGAGGTGATCCAGGGAGCCGCCACCTTGCAGAGCCATAGCACCTCCAATGTCTGTACCTTTGCTCAGTACGGGGCTCTGACCGCCCTCACCCATCCGGATTCTCCTGGGTGTATTGAGGAGATGCGTCAACATTTCGCCCAACGCCGTCAGGTGATCGTCTCGGGTTTGATGGATCTACCGGGGATCGAGTGCGCCAAACCTATGGGGGCCTTTTACGTCTACTTCCAGATCGCTCATACCGGCCTCAGCTCTATGGAGTTCTGTAAACGGCTCCTAGATGAACATTGGGTCGCAGCGATCCCTGGTATGGCCTTCGGATCGGATCAATACGTCCGCTTTTCCTATGCTAGTGATCTGAATACGATCGAGAAGGGCTTAGCACGACTGGAGAAGTTCCTCAAATCCCTCTAAGTTCCGATCTGGAACCCAGGAAGGCCCTTTGTAACACTCCTGACCTATCTCGCCTCAGGAAGGCCGCTCCTGGCGATCCTCTCCTTTTCATGGACTCAGACTCTTAACACAGGGAAAACCTTCGCAAGAAAACGTTAAGTTTATTTTTAGCTTTTTCGCAATCTGTCGTAGGAGCCTGTCACCAAACAATGGGATGAATAGGACACTAATGAGGGGAACGACAGTGGAGAGCTCAGGTCAGTCTTTGGTGGGGCTATCCCC
>CAYSEO010000533.1:0-2209 GCA_964429885.1 uncultured bacterium
GGGGAGTGAGCTGGGGGGGGTGTGGCGGGTAGATCATCCTCCTCATCCATCTGCAGGGCTGATAACAGATCGTCCAACATCGTCTCCACCAGGGTCACCCCAGAGAGGGGATCGACAGGGACAGGCTCCTCCTCCGACTCGATCTGCTCCATCGCCTCCATTAGATCAGCAGCCTCAGCCGCTCCTGCGGACTCCAGCCAGAACGCCACATCCTCGGGACTTAGAGACTCCGGATCCTCTACGCTCCCCCCCTCTAAAGAGATCTGATCCCCATCCTCAGTTTGTGGATCTAGAAGATCTGAGGTGGGATCCGGAGTGAGATCTTCAGACTCAACCCTGGATGTACTCTCCATTGCTTCATCCTGATCCTCATTGCCATAGTCCAGCTCCTGTTGGATCTCCGGCTCAACCTCAGAGGACTCAGAGTCCGGCGATGTGGCCTGATCTGCCGGTAAGGCGAGGGCATCCCCCTGTTCATCTTGGAGTTGCGATGAGTCCTGTTGAGGCGGATCGGGTGGAGTGGAGGCTTCTGTCTCTGGATCCTGTTGGGTCTCTGATGGGGTCTTCTTCTGGCGACCGAAGGCTGATCCCAGACGTGAGAGCAGATCATCTTTGGTGGGGCCGGTGGGGATCTTTTTTCGAGGATTAGCCATGGGATTCTAAGCTGAACAGCATCGGGATTCATCTCTGGGCTCGGATCAGCTCCGCTAGCGTCTGCGCTGCAGAACGAGCTCGATCACATCTCGAAAGGGTTGGGCCAACAGATCCTCGCCTGCCTCCGCCAGGGACCAGCCCATACTGTTGGTTTGCTGCACCACCGTGCTCTGTCGGATCGATCCAAACACTTTCACCTCGTGCAATACCTCCTCCAAAGCCTCCAGGGCCGCCTTCGACATCTTGGTGCGATTGTTGCCCACCCACTGATCCCGCGTGGGTAAGATCCCCACCACCTCCGGCACCTTAAAGTCCAGCTCCGCCAGCTCCTTGACCAAGATCAGGGTACTGAGCGCCCCCATCACCCCCTTCTGGGTACATTCCGTCGGGATCACCAACAGATCGGAGGCTAGGATCGTGTTGTAGGTTAGCAATCCTTTGGAAGGCGGGCTATCGATCACCAGAAACTCGTAGCGATCCAGGATCGGCTTCAGGGCGCGCCGCAGAAACAATTCCCGGCCTGGTTCCAAGGTGATGGCGTCGATGGCTCGCGACAGACTGTAATCACTAGGAGCTAAAGCCAACCGTCCTCCCCGATCCTCATTAGCGGGCAATCGAATGATCTCCGCCATCGGGATCCGGTCGCTCCCCGGCAGGATCGTCTCCGCCACCGTGGCTGACTCCGACAGATCGGTCCAGCCCATCCACTGACTGAGGTTGCCCTGGGGATCGAAGTCAACCGCCAGCGTGTTGCCCCAATCCGTCAGCATGGTTGCCAGATTGAGGGATGTAGTGGTTTTACCCGATCCCCCACTCAAACAGACGATGGTGATCACACAGGCGCTCTTGGTGGCTGAGGTGTTGGTCGCTGACACTTGGGCTCACCCCCAGGCTTGCTCTCTGACACAATATAGCTAGCGTACTCTAGTCTCGTTAACTCTACATCTGGTGTTTCAAGCATCTTAGCGACAATTCCCGCGATCGGGTTACCGTGGGAAGGAGAGCATCGATCCTGCCGAATCGGAGGACGGAAGCGGCCATGGAAAGAGGACTGTTGTGGTTACCCCTGTTGATCGGCTTCGGGGTATTAGCAGGATTGGGGTGGTCTGAGTATCGCAAGGTGGAAGCTTATCGGGCCTGGGCTCAGTCCTTTGATCGGGCCAAGTACGATCTCTACGCCATGTTGGGATGGAAGGGACGACAGCTCACCTGGGGGAGACCGACTCGTCAAGGACCTGTTGCCCTGCAGTCCGCCGATCTGGATCAGGTCCAGAAGATCCAGCTCTACGTGGACGGACAGAGTTTTGAGCTGGATGGATCCACAAATCTGCCCCAGAAGGGTAGGCAGATCAACCTCATCCTGTTGCCCCAGCAGCACCAGATCCCCTTCTCAGAGCTGCCGACAGCTTTGGCCTGGGGAAGGAAGCTCAATCAAGTGATCAACACTGTAGATCAGGATCCTTAGTCTGCCTCAGTACAGTAGGCATGGTGTTGCGCCTGATCGAGGAGCTGCTTGGGTTTGGCGGTATAGGTCATAGGAGGCAGGATAAGATCC
>CAYSEO010000534.1:0-2191 GCA_964429885.1 uncultured bacterium
GGGTGGTGCCCGGCGCGGGCGGGTGGGGGGCCTGGGGGCATATGGTGCTCACACTCAAGGATGGTAGTCGCCTGGAGCTCCGATCCCTGCCCAAGTTTCGGGAGATCTACGACTATATTCTGGAACATATCGATGAGCGGGCTCAGCAGGCCAGTGGTGCGGCAGGCCAGACTAAACGAGCCCCTCAGATCAATAAGCAGGCTGGCACCTCTCAGTCCAAGATCATAGATCAGCAGAAGATCGAGACGGGTGAGGTAACGGTGGAGCCGGAGGAACAGGTGGTGGAGGCCACGGGCGCTGGACGGGAATTCTTTGATTTTGCCGAGACCTTGAATGGGCGGCTGGCCATGATCGGGTTTGTCACCCTGGTGCTGCTGGAGGTGGTCACCGGTAAGACGCTCCTGGAATTGATCCAGTCCCTGGGCTAGTGGGCTCCCGTTGGCCAGAGGCTCAGGTGGCTCTGGTGCATGAGTACCTGATCAAACAAGGGGGATCGGAGAACGTGGTGGAGGCCTTACTGCCCCTTTGTCCCCAGGCTCCGATCTATAGTTGTCTTTACTCAGCCACGACGATGCCACCCCGTTGGCAGGATCTGGATATTCATACCTCTTTTCTACAGAGCTGGGGCCAGGCTGCGGGGGTGTTTCGGGAGAACTATCAAGGGCGCTTGAAGCTATTGTTGCCCTGGATGCCGATGGCCTATGAGAGCTTCGATCTCTCCCGTTACGACTGTGTGATCTCCAATTGTCATGCCTATGCCAAGGGGGTATTGACGGGATCCCATACCCTCCATATCTGCTACATCCAGAGCCCCACCCGCTATCTGTGGGAGATGACGGGCACCTATCTCCAGCAGGCCCGCACACGCGGATGGCAGGTGCCGATCACCCAATGGCTGCTCCATCGTCTACGGCAGTGGGATTATCTGGCAGCTCAGCGTCCGGATGTCCTATGGGCCAACTCCCGCAATATTCAACAGCGGATCTGGAAGTTCTATCGACGCCGCTCCCATGTTCTCTATCCGCCAGTGGATGTGGAGTTCTTTCAACCTGTGGATCGACCCTCAGCCGATTACGATCTGGTGGCCAGTCGCCTGGTGCCCTACAAACGGGTGGATCTGGCGGTACAAGCCTATACCCAATTGGGGCGGCGTCTGGTGGTGTTGGGGGAGGGGCCACAGCTGACTTACCTGCAACAGATCGCAGGGCCGACGATCGAATTCTTACCCCATCAATCTGCTGAGAACTTACGTCAGTGGTTTGCTCATTGTCGGTTTTTTCTATTTCCTTGGGTAGAGGATTTTGGCATCATTCCTGTGGAGGTGCAAGCCTGTGGTCGGCCCGTGATCGCTCTCAATGCTGGGGGGGCGAAGGAGACGGTGGCCCCTGGCAAGACCGGCATCTTATTTGAGGATCCCACCCCAGAATCTCTAATCACTGGGATCGAGGCGGCGGAGCAACAAGAATGGGATCCAGAGGTGATCCGGCAGTGGGCACAGCGGTTTTCTCTGGAACGGTTCCAGCGGGAGGCGAATGAGTTGATCCAGACAGCTTGGGATCGATTTCAATCGGGGGAGTGTTGGGGCAACTGATCTGAGGATTGTTCTGCGGATATACAGGCTATAGTGCATGTCAAAGCAATTTTGCCGATCTACTTACCTCCATTTGTATCTCGGCACGATCTCAAGCTCTCCCCGTGAGCCACAGCTAAGGATCCATACCCCCTGTCCTCATGACGATCTCATCTAGCTGTGGAATATCTAGTAGGGGATGCCCGATGGACGATCGCAACCCCAGATCGGTGCCATCATGGTCGGATAGCACCCCTAAGATCACGCCTCACAGGACCGAATAGAGCAGATGATCAGATGGTTGACCCGGATCTCTCACTCCCTGGAATGGCGGCTCATGTTGGTCTCCGTGGCCACCGCCGCCGTTGCCCTGTCTGGAGCCGGAGGGATCATTGTCTGGCGGATGCATCGCATGTTGATGGTGGATGCCCAGCGGGATCATCTGTCGGATGTTGCCCAGTTCCATGAGGCTGTTGAGAGCTATCAGAGTCAGTTACCCCCCCTGGAAGCCCTCCAGCAAGCCGTCGATCGATACTCCTTACCCAGCCGCTGGGTCCGGGTCTCCGTACCTGCCCAAGCCGCCCAGATCGAGTCTGACACCTACGAGCCCCCGAATTCTCC
>CAYSEO010000535.1:0-2186 GCA_964429885.1 uncultured bacterium
AAAGCTCTGAGTCACTTCAGCCCCCTGGGCATCTCTGACCCCCAGCTCTACTGGGGTTGGTCCTCCAGAGGCATCCGGGATCCAGTTCACTCGACCCAACGGATCCAGAGTCATTCCTTCTGGTCCCGTCACCAACGCATAGCTGAGCGGATCACCATTGGGATCCTGAGCGCGCAGATCATAGCGATAGAGATCTCCGACCCTGGCCTGAGTGGGAGGATCCACCGACAGGATCTGAGGCGGCTGATTCACCCTCACCGTCAGAGTGAACCCTTGAGTAGCTCCGGCTCCTGAGGGATCGAAGGCCCCGACAGCCACGGGATAACTACCTCCAACCGGAGAGCCCCAACTGAGCACACCGGAATCCGGATCCACATTAATGCCAGCTGGACCTTCCAATAGCTGATAGGTCAGATCATCGCCATCGGGATCCGTCGCCTCCACGGGGTAGGTATAGATCTCCCCTGCAGACGCCAGAGTGGCAGGCAGAGAACTGATCTGGGGTGCTTGATTCACAGCCACCTCACCCACATCCAGGAAGTATCGCTGTGTTCCTACCGCACCTTGAGGATCCAAGGCCACCACTTCCACTCGATAGCGACCTGTTTGTGTCGGGATCCAACGGATCACCCCTGCTTCATCGATGCTCATGCCCTCCGGACTGACACCCAGCTGATAGCGGATCTCATCTCCTTCCGGATCCACAGCCACCACTGGATACTGATAGGCCCGATTCACCGCTCCCTCAGTCAACGGCACCGACAGGATCTGAGGCGGCACATTGATCCCAGTCACTCTCAGGTCAAATCGCTGAGTGGAGAAACTGCCCAAAGGATCCAGCAGCCGCACCTGAACCACACTCTCACCCACTTGCTCGGGTTGAGGTCGCCACCGGATCCGACCCAGAGCTTGGTCAATCACCATGCCCTCAGGAGCCTGATCCAGATCCCAGATCAGAACATCTCCATCGGGATCAAACCCGGTCAGATCGTAGCGATACTCCCGCTCCAGATTGGTCAGAGTCACCGGATTGGACGTGATCACCGGCGCTCGATTGGTCACCTGTCCCGTCACTTGCAAGGTGTAGCTCTGCTGAACAAAGGCCCCTTGTGGATCCCTCACCGTCACCACGATGGGGAAGGAGCCCAAAACCCGAGGTAACCACCGGACCAAGCCCTGTTCCGTGATCGCGATCCCCGCCGGTCCCGTCACCTCATAGGTCAACAGATCACCGTCAGGATCGGTCGCCACCACTTGATACAGATAGGGATCTCCATTGCGGATCTGGGTCCGAGGCAGAGACTGGATCTCTGGCACCCGATTCACCACCGGCTCGATCACCCGCAACGGCAGGATCTGCACCGTTTCAGCCACCCCATCACTCACCTGAATCCGGATCTGCCAGGGCTCCGAATCCTCGCTGTAGTCGGAATTGATCGCTCCACCTAACTGTTCCTCTGTGGGGATCCAATTCACCAATCCTGTCGCGGGAGCGGTGATTTGTCACATCTAGGATCTCTTAGGAACGAAAGGGAGAGCCTGTGGATCATTGTTCACTTTCTTCGTTCTGAGGGGGCTGTTGTTGTTGACGGACCAAGAAGCGGATCTCTTGAAGCAAGACATTGAATCGTTGATCGGTTTCGGCCTGCTGTTGCTGCAGTCTCTCAAAGCGTCGATCACTCTCTTCCTGCCTTCGCCGGAACTCTTCCATCTCCTGCTCATGCCGATCCTGACGGGCAATCACTTGGCGGACGACTCCAGCTAGATCGCCGAGCTGTTCCTGGAATCGGAGCTGAGCATTAGCTACCCGCCCAACAGCATCAGCCATCTGAGCAAAGCGGGCATTGAGTTCTTCTTCCGTCATGATCTTCCCTCCAGACCTATCTGATTCCAGTCTAGAGGGCTCTGTGCAGAAGAATCTCAGGGGCTCCTCCCTGGATGTCCCTACGGTGACCTGACATCGATCCGATGACCGTTGATCTCCACCCAGGAAGGCTCATCCGGATCCCTAACTGGTCTCCAGTGAGCTGCTCGATGCTGGGGGTATAGCCTAGAGTCCGTCTCACCTCTGGCTGATTGACTAACCACTCCATCCAATACTTCGCCTGCTTTGGGCCGCCACAATACAAAGGGGCACCTCTATTAATTGCTTTCGACATCTATAGTACAATAGATTTCAGTTGATT
>CAYSEO010000536.1:0-2186 GCA_964429885.1 uncultured bacterium
GCCCCCCCACTCCCCTCAGCCCACCGTTCCCTCTCCCACCGTCCGCGTCGAGGTAGAGAAATTGGAGAGCCTCAATCACCTGATGGGCGATCTGATCACCACGCAACATCAACACGCCCTCCACCAAGAGGATCTGCAAACCTCCGTAGGGATCTTTCAAGATCGTCTGCAGGGCTACCGTGAACACCTGCTGGCTCTCCAAGATTGCTCCGATCGACTGTGGGAGATCTCCACGCCCCATACTAGGCCCGGAACCTTTGATCCGTTGGAGTTGGATCGCTACAGCGAGTTACAGGTGTTGATCCAAACCCTACTGGAGGAGAGTCTACAACTGGAGGAGGCAGCGGATGCAGTGGATCTGTATGCCCGTCAATCGGGTTTCACCAGCGAACGTCAACACCGTCTCCTGGGTCAAACCCGCGACACCCTGATGGCGGCCCGCATGGTTCCCCTGGAGGATCTGTTCCAACGCTGCTCGGGATTGATCCAACAGCTCTCCACCTCCGATCAGAGCCTCCAACTCAATTGGCATGGGGAGGAGGTCCTAGTGGATAAGGCGATCGCCGAGAAGTTATACGATCCTCTCTTACACCTGATCCGGAACGCCTGTGCCCATGGCATCGAGCCTCTACCGATCCGTAGACAACGGGGCAAACCCGAGGCTGGACAGATCCAGATCCGGGCACTGCAACAGGGTAATCGCCTGCGGCTGGAGGTTTGGGATGATGGTCAAGGCCTTGACCTGGAGCGGATCCGTCAGCGGGGGATCACCACAGGTCGGATCGCCAAGGAACCAGCAGCCAGCCTCTCCCCCGATCAGCTGATCGAATGGCTATTTGAGCCCGGATTCACCACCACAGAACAACTGACAGATCTCAGTGGTCGCGGCATCGGTCTGGACGTGGTTCGATCTCAATTGCAATCGTTGGGGGGAGAGGTGCAAGTGGACTCCCAACCCCAACAGGGCACCTGTTTCACCCTCCAGATCCCCCTCAGCCTCACCATCACCCAGCTATTGCTCTGTCAAGCCCGTCACCATACCTTCGCCCTCCTCACCGACGCCATCCAACAGATCCTGCTCCCCCAACCGGATCAGATCCAGACCCTGAGGGGACAACGGGCGCTGCGGTGGGGCTCCGATCAACGGCAACGACTGCTCCCCATCTATCGACTCTCAGATCTGATCCGCTATGACTATCCCGGATCTGAGGAGACCCCTACGGATGTCCGCCGCTCCCTAGTCCATGGCTCTGGAACCCCCTTCGAGTCTCCATCTCGATCCGCTGCTCACACCGCAACCCCCGAACGCCCCGTAGTGATCCTGCGGCAAGAGGGCGCCCGATTTGCCCTAGAGGTGGATGGCCTGATTGGGGAACAGGAATTGGTGATCAAACCCCTGGCCGCGCTCCTGACTCCTCCCCCTTACGTTTACGGCTGTAGTCCCTTGGGAGACGGCGGCTTAGCCCTGGTGATCGATGGCGTGGAGCTGGTGATCCAAAGCCTCCAAGATCGCTCCTCTCGGCCTCGTCCCTCCCTACCCACCCCACCCCCTGCCCTAGGGGAAAGTTTCGATCCCAAACCCACGATCTTGATCGTCGATGACTCGGTCACCCTCCGCCAAACCCTCACCACCACCCTAGAGCGAGCCGACTACCAGGTGATCCAAGCCCGAGATGGACGAGAAGCCTTAGAACAACTGCAGCAGGCCACCCACACTATCGCCGCCGTGATCTGTGATCTAGAGATGCCCCAGATGAACGGCTTTGAGTTTCTCACCCACAAACACAGCCAACCTGATCTCAAACCGATCCCCGTGGTGATCCTGACCTCCCGCAGCGGCGCGAAACACCGGCAACTGGCCCTAGAGCTGGGTGCCCAAGCCTACCTAACCAAACCCCTACAAGGCACAGAATTGATCGAGACCCTCACCCAGATCTTCACCCATCTCCCCACCAAACGCCCCAGCTGGTTATGACCCTCTCCCCCACCCAGATCCCCCTACCCCCTTCCGCCCGACAGGATCCCGCCGGATCCGGCCTACCTACCCTCCTCTTCGCCATTGCCCATACCGTGATCGCCGTCCCCCTCAACAGCGTCATCCGAGTGATCCGAACCCCCGCTGGGGTCCGTCGCCAGACCCGCGAGATCAGTCTCATGTCCTGGGAGGAGCAAGAGATCACCCTACT
>CAYSEO010000537.1:0-2182 GCA_964429885.1 uncultured bacterium
TCTGACTCACTCCAGGAACCGGATCCCAGTCACCTCCACCTCCATCTGCAAGCTGGCCCGCAACACTCCGTCCCAGATCCCCCAGCGGTACTGTCTCTCCTCAACTCCCTGGGCCGTCTCTAACAGCTCACCACTCTTGATCAGCTCCGATACCCACTCCTCGATCGCCCGAGGATCGTTGGGTAGCTCCGGGATCGGCGGTCCCCCTGGTACTTGATTCCAATTACTCGGCCTCATCTTCCACCTCAATAGCCTGGATCGTTGGTTCTACCTCCAGCTTCAGGATCCCTCGAAACTTGCCGTCCTTTCTCACCTCCACCTCAAACACACGACGATCCGGTCTCCAAGGGATCAGTTTCTGCTCCACTCGAGTGCAGTGCAGATACACCTGGGCTAGATACTCCTCGATGTCAGCATCCTGGGGTAGAACATCATCGGGGGGCAGGGGCGGTGCTGGGATCCCCTCCTGCTTGAGCAACTGTTGATACTGCTGTTTGTTCATGACTCAGATCCTCTCACGGGTTTCAGATCCAGGTGGAAACGGAAGGACTCATCGTAATCAAACCGAGCTGTGATCTGGGGCCACTTCAGGCTCATGCCCCATCGCTTGCGCTCCTGTTTGGTGAAGTTGGGACGCTGAACGGTGCGGCCTCGGCTCTGGACTGGGGTTGTGCTGCGCACCACCTGGTAAGCATGGGCGCTAGCCTCCATCAGCCACCGCTCCACCCCGTTCGCGCCAGCGGCGACTTGTCGCATCGGATCCGTGGGGTCGATCCCATCCGGCAGGGGCGGGCCTCCAGGTAGGGTATTGAAATCAGTGGGAGTCATTGGTGATCCTCCGTTCAAATAAGAAACCTCCCCAGGACTGAGGAGGTGACAGATGTGAGAGCGAGTGAACAGATCAGGCGGCGGTGATCCCGGACATGTTGACCGCAGCGCGGAAGTTGCCCCGGAACTCCCCTTCCTCGTTGATGCTCCAGCGATAGGTGTTGTCGGTGGAGTCGCTCATCTCGTTGAGGGTTTCCTCAGCGGTGGCACAGCCCTGAAACAGGCCAATCACGAAGTTCTCCACCGCCTTAGGGCCATCGGCGAGTCCGTCGGGCAGAGCGGGGGCTCCGTTAGGCACGGCGTAGTTGGTGTACTCTTCCAAGGTCATAGCGCTTGTCCTCAGTCAGTGCATCTCGATTGTAGAGCATTCAGCCGGTGCAGACCCGGTCTGAGGAGCAGGATGGAAAGATCCTGTTCAGGAAAGCAGTATGGGTTCATATAGGAATCTTTCGGCTCAGGCTCATCCCACATTGCACCACCGATATGAGGTCTATAGATAGACTATGAGGGTAGCAGATCCCTAAGGATCGATGAAGCATTTACCCATGGCGGTGCTGGGCCTGGGCTTGGCCGTCATCTTTACCCAGGAGATGGTGATAAGCCTTCGGCAGGCTTCGCCAACGCCTTGTTGGGAGCGGCGGTGACGATCCTGACGACGGGGTTGATCCTGTTGAGCAATGCTCGCAGCCGTAAGCAGGAGGCGTTGCAGGTGTATGCAACTACCCTGATCGAAGATTGTGACTCGATGCGCAAACGGATGCGACAAGTCGCCGCTGGCGCGAACAGCAGCTTGGAGGGGGAGCTGGCCAAGGCCAACGCCACGATCGCGGAGCTGAGGGAGAAGCAACTGCAGATCCTGCATGAGTTGCACCTGTTACAGGAGGGATCCTCGCCGGATCCATCACGGTTGCCGATAGTGGCAGCGGATCCGGTTCAGACATGGGATGTGAGTCAAACTTCTTGAAGTGAAGTGAGCCCTACCGGAGGGGCAGGGCTACAGGGGATGAACGAACTAGAGGAGCCAGACAGTCACATAGAACCATCCCAGGAACCAATTGATGTCGTTGAGTGTGCCATCTCGTCTGTAGACAAAAGGTCGGCTCTGTCAGCTTGTCGATCTCGATCTTGACTTGCATCAGTGAAACTCCATTCTGGGTTTGTGAGAGTGCTCTGGATCATCTCCAGATGTGATGGGGGCTAAGTGTTGGCGACGGGGGATGAGCCCCACCGGAGAGGGTAGGGCGCAGGAGGTTAGTCGATGGAGAGGCCATCCATCATCGTGGGGTGGGTGCGGTAACCGCCGAACTCTAGGACTTCGGGGTGGTCCTCCAGGTGGGGCAGATCACGGGGGTCG
>CAYSEO010000538.1:0-2168 GCA_964429885.1 uncultured bacterium
GCGAACCCCCCCTCAGATCCTCCCCAGTTAAGTTGGCCCCACTCAGATCACATTGACTTAGATCGGAGCCATTCAGATTGGTGAGCTGCAGCTGGGCTCCCCTCAGATCCGCCCCCGTCAGCCGTAGTGCCCTAAGATTCGTCATCCATTTCAGCCGAAACAATCTCCAGCCCCGCAGATCCAAGCCGCGAAAGTTACGCTCCCCCGAGCCATACCGTTGGCGCAGCTGTTCTCCATCCACGATCAGGGTCAGCTCCCGTGCCATCATGGCGATCCATTTACCCCCATCTGGAGAGACGATCCACAACCACCTGCCAGATTCGATCTGTCACCTCTTCTACAGATCCCTGAGCCTCGATGGGTTGGATCCGCTCCGGGTGATGTTGAGCCAGGGTTTGAAATCCATAATAGAGCCGTTGGTGAAAGGCGATCTCCTCAGCCTCCATGCGGTTGATCTGAGTCTCGGGATTCGTTGGATCGGTCGATCTCTGTTGGGCCCGAGTCAACCCCTGTTCCACCGGCAATTTCAGCCACAGCGTCAGGTCCGGTGTGATCCCCTGAGTGGCGATCTGATTTAACTGGTGAATCAGCTCCAGATCCAGCTGCTGACCATAACCTTGATAGGCCAGAGTAGAATCAGTGAACCGATCACAAAGTACGAACTGACCCCGTTGCAGGGCAGGCCAGATCACCCTCGCCACATGTTCAGCCCGATCGGCAGCATAAAGCAATAACTGTGTGAGGGGAGCGGGATCATGATCGGCGGAATGGAGGAGAAGAGATCTTAAGGTCTGACCCAGCTCCGTCCCCCCCGGCTCCCGAGTACAGAGACAGTCATAGCCCAATCTCCGTAAGGATTCTGCTAAGCGGGGGAGCTGAGTGGATTTACCAACCCCCTCGCCCCCTTCCATGGTGATCAATCTGCCCTGGCTCACCGATCACTGTTCCAATCCAGGTTCATTACGGGGTCCTGGGATGCGGTTGGGCTGCAGGGTGAAGGAGTGACCGGGCACCATGGCATAGACCCCATCGATGTTGGTGCGCACCAGATTCTGTAGATCCAGTCCCTCGATCCGTCCCCCCAAAACCTCATTGATCACCGTTTGAATATCTTCACGGTCACTCTCTGGGAACCGATCCACTAGGCGATCGGCGATCAGATCCGCTACGGGCAGATAGAGCAATGTCAGGTTCGATCCCCCCAACTGGGGACCAATGGTCTCAGACCGGCGGCGGAAGCCCAAGGCCTGCAGGGCGTTTGCGGTTTGATCCACTGGGATCGTGCAGCTATCTAGCTTCAGCATCGGCACCGAGGCCATGGTCAGGGTGGAGACGCTGGTCATCTCGACTACGGTGAAGGAGGGATAGCCGTTGTAGGTGATGCAGAAGTCGCGAAACTGGAGCGGGATCTCCTTGGCCTGCACCAGACGCTCATCGTCATAGCCCCCGATGTCATCATAGGCATTCCGAAAGGCGAAGCCCCCAAAGAAGGAGAACAGAGCCACGATGATGATGATGGTCAGATTAGTGGGCCAACCTCCCTTACTTGATCCCCCAGAACTGGATCCGCCGCCACCATAGCTGCCGTCGTATGCGGTGCGGGTGTAGCCGCTGGTATAGCCACTGGATCGACTGGAGGATCGACTCCGATCTCGGTAGCCCCCAAAGTCCTGAGCTCGACTGTAATCGGCGCGGGAGATGGATCGATCAGAAGCGGGACGGGAGCTGGAGCCGCTGGAGCTACTGGGACGGCGCCGGGGGGTGAGATCGCTGGAGGCATCCGAGCGGGGAGCACGGGAGGGACGTGGGCGAGAGGAGCTGGCCTCAGGATCAGGACGGGACGCCTCTCGATCATTGGGCTCGCCGGAGTAGCTCATGGGTAACCGTCCTCAATCAGGGCCAATAATGGATCTACAGGGCTAGTTCACAAGACATAACCTTCACCCAGGGTAACCCAACTGATCCAATTGGGCGCGGAGGGCCAGTAGGGCTTTACCTCGGTGACCGATGGCTTGTTTCTGCTCGTAGGTCATCTCCGCGAAGGTCAGATCCAGCTGCGGCACATAGAAGATCGGATCGTAGCCAAACCCACCATCTCCCCGAGGCGCGGTCAGGATCTGTCCAGGACATCGACCTGTAGCCAGAGCCTGGATCTGTCCGTGGGGATC
>CAYSEO010000539.1:0-2161 GCA_964429885.1 uncultured bacterium
TGACATGCACTATATAGCCTGTATAAACGTTTTTGCTGATCTACTTATTGCAGTCAAAAAATCTTTGATTTCATAGCCGTCCTTGCTCCGCCAACCGATCCGGGCTCAAAGGCCCCCTAATGTGAGACCAGGGTAGCATTGCCCCCACAGACCAATCCGCATGGACATAATAATCCAGCGGCGGCACCTCCGATCGTAATGCCTTAAAGGCCCGCTTATAGCTGCCCAAGGACTCCCCAAACTGCCGTGCCAACTCCAACACCCGCGCTACCCGCCGATCCCCCCGGGAGATCAACGCCTGGATCACCGACCAGTTATAGCTCTCAGGGCGAAACTCGATCCCCAACGGACGCAACTGCTTGCCCAACCCCTTCAGCTTCTGCTCCGCCTGCGGATCCACCCCATACCACTGAAAGGGAGTCTGCGCCTTGGGCACAAAGGTACTGCAGCCGAAAGTATAACGCAGCTGAGGCGCCACCTTCTTCAAATCCTTCAACAGATCCACCGTCGCCTGCAGATCTTCCCCCTGTTCACTGGGCACCCCCGCCATGCCATAGAACTTGATCCCACTCAAGCCCCCCTGCCGAGCTGCCGCTGCCGCCTGCAGGATCTGATCATTGCTGAGCTTCTTATTGATCACCTGCCGTAACCGTTCCGAGCCACTCTCAATCGCCACCGTGATCGAGCGAGTGCCTCGTTGACTGAGCACCTGCGCTAGCCGAGGGGTCACCGTACCCGTGCGTACTGAGGCGATGCTGAGGCGCACATGATCATAATGATCCTGAGCCAGATGTTCTAGTAGATCAGGGAACTGGGGATGTTGAGTCACTGAAGCCCCTAACAGCCCGATTCGATCCGTAAATTGCAGGCCCCGATCCACCGCTGGGATCAAATGTCCCTCGAGATCCGCTGCTCGAAATGGCAAGGTGAGATAGCTGGCCAGACAAAAGCGACACATCTCCGGACAGCTTCTCACCACCTCCACCATATAAATGTTCTCCCAGGCCGCCTCAGGTGTGACCACCGTTGAAGTGGAGAGGGTGTTGCCTCGGTATGTGCGTTTCTCGATCTGAGCTGGGATCCCAGCCTCCACAGGACGAATCTCCATCAGAGGCTCCGTCGCCCCGCCATAGATCGGCTCATACAAGGCAGGCACATACACCCCAGGCACCTGAGCCAGGCGGCGTAGCTGCTGATCCCGAGTCGCGGATCGCACTTCCTCATAGGCGGAGAACAGATCCTCAAACACTCCCTCCCCATCTCCCAGCAAGATCAGATCGAAAAACGGGGCAAAGGGCTCCGGATTGGCGGTCAACACAGGTCCGCCGCCAAAGATCAAAGGGTGCTCCGGCTGACGCTGCTCCGATCGGATCGGGATGCCATGGGACTCCAAAAGCTGCAGGATGTTGACATAATCTAACTCCCAGGACACCGACATCCCCATCAACTCCACCTCACGGGGCAAGGGATCATGGCCATCCGTGAACAGCCGTGCCACTCGCACATCCGATCGCGTCGCCAACATCGACCAGATCATTTGATAGCCCAAACTGGTGATCCCCACTGAGTAGGTATTGGGAAAAGCGTAGATCACTCCAATGGCGTCATCATGGGGCACCGCTGGGGTAAACAGGATCTGTTCCTGCTCATAGCCGGGAAAAGTTGGAGTCATCAACAGGAGCCAAGGGCAGAGAGATCATACCTAAGCTAACAGTCGTGGCAACCTGAGGCTCGCTACAGTGACTAGGGAAGGTCATGGGTGAGGGTGTTATGGATCAGATCAGACTTCGGGCTGGGATCGGCCTGCTGGCTATGGTGTTGGTATTGTTGATCAGCCTACAGTGGGATGGGGGAGCAGAACCTCTGTATCGAGTGCAGGTGAGCGATCCCACCAACGGCACCTCCATGATCGATCTCCTGGAACAGGTTCAAACCCAGGTGCCCAGTGCCTTCCTGACCCGCGAGGGCAATACCGATGTGATCCAGGCCGGCAGCTTCTCTGATCCTCAGGGAGCCTTGCAGCGACAGACTCAGCTCCAATCCCTCAATATCCCCATCCAGATCACCGCCACCGGGGGCGCCTCGATCCCCTTGTTGGAGCCTCCTGCTAAGCCGATCCCACCGTCTATAGAGGGGATCCCGTTTCATTTTCCCTACACCG
>CAYSEO010000540.1:0-2150 GCA_964429885.1 uncultured bacterium
GCAACGGAGTCGGGGGCTACTGGGGCTGTGGGAGAACTCTGAGCGGAGTCCAAATTAGGTACTGCAGGGATTGGAGGAAGGGATTGAGCCCTGACCGCAGCTGAGATCAAACTGGCCCCTAGCACGCCCAACGTGAGCCAACCTCGCTGGCCCCAATGGCTCCGGGACTGTTGCGGTGGCTGATCCATGGGGGAGCGAACGAATTTCCAGATCTCCATACCTACCCTGCCCTCTTCACGGTTTTTCCGGATAGAATCAACCGTAAACGATCTCGCCACCACTGTCAGCAGTGTTTAGAGACTAAGTTGCCGCTATCTGTAGTGCTCAGCCTTCACCTTCCGAGCTGGGCCGAGCAATTAACATGGCTTCATAGACAGAACATCTGGGAGTAGGATGAGGTACTACTGCAGTCGCCACGTTTCTGAGGACATGACGATCGTTAGGCCTGAGGCTACGCCTGATTCGGCTATCTCAATTAGGGGGGCGGCGGCAGTAAATCCTAGTGGATCGGTGACGAGGTCCTAATCATCGCGTACTATCATCTGCCAGTTTTGGGTGAGGAGATCGTGGCAGGCTTACAGGTGCAGGCCGGAGGAGTGTATTTGGATGTCACTGTGGGCGGCGGTGGTCATACGATCGCGTTGCTCCAAGCAGGGGCGGGTGGGATCGTGGCGTTGGATCAAGATCCTCAGGCTCTAGGGGCAGCTCAGCAACGGGTGGAGGTCTGGCGACAGACGGAGGCAGGCAAACAGCAACCCCAACCTTGGATCCGGTTCCACCACACTAATTTCTCCCAATTTGATCCCCAGGAGTGGGGAGAGGGAACGGACTTCGATGGCGTGGTGGCGGATCTGGGGGTGAGCTCTCCTCAGCTGGATCAGCCGCAACGGGGCTTTAGTTTCCATCAGGAGGGGCCATTGGATATGCGCATGGATCCGGAGAGTGAGGCTCCAACGGCGGCAGATTGGGTTAATCACCGGGATGAACAGGAGTTGGTGCGGATCTTCTCCGAGTATGGGGAGGAGCATTTTGCTAAGCGGATCGCCCGCCAGATCGTGGCCCGTCGTCCGTTGCAAACCACTACCCAACTGGCTGAGCTGATCAAGCAGGCGGTGCCGCCAGGGGCTAGACGGGGACGCATTCATCCCGCCACCCGAGTCTTTCAGGCGCTACGGATCGCGGTCAATCAGGAGTTACAGGTTTTGGAGACCCTCTTGCAGCGGGCGCCGGAGTGGCTCAAGCCTGGGGGACGGTTAGCCGTGATCAGTTTCCATAGTCTGGAGGATCGGCGGGTCAAGTGGGGGTTTCGTCAGGATCCCCGCTGGCAGGTGATCACCCCCAAGCCCATCCAGGCAGGAACGGCTGAGATTGCCCGCAACCCCAGAGCCCGCTCGGCTAAACTGCGGATTGCTGCTCGTCGGGAGCCCAGCCAGATCTCAGCAGATATCCATGAGGAGTGACAGGACCATGACCGCAACTCAATCTCTCCGCACCCGTGGCCCCCAGGAGCGCTCCAGTCAACCCCTGCGATCCCGCCGTTCCCCTTCCCGCTCCCAACCCACCCGTCGAGAGCGTTCGGATCTGAGTCCTGTGGGATCTCTACGTAGTGCTCATCCTCAAGGCAAACCAGGTTGGGTGGCGGCCCTGCAATGGTGGCAACGTACCTCCACGATCCTGGCCTTTCTGTCCTGCTCCACGGTCTTGGGCATCTACAGCTGGACGGTCTACACCCAGGAGCGCTGGAATCAACAGTATGAGGCGCTACAGCAGATGCGTCGCCATGAACGTCAGTTTCTGCTCACTCAGGAATCGATCGCCAATTCCCTCCGAGATACTGCTGCTCGCAGCGATATGGTTCCCCTGGTCCCCGAACGGATGATCGAGGTGCCGATCGCTCCCCCCCGTGAGGAGTCGGAGTCGGATCTACAACGCCAACCTCAGGTTTCACCCCAACAAGAGCAGTTCTTCCCAGTGGGGTACTAGCTGTTCCTCGACAACCCAACGGGGATCAGAGTATGCCTGACAGGGATCTAGCGGTGATGCTTTCCTGGCACAGAAACAGGAAACTAAGTAGGGTTTGCTGACTACCAACAGTGCTCGATAATCGGCTTTGCTGAGTTTAGATAAGCAGGCCCCTGATTGAAGCATCG
>CAYSEO010000541.1:0-2123 GCA_964429885.1 uncultured bacterium
AGACAGCAGCAGGAAAAGGATGCCGATGATGGGAATAAAGGTGGCCACCACCTGAATCCCTCCCCCCACCCCATTGGCCAGCAGCACAGTTAACCACTGCGGGGATCCCACAGCCCCCATGACCTCAGCGACACCGTCCACAAATAGGGTGCCAGCGGCAATGTCAAAGAAATCAATCAATGCCCCTCCGACATTGATGGTGAGCAGGAACATCAGGTACATGACCAGCAGAAAAATGGGGAGGCCTAACCAGCGGTTGAGCACGACACTGTCAATCTTGTCACTTGTGGTTTGACTAACGACGCGGGTCTTGCGGCATACTCCCTGGAGCAGCTGGTGAATCAAAGTGTACTGACTATCCGCCAAAACCAGATCCAGTTCTTCATTGAGGACCTGCTGAATGCGGTGACGATAGGCCTCTAGTCGCGGTCGCAAAGAGGCATCCCCCTGGGTTTCTGAGTTCAGCAGCGCCAGAGCATGCCAGCGCGGATCAACCGTGGCAGCAGGAGTCTTTGCCAACTCTGCACTCAGGTCCAGCAATGCGTCCTCGACCACGGGGGGGTAGGGCACCACCACATACGGGCGGGTCGGTTGCTGCAATTGCTGTTGAATCACCCGATGCAGTGCATCGATCCCTTCATCTCGATTGGCGATCATGGGAACCACCGGAACCCCCAACCGTTGCGACAATAGCTGAGGATCAACCTCCAAGCCGCGTTCCTCCGCCACATCCATCATGTTCAGGACCAGGATCGTGGGCAGACGCATCTGCAAAATCTGCAGGCTGAGATAAAGATTACGTTCCAGACTGGCGACATCCACCACGTTAATAATCAGATCCGCTTCCCCTGAAAGCAGATAGGTGCGGGCTACGGTTTCATCCAGCCCGGTCTCATCCGCTTCACCCTGTAGGGAATACACCCCTGGTAGATCCACAAGAGTCAGATTTTGCTCCCCCGATCGAAACTGTCCTTCTTTGCGCGCCACCGTTACCCCGGGCCAGTTGCCGACGCGCTGATGCGTTCCACACAGGGCATTGAAAAGAGTGGTTTTGCCAGCATTGGGATTGGCGGCCAGTGCCAATATTGGATTAGGCATGGCTGACCTCCTCCACCGTGATCACAGCGGCTTCCACTTTGCGCAAGCTGAGATGTACCCCTCGCACTTCAATATCCACTGGATCCCCGAGCGGGGCTTGTCGCTTGACAATAAACTCGGTGCCAGGTGTGAGCCCCATGGCCAGGAGCTTTTGCCGATAGGGACGAGCTGCGGGGGCATAACCCACCACACGGGCGCGGGTGCCAATCGTGAGTTGAGCCAGTTCAGTTGGGATGCTCAATGGTCTGGTCCTTTGCTTAATAACAACTTGGGTCGGATGTCTGGGGAGAAGGAAGAGGAAGCGCCACGATCTGGATCGCCTGGACCATTTCAGCGCTCAGTCCAACGCGATCCTCCCCTAGGGCGACAACCAATCCCCCCTCAGCGGTTCTCTGCACAATCTGCAGGTGACGACCTTTGACAAATCCCAGGCTTAACAACTGCTGACGGATACTTCTACTGCCATCAAGCCCCACAATGCTGAGAGGCTCCCCTCGCCTTGCCAGCCCCAGAACCATGGGCAGGCCCTGCAACTGCTTTCTAGAAGAGGGGAAGAGTTTTTGCCACCAAAGCTGGACTCTTGCCAAAGGGATCCATCGAGTCATCCAGGGCTGAACTAAGGCCTCAGAGCCTTTAGCCGACCGAGATCGAGGAAAAGTCATGCCGCTACCGCTATCACGCCTATTGCAAATAATTCTTGATCATTTCCTTGGGGATGGTGGTCTTCTTAACAACAACTTTGTTATTTCTTTGCATTTAGAGATATCTGCTTCTGTATTAACGGGGACAGGCTCCTAGAAACCTGATTAGGGGTCAATTTATCGATGAAAAGCATAGCCTAAACTCTATCCCTGAGCGATCCGGGCTACACGATCAGGCATCTCAGGGATGGAAAAGCATAGGGGTTAATTGAATGAATACTGATCTGGATGAACACACCCAGAAAAAAGCCTGCAGAAGCAGGCCACTCTACGTATTGAACTGTTTTCCAGAACATGAGGTACAAAGCTAAGCCAGGGCAAGGA
>CAYSEO010000542.1:0-2082 GCA_964429885.1 uncultured bacterium
GGGTCCGAGGAACAGAGGAGTTCGTTTTGTGGGGATTGGATCCGGAGAGGGATAGGGTGACAGCTGTGGTGGCTCAGGTGGCGGAGGGAGCAGCTGGTTCGGGGGGGACCTTGATCGTGGAGACCCCAAGATTACGCCTGGAGGGAGGAGCTCAGATCTCAACGACAACACGGGGATCGGGCCGCGGGGGTCAATTGGTAATCCAGGTTCCTGAAGCGGTGGAGTTAGTAGGACGTTCCCAGTCCGGGCGGATCAGTGGGCTCTATGCTCGGGTGGCGACAGAGCAAGGCACTGGAGATGCACAGGGGATCCAGTTGGAGACGGGATCGTTGCGGGTCGAGAACGGGGCATTTATCAGTACAGCCACCTTTAGTGCGGGGGATGCCGGGGATCTCACCATCACCGCTGACGAGATGATCGTGCAGGGGCAGGATCGGGGCAGTGCCTCATTGATCTTTGTGGATACTCTGGCCTCAGGGGACGCGGGCACCTTAACTCTGGAGGTGGAACAGCTATCAATCCAGGATGGGGGCCGGATCTCTGCCTCAACCCTTGGTATTGGTCAGGGGGGCCGGTTGATTGTTAGGGCCAGTCAGGGGATCGATATCCAGGGGCGGACGGCGGATGGAGAGATCGCCAGTAGCTTATTGGCTGCGTCTGGGATCGAGGGGGTCAAGGGTCCTGATGTGCCGTTGGAGGCTCGGGGCGAGGGCGGGAATCTGATCGTCAGCACGCCTCAATTATGGGTACGGGATGGGGCTGCGATCACGGTAAGCGCAGTAGGTACCGGGGACGCTGGGGATCTACAGATCGAGGCAAATCAGGTGGAGATCCAGACCCAGGGTCAGCTGACGGCAGCCTCAGCCGCAGGTCGAGGAGGCGGCAATATCTTGATCCGTAGTGGCTCCCTTCAGCTACGACAACAGGGGGGGATCACCACTGATACAGCGGGTGCGGGGGATGGCGGCAATATCACCATCGAGACCGATACCTTAGTGATGTTGGAGGGCAGCCAGATCAATGCCAATGCCATTCAGGGCCGAGGCGGTAGTATCCAGATCCAGACCCAAGGGGACTTTCGCTCCCAAGACAGTCAGCTCACTGCAGTATCCCAACTGGGGATCGATGGGGTAGTGACCTTGATCCGACCCGATGTGGAGTTGGGCCAAGAGGTGGTGAGGCTCTCTGAGGTAATGGATGAGAGAGAGTTGATCCAACGGGGCTGTCAGGCGAGAGGCGTGGGCACCAGTCGATTGATCCTCGTGGGCCGAGGCGGATTACCTCCTAACCCCACCGATCCCTTGCCAGGCAGAGATCTGTTTGAGGATCTGGGGGATCGACCACTCCCGACGGATGGGAGCAGGGCTGAGGGGGAACCTGCCCCTGATCGAGTCGTCTATCTTGGACATGACACTGATCTGAAACGGCATCATGATGAAACAGATCCCCTTCCTCCTGGTTTTGACTCTGATGTGCGGATCGCCTACTTGGGCTGCCCCCAGTCGGCCACAGGATCCCACACCCGCTCCCGCTACGACGACACAACCCCAGAGTTCCGACAAGATCCAGCTTTATAACCAGGGAGTTGAACAGCTACGTCAGCAGCAACTGGCCGAGGCCCAAGCGAGCTTTGAACAGGTGCTACGGATCGATGCTGACTTTCCCCAGGCCCACAATAATCTGGCCTACACCTTACGCAAACAGGGAGCGGATCAATTCAACAAGGCCCTGTTTCACTACAATCAAGCGATCGAGCTAGATCCCTCCTTGCCTGAACCCTATATGTATCGAGGGGTCCTGCATATACAGATGGGCAACCCTGAGTTAGCGGCGGCGGATCTGGAGCAGTTGCAGGAGTTGGGATCCCCGCTGGTGGAGGAGTTGGAGTATGTGATCGAGCAGGGGGAGGAGAAGGAGCCGGAGCAGTTCTT
The DNA here is from genome assembly GCA_964429885.1 of uncultured bacterium. GTDB lineage: Bacteria > Cyanobacteriota > Cyanobacteriia > Thermostichales > Thermostichaceae > CAYSEO01. Next base: position 1,932 of record CAYSEO010000542.1, read on the forward strand.
TGGGGTCTCTGAGGTGATCGAGGCTGAGTGATCAGAGAGGATCTTGAGGATTCTCTCAGGATAGACCAGTTCGGTGGGAGTCTGGGGAAACTCAAGCTAAGTAGATCAGCAAAAACGTTTATACAGTCTATATAGTGTGTGTCAAAGCAAT
>CAYSEO010000543.1:0-2077 GCA_964429885.1 uncultured bacterium
CTGATTCATAGGATTGAGCGATCTGACCAAACACCTGCTCAGCCTGTCCTTCTTGATTAAAAAAGAGGGCTGTGAACTTGATCCACTCGGCGCGACCCAAGGGGGATCTTTCCATATATTCTGAATTCAAAGCAACAGGTAATCCGGCTTCGAGCAACTTAGGATGGACGTCCCGCTCCAGATCTCCAGTGCCAAAGGCCATGATCAGCTGGGGATCAAGATCAACAACTCGCTCCAGATCAAGAGTGCCTCCCTGGCTCACCTGGGTGATGAGTCCCTGGTCAACTCGCTCAATGACAGCAGGAGTGTTGATCAATCGGGTATCGCTGACCCCTACCAGAGCATCTAACTGATTCAGCTTGTCTAGATGGGGAAGATGGGTGGTGGATAGGGTGATGATGCTCTGGATCGGGATGGAGATCACCTGTGCATCTGGATATCCCGAGGGAATAGGGGTGCCGCACTGCACCAGCAGATAGGTAAAGGTTTCCTCTGCATCTCGCCAGGGATTCAGTAAGGTCACCACCTTATAGTGATCGTGATACTCAACGGTGAGCCCTTCTGCATAGAGAAACTCTGCTTTCTCAGGGAAATGATCAACACCAGGACGGTGCTCTGAGGGACACTCGGACTCCTGAGCCAAAGGAGATCGGGTCTGAGCCTCAGCCGGCCAAGGTGCGGATAACCCTAGAACCAAGAGAAGAGCAGTCAGTTTGGTAAACAACATCACGACCTCTGGAGAGTGGGGCAGGGTTGAGGGAGATGGCTTGGCTCTCCTTCCATATCGGAGGAACGGATCCCCAGGGGTGTGATCTGAGGTCCGATAGGGGTTGAGACTAATGAGACCTCTATTCCAAACACCTCTTCCAGACACTTTGATCTCAACACCTCCGCTGGGGAACCCACCATCCGCAGCTGACCCCGATCCATCAACGCCAGCTGATCACTGTAGCGGGCGGCCAGATTGATATCATGCAGCACGGTTACCACAGCCAAAGTCTGGGTCTGATTGAGCTGCTTGATCACCTCCAACACTTCCAATTGATAGCGTAGATCCAGAAAGGTTGTGGGTTCATCCAGAAGTAAAACTTGGGGATCCTGAGCCAAAGCCAGGGCCAGAAACGCTCGTTGTCGCTCACCTCCCGAGAGAGTCTCCAGGGATCGGTGTCTTAATGCCACGAGGTGAGTTTGATGCAAAGCTAAGGAGATCTTCTCTTGATCCGCCACAGAAGGTCTCCAGGTCCACCACTTCTGATAGGGGGAGCGACCTAGAGAGACCAGTTGCTCAACGGTCAACCCCTCGGGGAGTTCCTGATGCTGGGACACCAGAGCCAACTGCTGGGCTACCACTTTAGGAGCAAGGGAATGGATCGCTTTGCCATCTAACCAAACTCCTCCCTGTTGCAAAAACACCATCCCACTGAGGGACTTCAATAAGGTGGATTTCCCGGAACCATTGGGGCCGATCACGCTGATCCATTCCCCCTGCTGAAGGGAGAACTCAAGGGAGTGCAGGATGGGAGAGTGGCCATAAGCGACCTCCAGATCCTGGGCACTGAGGATAGCCATAGCAGGGTCAGACATTGGTGGGACTCTCCTCGATCATGAAGAGGTGGGCAAGGGGGGCAGGATGAAGGCCGCTAGAGTCACGTTGAAAGGCTGATTAACGCCTGTTCGATCCGGGTTTGATCCAAAGCTCGACCGAGTACTACCCAACGGGTCTGACGAAGCTCATCGGATTTCCAGGGTCGTTCATAGTGGGTGTCGCAGCGGGGACCCACACCTTGGATCACCAGTCGCATCCGCTTGTTCGGGATGGCCGCAAACCTCTTAATCCGATAGATCTCACGGTGTTGGACCACCTGCTGCAGCCGTACCACCCAGTTCTCTGGACTGAGCTCCAAATCTGAGGTGAGAGACGGCGTTCAAGGGGATAGGGGGTGAATTTCAGCCCAGCACAGTTGGCAAATGCTCTCGAACCTGTCTCTGTGTAGGGGGATCTTTGACAAAATAACTAGCTTTCATCTGTACCTCGCAGATGTAGGGTTTGCGTAGCATCTGATGGGCGGGCATTCTG
>CAYSEO010000544.1:0-2077 GCA_964429885.1 uncultured bacterium
CCGTAGAGGATTGTCCCCCCACAATGCCCCCTGACCCGATCAACATCCGCATGAAGGAAGCTAGGCCCACCACCGACTGGAACACATCCTCCTGGGTCGAGATCAAAGCCGTAGTGATCGTATTCGCCCCCAGCAGCACCAGCAGCCACACTACCCGCTTGCGGGCCACCGTCAACAGACTGCTCTGAAAGTAGCTATCTCCGCCCGACTCCACCGCACCCAAGGCATAGATATCCTCTGTAGCCTCCTCCTGGAGAATGTCGAGGACATCATCCACGGTAATGATCCCCACCAAACGATGCTCCGTATCCACCACCGGCACCGCGAGGAAGTCATATCGTTGAATGATCTGGGCCACCTCCTCCTGATCGGTACTGGTATGGACAGACACCGCATCCCGCTCCATGATGTCGCCGATCCGTTCCTCCGGCTGGGCGATCACCAGATCTCGTAGAGAGAGGATCCCAGTTAAGCACCGTTGGGCATCGGTGACATACAGGTAATAGACCGTCTCACTGCGGCGAGCCAGACGACGGATCCGCTCCAGGGTCTCGGTAACCGTCCAGTTCTCCTTGAGGGCAATGTAGTTGGGGGTCATGATCCGGCCCGCCGTGTCTGGGGTATAGCCCAGCAGTAAGGCCGTATTCTCCCGTTCGCGGGGACTGAGCTGCTCCAACAGACGCCGCACCACCTTGGCGGGCAGCTCATCAAACAACCGCACCCGATCATCCGGGGACATGCGCCCGACGATCTCCAAGACCTCCTGTTGCTTGAACTCCTCGATCAGGGACTGTTGAACGGAGGAATCCAAGTACTCGTACACCTCCGCTGCCTCATCCTTGGAGAGCAACCGGAACGCGATCGCCTGCATGGTCTCGGGCAAGCCGCCAATGGCCTCAGCGATGTCCACGGGCTGCACCGGGATCAGTAACGCCTTCGCCCCCTGCAGATTATCCTGCTCCAGCAAGACCTGTAGCTGTTGTTGCACCAGCCACCACACCTCCTGATGGGGGGCAATGGGGGCCAGAGTGGGGGAACGATCCTCAGTCAACGTCGAACGGGGGTGGAGAACACCTTACAGTCTACTGGCTCGACCCCCTCTCTCCCATCCTTTCTGGGCTTGCTATGGTAGCGGTTAACGGAGAACAACTCTCAATCGGTTTGTCAGTGGGTTGATCGATCGATTGTCAATGGATCCAGTGATCTCTCCGGGATCAGTATCACTGCGCATCTTGCCTATGCAAAGGAGAACCCATGTCTACGGCCAGCCGACAGCTGCAACAGGAACTCCGTCAGTCGAGTTTGGACGGATCCTTGACCTTACCTCCTCTACAACGGTGGGAGAAGGGAGTACCATTCTGGGGCGAGATCATATCGCTTTCCGCTGCTGAGGCTCATCAGTTTCGAGAGAGTAGTCCTCGCCGTAGCTATCTGCAGGCGGACGAGATCCCTCTACAGGGAATCCAGCTGTGTGGAGACAGTCCAGAACTCAGCACCCGCTTGGCCATCCAGATCAATGACCGGGGCTATGGGGGTTTGGTGCAGTTTGATGATCTAGAACATGAGGATTGTTTCTTACGGATCTGGGTGGGGGATAGTCTCTATCCCGTGATCGTGGCTCAGCCTTTGTTGAAGGATTTTTGGATGCAGATCACTTTAGGGGCCTGTCGTCATTTTCTAACGGTGATCGATGGGGGTGAGTGTTTGGGATTTTGGGAGTCGGATGTAGTCGTACCTCGAGAGTGACCCGTCTCTGGATTAAGGTGCTTAGTACCCAAATGCTGAGGGAGAGTGCATCTGGCAGAAGGATCTCAAAACCACCATGATCTATACCCATATTCTGAAGATGAACGCCCAAGGAGTGTGTAGCCCATCGGATTGATAGAACGGAAAAGCTCACCGGTCGGCAAGATGTCTCTCGGGATCAGCGTAGAATGTTGGCCTGCCGTTGGCCTTTGGCCGGGCTTCGCCCATCCGGGTGCAGCGTAAGGTTAGGCATTTTTCTCTATTTGTCTTGGACAGTATTACCTTTGTGGGTTTAGATAACTTGTAGTGTCCTTGGTTCGGGGATTATTTC
>CAYSEO010000545.1:0-2074 GCA_964429885.1 uncultured bacterium
CATGCCCAGTCCCCCCATGCCATGGATCACCACCCCGATCTAGTCTGGATCTGTTTTCAAAACTCGCAAACAGTTCTGCAACTGCCGCCGCCGCCCCACAAACCCCTCACGAGTGGCCACCCGCAATTTTCCCTGATCATCCCTAAACCCATCCCCGATCTGAGTCTGCACCGGGATCGGTTTGCGACCTGGGGTCTGCTTCCGGGTCACCAACGCTCCAGGTAATGTCTGGCCCACATACAACCGCAACTGATGCCAATCCCGAGCCTGGGCCTGGATCAGTCTGCAATAGGTGGAGGCCAACGCATCCGCTAAAGCAACTCCTTTCGACAACTCCTCATACAAGATCTGTGCTCCAGCCGTTGCATCCAGATCCAACACCCGCTGCCCCCACCCCAGGACAGCTTTGGCCCCCTCCTGCAAGAGTTGTTGGGCTAGGGAAGGGATCGAGCCCTCTTCAAAGGCATACCCCGTCTGACAGCCCGAGAGAAAGATCAACTCCGGCAACCCGTCATAAAGAGCTGAGGCAAGAGCCTGGGCACCGCTGCGCTCCGGATCTCCAAACTCCGTCTCCGTCAAGAAATAGGGTTGGCCGTGGTCTCCCCCGGCATGGCCACTGAGGTGAACGATATCGAAATAGCCCGGATCATACTCCTGGATCACTCCTCCAAGTTCCTGCAGACAACCGCTCTCCTCCACTCGCAGATAGGCTTTACGTTTGGTCGCAGCTAGGATCGCACCTTCCTCCTTCTCAAAATCCAACTCCGGTTCGATACCCCGAGGGGAAGTTGCCATAAACAGAACATTCAGAGCTCGATTTTGAGGATCCGGATGGCAGTTGAGAGAGGCCGCACCACCAGCCCGCACCCAGCGAACCGGCAGGATCCGACGCTCTACCAAGAACCTCTCCCCATCATGCAGAACCTCCCAGGGCAGATGATCTAACCCTTGCTCCGCCGCGATCGCCAAAACGAGCGACTCCCGCCCCGGACGATCCATCATTTGCCGCAACCGTCGCTCTGGCCCATCCAACCAAGCAAACAGGGCTTGTCCAGTTGTGGAATAGTCCTCAGGAAACCGAGTGTAGTATCGCTCCTCAGATCTTCCAATCTGTTGTTGGATCACGACCAAAGAGCGATGTTGGATTCGGGGATCCTGGAGGGGATTGTCCTCAAAAAACCGTAACTCAACGTCGTCACGTCCTCGCAGCTGCAGGTCAACATGAAGGATTCGCATCAGCCCTGTTCCATGGCGTTGAGAAGTACCCGGATCTGATTCACAGATTCCTGTCTATAGGGATGGTAACTCCCATGGTGAGGATCTGGCTAAAACGTTCGGGGGGGATAGTGACATCCTCTCTCCCCGCTAAGATCAGCGTAGTGGAGTTAATAAACAACAGGTGCTGTGGGTATCGATGAGCTTTTGGTTGACAAGCGGGAGTTGATCCTAGCCATCGCGTCCAAACACGGGGCCTACAATGTCCGGGTGTTTGGCTCTGTGGCCCGATCTGAGGCAGATGAGCTCAGTGATATCGATCTGTTGGTGGATTTCTCTCCGGGGCAGACCTCGGCTTGGTTTCCGACTGGCTTGATCTTGGAGCTGGGTCAGCTGTTGGGACGACGGGTGGATGTAGCTACTGAGTCGGGTCTGAAGGAACGGATCCGGCAACGGGTCTTACAGGAGGCCATTCCCTTGTGAGAAAGGATCGAGAACGGTTACTGGATATCTTGGAGGCGATCGCTCGGATCGAACGCTACCAACCGTTGGAGCGAACCCGCTTTGATCAAGAGGAACTGCTCCAGATCTGGATGGTGCACCACATTCAGATGATTGGCGAGGCCAGTCGTTCTCTATCTGAGGAGTTGCTCCGCCGATACCCCCAGATCCCCTGGGCACAGATCGTGGAGATGAGGAATGTCTTGGTCCATGAGTACTTCCGGGTTGATCTCGATATCGTCTGGCAGGTGATCCATACTGATCTGCCCGTGCTGAAAGAACAGATCGAAACACTGTTAGGAGAGCTCAAGTAGATCGTCCTAACTTTCCAAGGGTTCATAACCCCCAGGAACGGATC
>CAYSEO010000546.1:0-2063 GCA_964429885.1 uncultured bacterium
AAAAGGAGACCGGATCGGGCTGGTTGTTGGAGAAAATCAATAAGTAATTGCCGGGTTCCTCCAGATAGATCCCCAAGTTGGAGAGCAAAGGAGCGCTTTGTAGAAGCCGTCCGGTGGGGGAGTAGATCGAGACTGTGACATCGGCAGTGGTGCCCGCCTCCGGCAGATAGGAAAGAAACTCCCCTGGTGATCCGGTGAACTGATAGGCACTGGCGGATAGTCCCGGATCGAGACCGACGGCATTGAGGGCGTCCTTGTCCAGGGATTGTGCCTTGCCCAGATCTAGGACCCGGAAACGATAATCACCTGCTTGATCCAATCTCAGGATATAGGTGCCCGTCTGGCTCAACAACAACGGAGGTATCTCTGTGGAGATGTTGAACAACCGAAATGCCCCAGAGGGCGCCAACACTCCCAGGCGCACCGCATCCCCATCATCATCCAGACTATCGATGTAGATCAGGGTGCCAGCCTTGGCCTCCAGGCTATACTGTTGCTCCTCATCAGCAGCGAGGGTGCCACTACGGATCACGTCAAAGCCACTGTTGACCAGGGTGGAAGTCGTATCCGTCACCTGTAACTCTAGGGAGATGGGCTCCGAGCCGGGATTGCTTACCTCTAGTAGATAAGAGCCTTCCACCGGCAGCACTTCCTCAATATTCTGATCTAGAGAGAGAGCCGCCAATATCTCTCCACCAATGAGGGGACGGGCAGGCGAGATCAACCGCCAGTCCCCTGTCGCTGACGTTAAATTCTGGATCCGGATCTGTTGGGCGGCATTGCCTTCGATCCGGTAGAGTGCCGTATCCCCTGCCACCAGAGATTCAGGCCCCGTCGAGGATCCCACCACCAACGCTGGGGACTCCGACAACGACTCCAATCGGAAGTCCACAGATCCGAGATTAGCTCCCTCACCATCGATCCGTAAACGATACAGACCGTCAGACAACAAGGTCACTGGATCCCCATTAGCATCGGTGGGAATGTCGAACAGCTCATTATCGTAGGGGCTGAGCAAGCTGGCCTGGAACGGAGTCGTTGCGGATCTGGAGATGAACTGTACTGTCTGACCGGCACTGCCGTTGAAGGTATAGTTGATCCGCTGGCCTGGCTTGGTGATCTGGGCAGTTATGGGATTTCCTAGGGTCAGGGACTGACTGAGGGTAGCAGTCTGGGTAAGTTCGATGGCATAAGGGATCGGATCCAGCGGTGGGCTGGTGTCATCTCCCCGCAACAGCAGGGCATAGATCCCATCTCCGGGCAATACCAGCTCTAGGTCTTGGTTGAGACCTTGGTTGAGATCTTGGTCATCCAAGAGCTGATAGCTGGGATCATAGACTTGCCATCTGGCTCCGGCAGAACTCATCTGGCTATCCAGATACAGCCTCTGACCTCCGGTGCCCATGAATCGATAAACCTGCATTGCCGATCCTGGATCCAGTTCACCACTGACGACGGTCTCCATCGGCAACTCGGGAGTAGTGGCCAGATCCAGAAGTTGGAAGCGATACTCCCCAGTGGCATCTCCTACCCCATCGATCCGGATCGAGTAGCGCCCCGTCTCCCGCAGGATGAAGGGATTTCTGGAAATATCTCCACTCAAGGGGGTGTTGAGGACCTCTTGCTCCATCGGGCTCAGCATCTGCAGCCGGATGTCCCCCCGCTCGATCTGAGTATCCAGGAACAGAGCCTGTCCCGCCGTCCCCTGGAAGTGATAGAGATCCTGCTCTCCCTTCTCCGAGATCGTTGCGTCAACCAAGGTGTCCGCCAGGACCTCCCCACCCTGCTGAGTCTCAGGGGTGATCACTCGGAAACCATAATCCACTGGGGTATCGGAGCTCCCTCGGATCGCTAGGGTGTAAGTGTCTGAGGCAGGTAACACCAGCTCAATGTCGTCGTTGAGAGTGCTCTCCCCACTCAGTTCCTGATCCGCAGCTCCATACAACCGCCAATCGCCGCTACCCGTGGTCATCAGGGAGTCGAGATAGATCCGTTGCCCTGCGGTTCCGGTGAATTGATAGAGCTCCACCTCACGACCCAGCTCCAATCGGCCCGATTGATCT
>CAYSEO010000547.1:0-2059 GCA_964429885.1 uncultured bacterium
AACGAGGTTGCCCCCTCATACCCCACCTGCCACTCGGATCCCTGCCAATGGATCTGTTCTAGCTGACAGTTCTCCCGAATCTGCATGGTACCCGCTCTCTGGGCTTGCCGCAGTTGGGTCATCAGCTCTGGAGTAAGGGATCCACCATCCCGAGCGGATTGCACCCTCGACCCACGGGTGTGCCAGTTGGCTTCCGCTTGAAATCCCTTCAGATACTTGGGGCCCAACCATCCGGGATCGGTGTCAAAGAGTCGCTCTCGTAACGATCGTCGGTAGAGGAGGATGACCTGAGCTCCCCGGTTGAGGGCTCCCCAGGCCAGATGACCACTGGTTAACCCTCCTCCCACGATCAAGATCCGCTCGGATAAAGGATCAGGTAGAGATCTCAGATCCACAGCACTGGAATGACAGAGCCGATCCGATGGATACTTTGGGACAGCTTGAGCCCAGGCGGGAATCTGGATCAGGGGACTGCCAGTGGCCACCACTACTCTCCGGGCGATCACATAGCTCCCATCCTCTAAATCCAATTGGAAGTGTGGCTGAAGGGAGTGGATCCGGGTGACTCGCTGAGGACGGATCCAGCCCGACAGATCCCAATGCTGGATCAGATGCTGACAAAACTCCTGAAACAAGCCTGTGGAGGGCCGATCGTAGGGTTTGAGCAGATCGTCGGGTCGAGATTCAGCGAAGCGGCGCAGATCGTAGGGATTCGGGGCCGGGTGATGGACTGCAGGGGAACGGAGGTAGGGGATCTGCTGTGCTCCAAATTGGTGCTGCCACTGGTGCAGCCAGGTTCCGGCGGGATCGAAGACCTGCACCCGGCCTCTGATCTTGGGACGTTTCTGCAACAGGTGGGTGACCAGGGTCAAGGCTTGAGGCCCCGCTCCCACCACGGCGATATCGATCTGCGGTGATTCCATAGGTTCTTGATCCGCTCGACTCATTCAGGCTCGCTGCCCCTGAGAATGATAATGATTCTAATTCTCATTCCGTGTCAACCCATACAATTCTCTCCCCTCCGCTTCCCTACGATGAGCGACACACAAGCCATTTTTGGAGGATTCGAGATGGGCAGTACAGGAAGTGTCAGTTCATGGTCAGAGGCTCTGCTGGTTGCCATGATCCAGTATCCAGTCCCGGTCATCACTGGCCCGGAAGATATTCAAACCCAGGTCAAACAGATTTGTAAGGCCGTTGACAACACTAAAGCGGGTTATCCTGGCCTGGATCTGATTGTGATGCCGGAGTATTCTACTCAAGGACTGAACACGAAGATCTGGACCTATGACGAGATGCTTTTGACGGTAGAGAGTCCAGAGATCGCTCAGTTCAAAGAGGCTTGTGTGCGCAACAAAGTCTGGGGTGTCTTTTCTCTGATGGAGAAAAATGATGTGCCTGGACTGCCTCCTTTCAACACGGCGATCATCATCAATGATCAAGGGGAGATTGCCCTTCACTATCGCAAATTACAGCCTTGGGTGCCGATTGAGCCTTGGTATCCAGGCAATTATGGGATGCCCGTCTGTGATGGACCGAAGGGATCTAAGCTCGCGGTTTGCATTTGTCATGATGGGATGTTCCCTGAGTTGGCGCGAGAAGCTGCTTACAAGGGGTGCAATGTTTACATCCGCATCTCTGGGTACTCAACTCAGGTCAATGATCAGTGGATCTTGACCAATCGGACGAATGCTTGGCAAAACTTGATGTATTCCATCTCCGTCAACTTGGCGGGCTATGACGGTGTGTTCTACTACTTTGGTGAAGGGACTGTTTGCAACTATGATGGCAACGTGATTCAGCAGGGCCATCGTAATCCTTGGGAGATTGTAACGGCTGAGCTGTTCCCGCGCATGGTGGATGAGGCCCGCAAAAACTGGGCTCTTGAAAACAACATCTTCAACGTTGGCTGCCGAGGCTATGTCGGTATGCCGGGTGGAGCCCGTGAGAATTACCTGACTTGGGTGAAGGACTTGGCTGAAGGGAAGTACGAGTTGCCTTGGGATCAGGACATCAAGATCCGAGACGGTTGGGAGTACTATCCTGATGGAGTTAAGCT
>CAYSEO010000548.1:0-2054 GCA_964429885.1 uncultured bacterium
CTAATTGCATTTCTTTCTGAAGCCCTGACTGTTTTACAAGATTCACCACCTGAGCCTCGGTTCCTGTCTCACCCAAGATATGCAGGCCAATCCCTGCGATTCCAGACAAAGGGCCAGAAACTTGGGATTGTTTGGACAGAGGAAGCCCATATGAGTACCTTCCGAGCCAATATGAATGCTTGCGAGCAAGAGATCCACAAAGGTCGCTGTGACAGCCTACGCGTGATCCGGTTAGCGGGTATTGGGAGACCTAATAATCAGGGACATCAGATCTATCAGAGGATCTTTAGTAATGGACAACATCACCATATTAAACCTGATCTGGATTCAGTCCATCAGTTAGCCACCTATAGAGAGCTGGTCAAGGATGCCAATGCGGGTGAGCTGGTGATCGGAGATCAAGAGATCGATCTCTCACAACTCCGACAGCTGATGCGAGGGTCAGATCTTCTGAAAGAGTGCCGTTTGCTTGGAGAACTAGATCTATTTGACCTTGTCCCACCTCCACCTCCCTTACAGAAAGCTGAGGAGTACTTGCTTCAGTTGGTCCGGACCTATAACTTTCTGGGCAAACAAACCTTGGTGCGTAATGTACTAGATCGATTTGCTCCGGATCTAGAAGAGACTCACATCGATCAGCTGATCGCCAGGCTATGTGAGACCCAACACATTCGAGAGCTTGATCCCAACGCCAAGCCTGAGCAACAATTGATCTGTCTCATCCCCGATCGAGCATGACCAAAGCCTTCAGTGTCACCGATGTCCGTCTTGCCTTCGAGTGCCCTCGATTATTCTACCTGGGCAAGCACTTCGGCGGGATGACCACCTTTATGCCCCCAGAGTCCAGCTTTGGGATCGGTCAGAGCTTTCATCGCCTCTCCGATCGGTTTATGCGATTGGCCAAACGAGATCAGCGGTTTCCGGAACTGTTCGCCAAACCCGCTCAGGATCTACAAGTGGATCAAGTCGCTCAGGATCTGCAAAGTTTCTTCTATCAAGCCGTTTTCTTCCCCCATTTAGAACAGGTTACCGCGAAACAACCTCAGAAAGCCTTCAACCTACATCGCCTTTGGCAGAGTTTATCTAGCTTATTCCAACGTTGGGCTCTCCTGCTCATCAATAACCGTAAACATTGCGATCCTCAGGATCTGGCTGAACGAACCTTCATCGCCCAAGAGCTGGTTGTTAAACATAACTTCTTGTTGCCCAATGGATCTCAGCAACAGGTGCGGGGTCGATTGGATAGCCTGATCTATGATTTTGATCAACATCGTCTCTGTGTGGTGGAATATAAGACCTACCAAGCCGCAGATGCGTCAGCTCAGTTAGCCCAGGCAGCCCTCTACAGCTATATGTTGCAGGAGAGTCGGGGAGTATTGATCAACTCAGCCGTCTACAGCTTCTTTCCCGATCTCAATGAACAAGTCTATTCCTGGGAACAACTGAAAGCCGCCATCCATCAACTGATCCCCCTGAAACTGCAGCAGATGCAGCACTGGATCACCTGGAAACCTGGAGCCGCAGCAGATCCACCCCCCCTCACAGCTCAACCCGAATTTCTCTGTCTGATCTGTCCAAAACGAAAGAAGTGTCAAACCTATTTTGAGACCCCTCCTCAGATCTCGGCTCCCCCAGTTTTATCCACCCCATCTGTATCTCCCCAAGCAGCCCAACCTGCTATCCTTACTCCAACTCGATTCCCAGAGTCGCCCGTGATCACTAACCCAAAACCCGATCCGGTGGGTTCACAATTGGTCACCGTACTGGGCGCGTTTGGGATCCAGACAGATTATGTGGGAGAGGCAGTGGGTCCTGCTTTCATTCGGGTCAAAGTCAAACCTCACATTGGAGTTAAAGTTAGTTCTATCCTGCGGCTGTCCCACGATCTACAGGTCCAACTGGGTCTCAAACAACCGCCCCTGATCGCCCCTCAAGCCGGTTTTGTCAGCATCGATCTACCCCGATCGGATCGACAGACCGCTCACTTTAGCGATCACATTCAGCCCAACCCTACATCCTCCAGCCAGGTCAAGGCCGCTATAGGTGTCGATCTT
>CAYSEO010000549.1:0-2046 GCA_964429885.1 uncultured bacterium
CGACGACGACTGTCAACCAAGATCGGTAAAGTGAGGTGCTGAGCGAGTCGTTCCAATCGTGCTACTGCAACAACCCAGCGTTTCTCGCTACGCGCCAGGTAGAACAGCAGCACGTCATCATCTCGGCTACTGCAGCGAATCTCACCGGGGGCTGCGAGGGCTTGCTGAATAAGTTCTTCTAGCTCGGCAATGTCTGGATGTTTGGTAAGCAACCGCTGCCAGTAGCTTTCAGAGGTTCTAACGGTAAACCCAAGGAGTGTGAGGATTTCAAATTTCATTGGTTCCCCCACCATGGGTGATCGTCAACCCTGCTGAGCAAAGTAGTCCAGGACTACCAGCAACTCTTGGGTATTTGATCCCATCTCTACAGATCTGCAAAAAACTCATTGACAGGATTCAAATAGATCACGGTGAGGATGGAACCAATCGCCAGCAACACCTTGATATCAAAAACAGAGACAGGATCTTAGTCAGTTGCTCGCAATGATGTTCAGCTTTCTGGAGACCATGCGTCTGCAGGGGAAAAATGCTGTGGAATCGGTAGGGTTTGACCATCACACTGTGCGAATCCACGCGGGGCAAAATTGAATCCCACCATCTTGATCTCGCCCAGAAAAGGATCGGACATAAGGACCTCACTAAGTTGAATGCTGGAGCTATCCTGTTACGATCGGGGAGAGGCTCCTTGGGAGCGAGAGTAATACAGATTCGGATCGGTTCTAGTGCTGTTCAGCCTTCTTATTAGTCATCCATATTCCGTGGCTTCCCGTTGCATTTATTCTTTGTGAGTGTGTCTTTCCCTACTGTTAAACAAGTAAATCCCTGAGAGATCAGAGGAGCAAGTCTGATGGTTTTATAGATCCCTTTTGCCTCACCGGATCATAAAAATATGAGGGATGCCAGCCTCCTCGTAGATCTCTCCCTGAGGGATCCACCCTAGACGTTGGTACCACTCCACCAAATAAGCCTGAGCACTCATGGCCGCCGGACGAGAGCCCAGCACCTGATGGATGTACTTCATCAATTGACTGCCGATCCCCTGCCCCTGCCAATCCGGATGAACCGCGATACGTCCCACCTTGGCCGGATCGTGAGTCATGAACAGTCGGGCCGTCGCCACCATCTGGTCTCCGCAAGAGCCCCAAACATGTACACATTCCGGATCCCGGCCATCCACCTCCGGCTCCGCTGTGATCTTTTGACCATAAACGAATACCAGGTTCCGTAGCCACAGCAGATCGTGCAGCTGCCGCAGGCTCAGATTAGCGAAGGGACAGTGCTGGAACTGGGGCGCGACCGGGCTCACACACTCCACTCCATGATCTGATCGGAGATTCGGTCCAGACGATCGGCGATGGACAGGAAGGTCTCCCCTTGTTCCCGCTCCTGCTCCGCCAACCAAGCCGCCTGCAGGATCAGATCCACCCCCTCATACACCAAGAGCTCGATCTCGGTGGGCACATAGCTGGCCATCTCCATCCAGATCCCCGCTTGGGCTCGCCATAACATGCCCCGTTGGCTGGGGGAAAGACTCAGTTGGCCCGCCTCCAGTCGCTGTTGAACCTCACCCGCAAACTCAATGTGCAACATGCCAACCTCCCTATCCGTGCCCACCTCACCTCAGATCCAGGAGCCCGTTGGGTTAACATTCCCTGATCTGGCGTAAAGAGATGCAACGGTTCTTAATATTCATACCCTCAGTCTCCCATAGAAGCGGGGTCGCGGCAGCGTCGATCTCAAGATTTGCTTAAGATTTTGCCGAGAGCAGCTGTGGATGGGGAGGATGAAAGCAGAAGGTGGATCAGGGGAATACTGGATCAGAAGATCCTCTCGGACTCGACCGGGATAGCTTGATCCTCAGAAAGCACCTGATCCCTGCCCTGAGCCGTCTGGGCCGATCGGGTGGGTGGGTTTCCCCTTGACCCTCATCTGTGACTGCAGTGAAATAAAAGAGACATGATCGGCAGCGACCTATGACTTAAGAACTCTCGCTCCCCTCCTCCCGCCGTCCGCGCATGGCGCGTGGCGTCTCCCCTGCGAGCCTCT
>CAYSEO010000550.1:0-2032 GCA_964429885.1 uncultured bacterium
CGCCTCAGCCACTGGTTTGCTCTCACTGGCTGCCTTCACCGCCCTGACTGCCCTAAGGATCTCAGTCGTGTCCGCAATCACTCCCACCCAGGCCAGGATCAACCACTCCCACTCCACCAGATCCCGAGGCACCAATCCCTGGTTGCGGTCCAGATCCGTGTTCGACGCCGCTGCCTGGGTCATCACCTCAGAGTGGGTCTGCAACAGCTCCGCACTCCCCAACAGCAAGGCCACCACCGGACCTCCCTTCACGATCAGCACCAACTGGGCCAGGAAGATCCCCAAGTGTACCCAACCATTGCCCTCCGATTGCTGTTGCTTCTCCTGCACCCACTACTGGCGACTCGGATCACCGATCCCTAACTGAGCCACCGCTGCCTGCACCACAAAAGTTGAGGAATAGTGTCGGAGGAGAGCTCCTATTGAGCCTAGAGATGGTTCCCTGGAGATCTCTAGAAAATAGAAACAGATAACTAAGTCACAGCGATCATGGATCCAAAGCTGCAAACAGCAGTTCGCTGACATCATATGGAATAAAGTAGAAGTACGATACCCTTACACGAAAAGTGAAATATAAACCACGGGAGACATAATATAAAATATTGGGATCATCGAAATGGGGAACGTCTGATCTTGGCGACCAATCTTCTCTCAACTCACTGTCATACTTGAACTTACCTCCCTCAAGAGCTTGGGGAAAAATCATATCCTCCAATACATTTATGCGCTCTGCCAACCTAACAAGAGGATATTCCCCATCCTTTTCCAGAGCAGCTTGGAACTCTTCTGGTAAACCTGGAAATCCAGAAAGCCTAAGGTTGTACTCTTTCTCAACTGGAAACAACAGTCCATCAGAGCCTCTTTTAGGCTTTTTCTTATTCTTCCTGCTATCGAAAAAGAATCTAAGACCATCTGACTTTCGAAATACACAAACATCAATATGTCCATCACTGCGAACAGTTCTTCTAACAGAAAGGAAGTCACCTTCCTCTCTATGAAAACAGTAGCCTTTTACCTCTACAAGATTCCGTAAGAATCTCTGTGCCCAGAAAACACCCCACTCTGAGTTGATCAGATGAAGGTTGTAACAGTATCCTGTCTTGTCGCGGGCTTGATCACACTCCTCTCTCGAATTCAGGAGATATGAATCAAAGTAAGAGAATTGTCCCGAAAGTGCAAGCACAGGCTTGCCAGATAGAAAGCATTTTCCCATGTCTATTCCCATATCTATTCTACCACCTTCACAATAGAACGATTATTGTCATCAAGTCCTGTAATCTTGAGCTGTGAATACCCTACGATATTCCCTTTCTCGTTCAAGAAAGCTGCTTGGAAGTCTGGCGGCATCTTCTGGAGAGGACCGCCTGGTATAATCTCGGGATTAAGCACTCCTGTCTTATTAAAGAAGATCATGTTTCCTCCCCAATCAACAACGGCCTCAGTATGCTTGCCTGCATTTGGAACATCTACATCGAAATTATCTCTTGTCGATCTGAACATTGGATGAGTGTGAACTACAAACACCTCTCCATCTAACAACTCTTCTTTCAGGATCCCATCTTCCTCCCCAAGAACTAAACGAAGACCACTGTGATATGGAGATTGTAGTACACCAATCTCTTGCCCTGTCCACTTAGCGATAGCCTGAAGATCCCTTGGAGAGATCTCATCCACCCTTACCCACCCCTGTGCCTCCAGCTTACGCACTAAACCTTGTGCTACTCCTGACAGATCCTTCTGGAATTCCAGATTAAATGCTACACCATCTATCGAGATCCTCTCCATACTTGTGGGGGGTTTGGAGACTCCCTTGCGAGAGATCCCCCTCTCAAACTCTTCCCTTAACTGCTGGGCAATTCCCTCATCCTCTCGGGCCAGAACCTGGATCCCATCCTCAACGGCTTCGGCTACCGGCTTGCTCTCACTGGCTGCCTTCACCGCCCTGACCGCTCGATGGATCTCAGCCGTATCGGCAATCACCCCAGCCCAGGCCAGGATCAACCACTCCCACTCCACCAGATCCCGAGGCACC
>CAYSEO010000551.1:0-2025 GCA_964429885.1 uncultured bacterium
CGTTGGTTGCGAGCCTACGGTTACTTTAACCCAGCAGTTCATGTATCTCTAGGATTTTGAATTTGACTCGCCCAAATGGTTCCTGAGTGTCCTCGTTGTGTTATATGTATCAGAGACTGATGATCCCTAAAGATCTGACCTTTGGGAGGGGTATGCGACTGCTTCATGCCATCACCTCTACCGATCTCTCGGGCGGCGGCCCCATTGAGGGAGTGCTACGGCTGGGGGACGCCCTGGAGTCCTTGGGGCATGGCTGCGAGATCCTATGTTTTGATCCCCCCGAATCCGAGTGGCTGGATCAGATCCCCTTTCCCACCCATGCCCTTGGTCCCTCCCAATGGGGTAACTATCACTACAGTCCCCGCTGGATCTCCTGGTTGCAACAGCAGGGATCGAGGTTCGATAGCGTGGTGATCCATGGTCTCTGGCAGTTCACGGGTTTGGGAACCTGGTGGGCCTTACGACAACTGCCCCTGTCCTATGTGATCTATACCCATGGCATGTTGGATCCGTGGTTTAAGCGGACCTATCCCCTCAAACATCTCAAGAAGATGCTCTACTGGCCAGCGGAATATCAGGTGCTACGAGGGGCGGATCGGGTGCTATTTACCTGTGAGCAGGAGCGGCTCCTCTCGCGGCAGTCCTTTTGGCCCTATCCGTGTCGTGAGGCGGTGGTGGGGTTTGGCACGATGGCTCCTCCTGGAGATCCGCAGCAGCAAAAGCGGATCTTCTTGCAACAGTTTCCGGAGCTGAGCTCAAAGCGACTGGTGTTGTTTTTAGGCCGGATCCATCCCAAGAAAGGGTGTGATCTATTGATCGAGGCATTTGCCCGGACTCAAGCTGGATCGCAAGGTTTGCATCTGGTGATGGCAGGTCCAGATCAGGTGGGTTGGGGGCCTCAATTGCAACGGCTGGCTCAGGATCTGAAGATTGCGGAGCAGATCACTTGGACGGGCATGTTGACTGGGGATCTGAAATGGGGAGCGGTGCATGGCTCTGAGGTCTTTATCTTGCCCTCCCATCAGGAGAATTTTGGTTTGGCGGTGGCGGAATGTTTGGCCTGTGGGGTGCCGGTATTAATCTCCGATCAGGTGCATATCTGGCGGGAGATCGAGGCGGCTGGGGCGGGGATCGTGGCTCAAGATACTCTGGAGGGGACTCAGAAGTTGCTGCGATCTTGGCTGGCATTGGATCCTCAGCAGCGAGAGGACATGGCTCAACGGGGGATCACCTGTTTTCAAACCCACTTTGAGGTAAAGCAAGCGGCTCAGAATCTGATTGAGGTGATCCGGTCGGGTCAGGGCGGTCGCTCTAGATCTTCGGATTGACGATTGTTGGTACAGCAGGACCAGCAAGACCGCAGATCGCTCTACACTAGGGGGGATTGGTGTCGATCTGGAGGTCCTATGGCAACGCAGACCCCTTCTGCCACTGGCTCAGACCCTGATCTGTCCAGTCTCAATACCGCGACGGGTAACGATGAGCAGGGGGTGTTACAGGATATCAATCCTCGGATCCAGCCCAGCTTCTCGTTGCAGAATCGTCTGGCACGGGTGTTATGGGGGATCTGTTACCTGCTGCTGTTTCGACCTTCCCCTCGTCCTCTCCATGGATGGCGATCGTTTCTCCTCCGTTGCTTTGGAGCCCAGATCGGGCGGCATTGCCATGTCTATCCCAGCGTCGAGATCTGGGCACCTTGGCATCTGGAGCTAGGGGACTATGTGGGCATCGGTGATCAGGTCTCCTGTTACACCATGGCCAAGATCTCCTGTGGGGAAGGGGTAGTGATCTCCCAAGGTAGCTATCTCTGTACGGGATCCCATGATTACGAGAGCCCCAACTTTCAGTTATTCACACAGCCGATCCGGATCGAGCGTCAGGTGTGGATCTGTGCCCAGGCGTTTATCTGTCCTGGTGTGACGGTGGCGGAGGGAGCCGTGGTGGGGGCGCGATCGGTGGTCACCAAGGATGTTCCGGCCTGGATGGTCTGTGGTGGACACCCTTGTAAACCTCTCAAGCCTCGGG
>CAYSEO010000552.1:0-2022 GCA_964429885.1 uncultured bacterium
CCCCGGTCTTTCGAGCCGGCGTGGCTGGGGGCGGGAACGGGTTGTAACAGCTGTAGTTGGCCAAATCGTGCGATAATGATTATCATTCTGATCTTTTGTGCTGATGTCGCCACCCTTTGCTGCCCGCACCTCGGTTGAAGCTATCGAAGCAGGGATGCTCTTGGCTCCTAAGTTTGACCCCCAGGGGCTCATCCCCGTGATCACCACGGAGGCTGTAACCGGTGAGGTACTGATGCACGCCTATATGAATGAAGCGGCGTTGCTAAAGACCCTGGAAACGGGCGAAGCCCACTACTACAGCCGCAGTCGCCAGCAACTCTGGCATAAGGGAGCCACCAGCGGATTGGTGCAAACCGTCCAGCAACTGCTGATTGACGATGATCAGGATTGTCTATGGATGAAGGTCAGGGTAGCCGGATCGGGGGCCAGTTGCCATGTAGGTTATCGCTCTTGTTTTTACCGTCAGATTTCTCCTAGGGAGGGGGATATTGAGGCGAATCAGCTCATTGCTCTCACGTTTACGGAGACGACGAGGACTTTCGATCCTGTCACCGTTTACGGGGATGCTCCCAATCCAACTCAACTTTGACCCGAGGAAAGGACTATGCCGCTGCGTCATCAACCCGCCCCACCCACACCCTGGGACCGTGACCTGGATCAGCCCACGATTGCCGCGTCGGCCTACGTTCATCCTCAGTGCAGCCTGATTGGAGATGTACGCCTGGAGGAAAACGTGATCATTGCTCCCAATACCTCCATCCGAGCTGATGAAGGGGCTCCCTTTTACATTGGGGCGAATACCAACATTCAGGATGGGGTGGTTATCCATGGGTTAGAGCAGGGGCGCGTCCAGGGAGATGACCAGCAAGCCTACTCAGTATGGATAGGCCACGATACCTGCATTACCCACATGGCCTTGATCCACGGCCCGGCTTATGTCGGGAATGAGTGTTTTATTGGTTTTCGCTCGACGGTGTTCAATGCCCAGGTGGGCCACGGATGCATTGTGATGATGCATGTCCTGATTCAGGATGTAGAGATTCCCCCTGGCAAGTATGTGGCATCGGGAGCGGTGATCACGACTCAGCAGGCAGCGGATCGACTACCGGATGCCAACGAGGGTGATCGCACCTTTTCTCACCATGTGGTCGAGATCAACCAGGCCCTGCGAGCTGGATACCTCTGTGGTGATGATGTCGCTTGCACCACTGCTTTGCGAAACCCCACCTCCAGTAATGGCTTCCAATCTAGGTATCAAAATGGCCAAGCGGCCCACCCTAGGCAGGTGGACATCGTAAACATGATCCGACAACAACTGCACCAAGGACACCATATTGGTTTGGAATTTGCTGATGTGCGGCGATTCAAAGTGGGTTCCTGGCAAAGTGGTCCTATGATTGCCAATGGACATGAGGCTCAGGTACTGACCCAGGTGGAGCAGTTCTTAGCAGATCATCCCGGTGACTATGTGCGATTGTTGGGCATTAACCCCAAAGAGAAGCAGCGTCGATGGGAGCGAATGATTCAGAAACCGGAGTGAGTTTCAAACTACAAACTCTATATCAGTGCGTTGATATTACACTGTTGATACCAGCGGACTGCTCCATTCGGTTGATCGACCACTGCAATCCCTACCGCTGCCAGTCGATCACGAATCTGATCTGCCGTTGCAAAGTCCCGGTGTTGCCGGGCTACCTGACGCTGCTGGATCAGGTCAGCGATCTCAGCCTCATCCATATCGACAGCCGCTGCCTCAGGATTACCGTCTCCCATGACCTCAAATCCCAATACCTGGGCCAGATTCATCAAGGTTTGCCACTGTTGCCAGAGCAGATCGGGACTGGATTGGGGCTTGCCTTCGTGAACGAGACAGTTGCCCTCCCGCTGCAGACCTTTGGCTAGCTCAAACAGCACTGCCAGAGCCCCCGGTGTGTTCAGATCATCGTCCATGGCGGTTTGGAACCGTACCACCCACGGGTCATTCGGGCTAGGTGCCTGAGGAAAAGACGGGATGAGGGCTGG
>CAYSEO010000553.1:0-2013 GCA_964429885.1 uncultured bacterium
GGGGTTACCGTAGGAGCCGGGGTAGGGGTGGGTGCGGATCCATCGATGACGCTGAGCTGGATCGTTTGGGATCCTAAAGCGGTGCCCTGGGCTTTGCTCTGGGGATAGGCGGTGGCACTGATCGTTAACTCTCCGGCGGGGGGAGTCCAGGGATAGTAGTCTGCTCCAGAGTTGCCTGCTAGGGCGAAGGGGGCCACGTTCTCCGTTTGGACGATCTGACCGTTGACGCTGAACTGAACGCTCTCGACGCCAGATTGGGTCTCCGCACGCACATTGAGGTTACGACTGGGCAACTGACTCAGATCCAGGACCATCCCCGCCCCTAAAGGAGCGATCGCTTGATCGGAGTCCGCGTCGATCAGGGTAAAGCCGGTGATACCGGAGGCCGGGGTGGTGGCCTCGATATTGAGGGTGAGGGTGAGGGAGTCGCCAGAGTCACCCGTGGCTCGATCCTGACTGAAGGCGGTGGCGGTGATCTCGGTTAGGCCCGGTGCTGGGGTCCAAGGTTTGTAGTTGCCGCTGTCATCCCCGAGCAAGGCATAGGGGGGAACGTTCTCGATTCGATAGGCCACCTCGCCATTCAGATCGAATTGGATGCTCTCGGCTCCCTCGCCAGCATGGGCGATCAGGTTGAGGTTGGGGGGCAGTTGATCCAGGTAGAGAGTGCTGCCGGGAGGCAGGGGATCATATTGAGGTATGGGCTGATTGGCGTCGGCATCGATCAGGCTAAAGCCACCGATGGCGAGCGGCCTGTCTGTGACGAGGGTGGATACGGCGTCCGTGGCCAATTCTTCTGAAATGGAGGTGGGTGGGATCACGGAGGAGCTATCGCCACAGGCGATCAAAACAGAGCTCAGCAGCAGTGAGGCGCTCAGGTGAGCACCCACGGAGGAGAAGGGGCGTTTCATAAGAGTTCCGAGTGTAGGGGTGGTGGATGGATAAGCGAGATCACTAACGGGAAGCTGAGCGATCTCCACAGCCCTATCCGCCTGAGGATCGGATGGATCGACTGGCTGATGGGTTGTTTTTCCCTAGATTGCTCTAGAGCAAGAGTTGGGAGGAAGAGAGTCGGTTGCTTCGGGAGAAGGAGCGGATCAAGGTCCTGGAATGACTGGGATCGAAAACCTTCTCTACTGAGGATTATGCCCTGAATGGAGTCGATTATTGATCGAGCTTCATAGTTTCTTTATATAGAGAATTCCATTTATTCGGATCTTTATAATCTGTGTTCCATAACTCAAAGCCCAATCATTAACCTGCCGGGTTGGACTCAGAAAGATCCCGCAAGTTAGGCCTCAGGGAGCACAAGCGGGATGTAAGAAAAGGGAACTTCCTCTATAAGATATAGAGCGAGGAAAAGGTAACTTTCCGATCCGTGGGATCTCGATGACCTTCAACTTTAGAGGATGAAGGGGCACTGAGGAGAAGCTGGATTTGAGTCTGGAGAACGGGATCTGCTATATTCCTGTTAGGTTATATTCATTGCGGGAAGGGGCCTGGAGTGGATCAAGCCCCGAGCGTCAAGTCGATCAGGAGGGAGAGTCATGAAGGGCTGGATATTCAGGTTAGGGCTGCTGTTGGGGCTGCTGTTGTTGATGGTTGGGAGCCTGAGTCCCTCGGTAGGAGCGGTGATCTTGCAGCAACAGGAAGGACCGGGGCAGATGCTGTATCAGTCCCGCCAAACCTTACGGGATCCGATGGGAAACTCCTGGCAGGCGATCGTGTTCAGGCGCACTCAACCGGATGCAAAGAGCAACTTAGTGCTGCGATTAGTGGGGTTTCCCGGCACGGTGGCGTTGGATCATCCTCAACCGTTAACGATCATTTCCTCTTTGGGACGAAAGTTTACGGCGACTGATGTTACCGATCAGATCTTTACAGAAGAGGATATTTCCAATGTGGGTCAATATGATCTACAGCCCGTGACCCGGTTTTTACGTCCCGAGATCCCAATTAAGTTATCTTTAGAGGCACAAAGGAATGCAAAGATCAGATTATATGTGACCTCACAAG
>CAYSEO010000554.1:0-2009 GCA_964429885.1 uncultured bacterium
GAGAAAGCGGGGGTAAGCCATCCCCGAGATCCCCGCCAAAGGTCCCGCTAAGATCCGCAACAGGGTCAGGAACCGCCCCAACAGCACCGCCTTACCGGCATTCCGCCGAAATCCATCCCTGGCTCTCTCCAACTGAGCCTCAGAGATCTGAAAGATCCGACCCACTTTCACCAGCAGGGGCCATCCGCCCCAGACCCCCAGCCAATAACCCAGGCTATCCCCCAGGATCGCTCCCAAGATCGCAGCAGCCAACACACGCCAGTAATTCAGCTCCTGGTTGCCCGCCAGAAACCCGCCGGTTAACGTGATCGTCTCCCCCGGCAACGGTAGTCCCGTGTTCTCAAGCAGCACACCCACAAAGATCAGCCCGTAGCCATAATGACTGAGCAGTGCCTTCCAGCTGTCCAGATCAAGCCAGTGTTCTAACCCAGTCCACTCCTGCATGGTGTCGATCTCCTCCCACAGTTGCCATTCTTGGGATCTAAATCCCCATGACCTCACTGTAGGGAAGTGACCTAAACCCAGGCGGAGTCCAGCCTGAGGGCTAATTCAGCGGATCCTCAGATTAGGATGAGAGGGGCACCTGTTCGCGGAAGGTCCAGAAGGCCAACAGATCCTGACTGGTGATGAAGCCCAGCTGCCACAGGATCATGTCTAGGGGACCATAGACCCGTTGCTGGATCTTTAAGGCGAGACTGAGCTGCTGAGGGTTGAGTCGGGTTCGCCTCTGCAGGAACTGACAGAGTTGGTAATCGGAACGGGTGGGATGATAGGAGGTCATCATGATGAGGTGAGGAGTGAAGAGAGAAACAATGCGAACAGTTCGCATCCTCACTGTAAGGAACCCCCAGCTAACTCTACAGAGCCCAAAGAGAATCTAAAGATGTGGTTTGCAGCATAGTGATGTGAAGCCGAGATCCCATGTCCGATCCAAACTCTGAGTCGAATCTACCCCTCAGCCATCTCGATGCCACCGGCCAGATCCAGATGGTGGATGTCACTGCTAAACAAGCCACCTTCCGACACGCGATCGCTGCCGGCCAGGTGCGGATGTCTGAGGAGACGTTAGCGGCGATTCGATCACACCAGGGACCGAAGGGCAATGTGGTGGAGACGGCCCGGCTCGCGGGGATCATGGCGGCCAAGCGCACGTCTGATCTGATCCCCCTCTGTCATCCATTGCCCCTGAGTGGCATTCAGGTCCAGATCGAGCCCGATCCTCAGCTGCCGG
Organism: uncultured bacterium; assembly: GCA_964429885.1. Lineage (GTDB taxonomy): Bacteria > Cyanobacteriota > Cyanobacteriia > Thermostichales > Thermostichaceae > CAYSEO01. The sequence goes on from CAYSEO010000554.1 coordinate 1,232, forward strand.
GATTTCGGATCGAGGCACAGGTGAAGACCACCGGGCAGACCGGGGTGGAGATGGAGGCTCTGACGGCAGTTTCCGTTGCAGCCCTCACCCTCTATGACATGGCCAAGGCCCTAGAGAAAACCATGGTGATCGAGGGGATCCATTTGGTGGAGAAACTGGGGGGCAAGTCTGGATCTGGGTCTATGAGAATTTGAAGATCAGCAAGGAGTTCACAAGCCTAGTGTAGTACCCCCCTCAGAAGCCCTTGTAACTCAAACTCATAATGACTATGATTTAGGGAGAAAGATCAAGATGAGTCAGGAGTCATCCGTTATGGAGATCAAAGAGATCCCTGTCAATGCCATCCGACGTCCCCTACCTCGGCAGACGGATCCGCAGAAGGTGGAGCGATTGATGGCCTCGATCCAGGAGATCGGGCTACAGGAGCCGATCGATGTCCTAGAGGTGGACGGTCAATATTATGGGTTCTCAGGCTGTCATCGCTATGAGGCGCACACCCGATTGGGCCTAGACAGGATTCGGTGTCGGGTGAGAAAGGCGCCCCGAGCCGTGTTGGCCAGTCATCTGGCGTGATCCGAGAGAATTGAGGGGATCCTGTGGGGACTTAAGATCCGGATCCCTCGGTCTCCTGAGCGGTGTAGCCTTGCTCGTAGGCATAGCGAACCAACTGGGCTCGATTCTCCAAGGAGAGCTTGCTGAGGATGTTGGTGAGGTGGGTCTGGACCGTGCGGGGGCTGATGAAGAGCTTCTCGCCGATCTGCTTATTGGTGGCCCCCTG
>CAYSEO010000555.1:0-2001 GCA_964429885.1 uncultured bacterium
CGATCCGAGCGATCTGTCGCTCCGGATCCAGCACCACAAATCCCCCCTGCAGACGACGAGCCGTCTCCGAGGCCCAGGCCACCGAGTCACGCTCCAACACCAGATCCAGATCCAGCTTGGCCGGGAGCTCCAGGCATCCCTCTCGCTGTCGCAGGATCTGATCTCGAATCGCCCCCCCCACCAGATAGGCAGGCTGGGGCAACCACTCAAGGGGAAAGGGAAGCGGAATGGGTGAGATCAAGGGCTCGTTAGTGAAACAACACATATCTCTATTCTCCCTGGCCAGATCACGGGTCAACGATTAGAGGTGGATCCCAACCGAAGATCAGCCTCAAGCCATGAGGCAGGAGCGGGAAGCCCGCCACAGCTGATAGATCAACTGCTCCGTCTCCGCATCGATCTCCGTCACCAGTACCCCTGAGATCTGCTCGGGATCGCTGCTCAACCAGATCCCCTCCAGGCTCACCTCCACCCATTCGGCCTCACTGTGACACAGCTCCACCTCATCCACCCCAGCCACCTGACCGATCTCGGGCAGATCATCCGGCAGCAACAGGGAGGCCCAACTGGTCTCTAGTTGGATCGTCTCCGCCAGCCGCTGGGCCAGCAGGATCCGGGAGATCAGCCAGTCCTCCAGGGACAACTCACAGGTCTCCAGGTGCAGTCCGGTTTCGGTGAAGATCAGGGCAAGCATAGGGCAGGGGTTCTCCTGACATGGGCAGATCAGTGGATTGGCAAAATGGCTTTGACAGCACGGGGGGTAACAACAACAAAACCCCCAACTCCGAAGGGGCGGGGGCTCGTGGATCAGCTCAGTACATGGACAACTGGATCACGCTCAGATCGCTCCCCCCTGTTGACGATCTTGATGTTCGATATTCAACGCCGAGGATTTGAGATCCCCGGCCTCGGCCATGGCCCAACCTCGCCGATCCTGGGGATATCGCCCCTGATCGGGAAAGGCAAGCTGCAGAGGGGTCCGTAATCGTCTCATGGAAAGCTCCAGATCCAAGGTCTGAGTGCCGCTGTTATCTGACATAATACATGCGTACTACATGCCTGTCCACCCCAGGTTGCCCATCCGGAGGTTCAGATCGTTGTCTATCCCACTGGGTCACGCTAGGCTTGGGATGCCTTTGGGAGGCTGGGCTCGTGTTACAAGTTCATGTGCTGAATCTTAAGCGCCGCCCCGATCGCTGGGCTCAATTTCAGCAATGGAATCAGCAGATCGATGGGGAGTTTGTCTGGGTGGAAGCTATCGATGGCCGAGATCTGAATCGAGATCAGTTGCAGCAGCAGGGGGAAGTTGCTGAGGGTGGTCGATCACCTGACGCCGTAGTCGATTCTGAGAGGGTAGACGTCGGATCCAGTCCACCTGAGACTCCAGCAGATCTCGTTCCGAGCGGATCAAGCCAAACAGCTCATAGCGACAGTGGGAGATCAATACATACAGCGTGAACCCGATACAGATCAACACGCCGATACTGGGCCACTGGGGCTTATAGAAAAGGGCGTACTTGACGGAGGCCCAGGTAAAGAACTCGATCATGCGGCGGATCTCGGGGCGCAACTGCCACAGACAGGGGAGACCCACCACCAACCAGATCAACCCCAGACCCCAGTATTGGATCTGTCGGTAGAGGTGCTGCAGTCGCTCAGCCTCTGGAGAAAGGGGTTTCATGGGTTACCGGGAAACAACACTCAAGCCGGAGCCTCCTGGGACTCGGCATCGGATTCCATCTCCGAGTTCTTCTCCGCCAACTGTGGATCAGGGCCTGGCCCCTGACGGTTGCGCCACCACACCAACAGAGGGCTGGCGATAAAGATGCTGGAATACACCCCTAGCCCAAATCCCAACAGCAGAGCCAGGGCAAACCCCTTCAGGGTCGGTCCCCCCAACAGAGCAATGGCCAGCAGGGGCAACATGGTGGTGAGGGTGGTATTGACCGATCGAGCAAAGGTCTGATTGAGGGAGAGATTGACCACATCCCCAAACCGTCC
>CAYSEO010000556.1:0-1988 GCA_964429885.1 uncultured bacterium
GTCCCCACAAACGCATCGCCGTCGCTGTCGTCTTTAAGGGGCCAGATCTCTTAATCGATCAGCGGCTGGAGAGCTCCATGTTGAGCGGACTCTGGGAGTTTCCGGGGGGCAAGATCGAGCCTGGTGAGACCCCTGCCGAGTGTGTGGTGCGGGAGGTTAAGGAGGAGATCGGTATCCAGGTGGAGGTGGTGGAGGAACTGGCTACCATCGAGCATGCCTATACCCACTTCACCATCACCCTGATCGCCTACATCTGCCGCTATATCAGTGGCGAGATCCAAACCCTGCAATGTGCGGATGTACAATGGATCCGTCCTGAGCAGATCAAGGACTATGCCTTTCCCATGGCCAACCAAAAGCTGTTTCCCCCTTTGGAAGCTTGGTTAGCTCAACAGCAGATCTCCCCAGATCAGAGCTGAATCCCAGGGCTTGATCACCTTGTAAACAGAGGCTCTGTGCGTTGTTTGGGATGATGGGTGAACCAAGAACCCATATCATCTATAGATCAGCAAAGTTGCTTTGATATGCACTCTATAGTCTGTATAAACGTTTTTTCTGATCTACTTATCACTGCACCGGAACAGTTGACTGATGACTACTGCACTCGATCAGCTAGTACAAGAAAAGCCACTTAGCTTTGACGAATTCCTCGCTCGCTATGGTGGAGATCATCGCTACGAACTGATTGATGGGGAGGTGTTCGACTTGGAACCAACAGGCCCACATGAAGAGGTTGCCGCCTTCTTGACCACAAAGCTTTGTGTCCAGATCGACGGAATAGGTTTACCCTGGTTTGTTCTGCAGCGAGGACTTCTACGTCCCTCTAACGCTGGCACAACAGCATTCCGACCTGATATTATGGTGATTGATCAAAGTGAACTGATCAAAGAGCCGCTTTGGTCAGAACAATCTATCCTGACCTTAGGTAGTTCGATTAAGTTTGTGGCAGAAGTTGTGAGTGGTAACTGGCAAAATGATTATGCCCGCAAGGTTGAAGACTATGCGGTTTTAGGAATTCCTGAATATTGGATCGCAGACTACGCGGGTTTAGGGGGTACTCGGCATATTGGCAAGCCTAAACAACCTACCCTATCGATCTGTACATTAGCAGGTGGAGAGTATGAAATTCAGCGATTTCGCGGCGATCAGGCTGTCGTCTCTCCCACTTTTCCAGATCTAAGGCTGACGGCTAAACAGGTGTTGATGGTGTTGATGGCTGGGAGATAAAAGTACCGAGCTTTGACGACTCTCAGGAATCAATGGCGGAATAACGCTGATCGGACTCCTCCAGATATGGGATCTCCTGGGGGGTTCGATCCTCCAAAGGTTTGGTGATCTGATCGGGAAGATTAGAACCAGCAGGCTGTTCTGAGGGAGCCGGAGGCCGAGGCAGAAACTCAAGGGTGGTCCAGGTCTCTGAGTCTAAGGATCCACTTTTGGGATAAGCCAACACCCAGGTCTTTTCCTCCTCTCCGATCTGGGCCAGGGTCAGTTGAAAGGGTTCCTTACGGCGGAAGAAGCGACGCCCCTCCTCCGGATTGACCCGCAGCGTGTAGGTGCCCTCCAGATGGTGACCTGCCCAAGAGTGTCCCTGCTCCCCCGGCAATATCAGGGTTTGATCCTGAGTTACCCGCACCCGACTGAGGGAGATCTGTGCCTGTAGCTGCTCGATCCCCAAGAGCCCCTGACGCGCACTAAGGGGATGGGTGATCTGATACTCCAGGGCCTGTTCCACTACCGAGCGAGGCGTCTCTCCTCCACAGGCCACCAGTAGGCTGCAGAGCAACATCACCAAGATCCCGATCCTCCTCACCCTCATCGATCCCACTCCAGCTCGATACAACGACGTAAGCCACAGGGCGACTCAGGCTGTGAGTATTCCTGCAAGCCCAGATCTACCACATCTACACCGGGATCGAGCTGAGTCCCGTCGTCATAGACCGCCCCACTCAAAAACGTCCCCTCTAACTGAGCCTGCCGCAGATCCG
>CAYSEO010000557.1:0-1980 GCA_964429885.1 uncultured bacterium
GGTTCTACCCGTGACGATGGCATTGAGGAAGGCCCGCAGCACCTGGACCCGATCGCTCTGTCCCCCCATGGCCTCCAGCATCCAAGCTTGGATCGGCTCACAGGTGGCCGAAGGGTTGTAGGCATAGGGCAGACTCCAGAGGAAGTGATGATCGGGGGAATGATCCTGCAGTTTCTGGGTCTGGAGGTTGAGCACCCCATTCTGCATGGGCAGCAGGTGAGCAGATGGATCCCAGTCTCGGACGATCAGATCGCAGCGCATGATCCGAGCCACATCGGTCAAGTAAGCCGAGCTGTAAGGGACATCCTTGACGTCCAACTCCGCCCGGATCACATTCCAGATATCCACCTCACCGGCCAGAGTCCAGATCCCAGGGGAGCTCTGCCCATATTGGAACCACTCCTGCGCCTGATCATTCCAGGCCAGATCATGCTTGTGACGTTCGGCCAGTTTGGCGGCCAGATGGTTGCTGGCGGGAGGGCGCTCTCTCTTCTTCTCCTTGGATGGACGGGGCGGATCCTGAGAGGTCTCCAGAGACTTGAGCCATTGCTTGTAGGTGATGGCCTGTTGGATCCGTTGCTGAAACTCCTCAGATCCCAGAGCCAGGATGGCGTCATCCATACCCTTGCCCTCTTCCTGTAGCCATTGGGCCACTCGAATCACGGATCCTTTTCGCTTCAGGGTGTTGGCCAAACGGATCAGAGCCTGTTTCACCTCCAGCTTGCTCATGATGTCCGAGTCGAAAGCCAGGACGAACTCTCGCCCCTGCACCGCCAACAGATCCAGGATCGGCACCAACTTTCCATCCCGTAGCCCGATCTCTACACCGGCCAGAGCCACAACAGTGAGCCCGATCGTCAGACCGGCCCCTGCTTTCTTGGCTCCCTCGGTGATCACCACCGGCACCGTAGGATCCTCCACCACTTGCTTCCAGAAGTCAGGCTGGGGCATCCGCAGGCAGATGGCGTCATAGGGGATCTCTTTGGTGGGGCCGATATATTTGGATGGCTTGCCCTGATTCAGCTGGATCGGTTCGTCCGGTTTGTACTGGCCATAGGGGGTGGTCTCGCCGGTGATTGGATCGGTCCCACTGACCCACCAACCGTAGATGTCATGTCGGTAGGCTTTCCATCTCAGCCGATGGGCGATCTCCCGCTTGTCCGTCAAGCTCAACAGATTCAGCCGGGTGATCTCAGGGCTGACGCCGCTGCCGGTGACCCATTCTTGATAGTGACGGGGGCGGATCATGGGGTTGGGGCGAGGTGAGGCAGACATAATTCATCCACAGGAAACGATTTCTTCAGCCAAAATTTCAAACTCACGCAGGAACAACCTGGTAGTCAAACCCTTGGGGGGCTGCTGGAGCCGCTAGATCGCTCCCTGCCAACTGACTCATCTTCTGATCCTCTGAACTGGGGTACTCGGGCTCTCAAGCCGTTTCTGGAAAATTTCTGAAGCCGCCCTCTTGACGCTGTGGGGCGGGATTGGGGTATCTTAGGGCTGTTGACACCTATGCCAACTTCATGACCAGGATGCTAGCCTCCCGTTGATATAGATGTCAATATCGGATCTCGCGAATTGATATCCCTGTCAAAGATCGGCTTTCATTCAGTTGTGGAAGGATGTGAACTGTGACTGAAACCTTTGGGACGGTCATCCGCCAAGCGCGTCGGGCTCTCGGCCTCAGTCAGAGGCAACTGGCCTATCGCACGGGGGTGGATGTCACCTATCTATCGAAGTTGGAGAACGATCACTCTGAGCGACCGCCTCGGGAAGGAGTGGTGCGGGCTCTGGCGGAGGCTCTGGAACTGGATCCCATGGAGCTCATCTATCTGGCGGGACGACTGCCGGAGCAGGATGAGGAGTCATTGCGCCAGCACTACAAGGGCATGACCGTCTTCTTTCGTCGCATTCGTGAGGATCCCGCCTTTGCCCAACGGGTCTTTCAAGAGGCAGCCCAACCCCAGTCTGAGGATGATG
>CAYSEO010000558.1:0-1973 GCA_964429885.1 uncultured bacterium
GCTCTAAGGTTGCGAGAGAAATGCCTGCTATTGCCAGTGGCTGAGTGAGTTTCCAAGCGTCTTTCACCCCATAGGTTTCCAGCCAATCCAGTAGTTCCTCCTCCCGATCACTTAAGGTGAGCGGATCCAAGGTCTGGTTCAGAATGGTCTCATAGCCCTGCTCTCGAGTGCTCTGCCATTGCTGGGTATGGGCCGGATCGACGTTCGCTTGACCATAGAGCAGATTCATATACTCCAACTCCCGGATCGCAGGGACAACATCCCGCAAGGCCCGTACTAGGGCAGCGGCTGGGTTATTGAGTTCATGGGCCAGACCCGCTGCGAGAGTCCCCAATGCTGCCATCTTCTCTCGACTGCTGAGAAAAGATTCCAGTCCCCGGAAACGGCGACCCACCTCTCGGAAAATGCTCCGTTCAAAGCCTCGACAACGATGGATCAGGCTGAGAAAGTCACCGCTATCGATCTGGTAAAGATCACACTCAGTCAGGGTTCGCATAGAAACCAACATGGGTTCCTCAGTTAGCACTGGGATCTCCCCAAAAAAGGCTGGAGCCTCATGTTGTCCAATGGGCATCTCCATCCCGTCACTCAGGCGGGTAATACTGACACGTCCTTGGATCAGAATGAAAAAGCCATTGGGATCTCGGCCCTCTTCCATGATCAATGTTCCCGGAGCTAAGGTAAGCTCTTGCGCCTGCTCGCAGACCCATTCAAGTTGCTGTGGGCTCAGCTGTTGAAACGGTTCCAAGTTGAGAATTTGATCAATGCACAGCATGGCAGCTTAACTCCAAAACCTCAGTTTTCCTCTCCCCCTTGTAGGTGGCTGAGATCCAGTTGAAGGGCAGGGTTCTCAATCCCGACCAATAGCCAATCGAAAGGTCTCCAGCTCTGACGTTGCCAATAGAATACGAAGGGTTGATCGAGGCCATTGATCTCATTTTTCGTCAAGGTAGCAATGGGGGAACCGATGCCCCTGACCTCGAATTGAGTTCTAACTCTGCCCTGCTGATCATCCTCGGCAGTGATCTCCATCCCGAGGGGATTCAAGGAGAGGGTGGCGAAGTGTTGAAAGGTTTCTTCTCCATAGGTGAGGGCGCTGGCTTTATTGAGGCCCCAACCATCCTGATAGTCTGAGGCCATTAACCCTCCGACCCGTTCCCAGTTGCGATCTTCCACGGCTTTGAGAAAAGATTCCGTATGGGATCGCAGTTGTTGTTGGGGTTGCCAGTGATGAAACAGGAGCCCACCACTAAGTAGGATCCCGACCCCGGCCACGATGGCGATCTGAGGGAGCCGTCCCAGAGTGGGGGACTGGTAGGTCTGGTCTGGGGGAGAAGGTTTCGGAACCATAACCGAGCGGATCTGAGGGGGCTGAGGATCTAGGTCTTCCGGGAGAAGACGATCTCAGCGTAACCTAGACCCATTCCCCTTGCGTCTGTTGGGAGAGACCTGCCACGATTGCAGCTATGTCTTGGCGCATGGACCGGTTTGATCGGCAGATCTATCTCTATGAATGGGATCCGACCGGCGACTCACTCTGATCTTCAGGAGCTTGTTATGGTACTGTCCTCTGGTTTTCCGGCTTTACATCGCCTGGGATCGGTAGTCTCCGGGCTCTGGGGCTTAAGCCTGGGTTTCGGGATCCTGGCAGCACCAGCCTGGGCTGGGGAGTATTTTACAGAGGAGGTGACTAGCCCCAGTATCGAAGTGATCCATGGCTGGCGGGCGGAGGTGGATGGCACTGAGGTGACGATCACCAATAGCAGTCGGGGCTCGATCCAGGTGTTGATGGAGGTGAGCAGTCGCTCCTGTGGGGAGGCGGAGATGGTGCTGCAGTCGGGGCGGGTGTTGCCGGTGGGGGAGATGAATGACTGTGTGGTGAACCTGTTTCCGTTTCTGGACAAGCTGATCAATCAGGAGGTGGCGGGTTTCCGGGTGGCTCTGGTGGATCGGCTGTTGGAGATCCCGGTGAC
>CAYSEO010000559.1:0-1968 GCA_964429885.1 uncultured bacterium
TGAAGTATGCTCAGACATAATCACCGTGCCAAACTCATGATCGTCAATACCTTCTGGGAGGGGGTGGCGCTAGGGGTGCTGCTGCTCCAACTGCCTGCCACGGGTCTGCTCTGCCGTCGCCTGGGCCAAGCCCCCTTTCGTCGTCCTCCCCTGCAACCCCAGCCCTCCGATCCTCAGCATCAGGGATCCGTCTCAGCGATCGTGCCTACTCTCAATGAGGCGGAGCGGATCCAGCCCTGTCTGGAGGGGTTACATCAGCAGGGGACGGAGCTGGCTGAGGTGGTGGTGGTGGATAGTCGTTCCCAGGATGAGACGGTGTCGAAGGTGTTGGCCATGGGAGCTCAGGATCCTCGCTTTCGAGTGGTGACCGATGATCCGTTGCCGCCGGGGTGGGTAGGACGTCCTTGGGCCTTGCATTCCGGATGGCTGGCTGCTAGTCCTGAAACGGAGTGGATCTTAGGGATCGATGCGGATACCCAGCCCCAGCCGGGATTGATCCCCAGCCTGTATCAGGTGGCCACTCAAGAGCATTTCGATGTGATCACTCTGGCTCCTCGATTCATCCTGGAGCATTGGGGGGAGGGATGGTTACAACCGGCCCTGTTGGTGACGCTGATCTATCGGTTTGGCGCCGCAGGGGATACTGGATTTGCTCCGGAACGAACCATGGCCAACGGTCAGTGTTTTTGGGCTCGCAAGTCTGTTCTAGAGGCGGTGGGGGGGTATCAATTGGCCCGCAGTTCCTTCTGCGATGATGTCACTCTGGTGCGAGCGATCGCGAAGCGGGGCTACAAGGTAGGGTTTCTGGATGGTTGCCATCTGATCCAGGTGCGTATGTACACCTCGTTTATGGAGACCTGGCGGGAATGGGGTCGATCTCTCGATCTCAAAGATGCCTCCACCCTTTGGCAGACGGGACAGGATTGCCTCTTTCTCGCTGCAACCCAGGGATTACCTGTGCCGATCCTGGGTTTACTGGTTGCACTGCGAGCTTGGACGACAGATTCTGGGTTGGTCCTGGCTCTGTTGGTTCTAAATGGAGGGTTGGTTCTGTTTCGTTGGGGATTGGTGATCGGGATCGCTTCCTCTTATGTGCGGCGTCCATGGACATTCTGGCTGTCCCCTCTGGCGGATCCACTGGCGGTGTTGCGGATCGGGATCTCGGCTTTGACTCGGCCCCGATCTTGGCGTGGGAGAAGCTATGTGGCGTTCGATCCCCAGGAGGGAGGAACTGATCGAGGGTGTCCATAACCCTTAGATGGCGTAGTCGGTTTCCAGGTTGAGGCTATAAGTAGATCGGCAAAATTGCTTTGACATGCACTATATAGCCTGTATAAACGTTTTTGCTAATCTACTTAGGATGGTTTACAGAGGCCAATGAGAATCAAACAGTCTGAGATTTACTTTGTCAATTTGAATAAGGTTGTGAGTTCTGCTGGATCCACTGGGCTAATCGCGTTATCTCCTCTGCCTGAGATGCGTTGTTGCTAGCCAGATCTCGGATAATAGCTACAGCTTCCACCTCACTGGCGATCAGTTCGTACCCATTCAGCTGCAGAAAGACGTCTATTGCGGTGAGCCCGATCCGTTTGTTGCCATCCATGAAAGGATGATTCTTGACCAGGCCATAGTCATAAGTAGCAGCCAGATCGAACAGGGTGATCTCTGGGCCTCCGTAGTAGAAGAGGTTATGAGGTTTCTCTACGGCGGAAGCAAGCAAACCCGAGTTGAGGATCCCTGGTTGTCCCCCATGTTCCTGGATCAACTGTTCGTGAATGGCAAGCACGGCGGTTTCTGTGAGCCATCTGGGTTCATTCACTGGGCCAGCTCTCGAAGGGCATTGCGGTACTTTCTACGGGTGCGATCGAAGGCTGCCATGGCTGCCTCAAACTCAGGATCGTAGGGAGTGATGCGGATGCCGTCAGGGGTGGGGGTAATGAAGAGATCGTCTCCTTCTGAGAGATTGAG
>CAYSEO010000560.1:0-1967 GCA_964429885.1 uncultured bacterium
GGATAGGCTCGGCCAGAAAAGCTTGCTTGAGCCAATATAAAGTTTCGACAGTATTCAAATTAGCATGACATAGATGCCCCATATACAGGTAATAGCTACTGCAAGAGAGTCGATAAAGGAAACGAGGAGTATTAGGATATCTCTGTTGAGCATTCTCCAGGACTAGAGTATGGGATCGAACCATCTGTCTAAGATTACTAGACATGCTAATGGATCTCTGACGATACCCTACCAAGAAGTCTGGAACAACTGAGAAATGATAACGCTCTGCTAGTCTTAAGTAAAGATCCCAGTCTTCACATCCCTGAGCATTCTGCTCCTTTAACTGGGAACTGTATCCCCCCACCTGTTCCAGACAGGTTTTTCGAATCAGTGTGGAGCTTGAATTTCCTATAAAGTTATGACAGATCAAGATCTTATAGACATCTCCTGTAACCTTAGCAGCATGGAACCCTCCAGTTTGCCGTTCTTGTTCATCAATATCCACGGACCAGGTGTAGACAACCCCTACCTCTGAACCACAGACCTGAAACTGTGCCATAAGCTCAGCCATTGCATTGGGGTACCACAGATCATCAGCATCGACCGGGGCAATGAACTCCCCTTGAGCCTCCTGAATCCCGAGGTTACGAGCGGCAGCCACCCCCGCATTGGGTTGTTGTAATAACCGAACCCGGGGGTCTTCCTGCATCGATCTGACGATCTCAGCCGTGCGATCCCAGGATCCATCGTCTACCACCAAGATCTCAAGGTTGCGATAGGTCTGCCTGATCAGAGATCCCACCGTTCTTGAGATAAAGGCCTCAGCATTAAAGGCCGGAATCACGATAGAGACTAGGGGAGCTTGAGGACCGTCAGATCCATCCACCTCTCTGACAGGGCTGTTGGAGTCGACTGGGGACACTAGGTCCCATTGTGAGCCCTCATACTGGGTTTCCCCCGTCGCCCACCTAACCAGGCCTTGGCAAGGGATCTTGATCTCCTGACTATCCATAACCGACTCCCAAACGAGTTGATTTCTCAGAGGGGATCTCCTCCGATTGAACTACGATACACAAAAGTAAGTAGATCGGCAAAATTGCTTTGACATGCACTATATAGCCTGTATAAACATTTTTGCTGATCTACTTATCCGCAGGTAGAGTATACTTCGGGGAAACCTGCATTAAGTGATCACAAAGATGGATCGACGAACTCTACTCATTGGGCTGGACGGATTCGAGGTCTCCTATGCTGAGGAGCTGATGAAACAGGGGGAACTGCCTGCTCTCTCTGCTCTCAGGGATCGCAGTGCCATATTTCATTTAGATCATGGCTCCGCCCAATACACGGGTTTGGCCTGGGAACATGTGGCCTCTGGTCTCTCCCCTGAGGACGCTCGCCGTTGGTCTGCTGTGGAGTTTGATCCCAAGACCTATCAGATCCGGCAAGAGGGGGCTCGTTTCGTGCCCTGGATGGACTCTCTCAGGGGCTTGGAAACCGTTGTCTTCGATACCCCCTACGTCGACATGAGACGCACTCAGCACCTCCAAGGCGTGGTGGGTTGGGGAGCCCATGATCCTGGCACCTGTCTAGCAGCAAGACCTCACTCCTTGCTTGAGAAGTTCAAAAAGCGAGTGGGAAACTACCCTAGCCCTGAATGGATCTACGACTGTCCTGCCTATTCTCCAGACCGATCTCGTCAGATGGGTGAGGCTCTGGTGGAGGCCCTGCGGGTTCGCAGTCAGGCTACCCTCTGGTTAATGTCAGATCCTTTTCCAGATTGGGAGGTATTCTTTGTGGTGACGGGGGAACTCCATTCTGCCATCGAGGGATTATGGCATGGTGTAGATCCTCAACATCCTCTCCATCATCATGCGTCTGGTCCTGTCGCCGCCGAGGCTCTGAAGCAAGTTTATCGGGCTACAGATCAGATGGTGGCAGAGTTGGTGGAGGCTGCTGGAGAGGGAGATGTGGTGGCTCTCTCC
>CAYSEO010000561.1:0-1959 GCA_964429885.1 uncultured bacterium
ATGGTATCCAGGGTTTGGGAATCGCTCATCACATCGGTTAAATCCTCCGAGATCTCCATCTCCAGTGTCGATCCCTGGCGCTCCACCTGAGATCTCCACTTGGGTAGGTTCTGCTGGATCAGCTCTGTCAAGGCGATGGGGCCAAGATGCAGACGTTTGGGTTGCTGCTCTGCCGCCTGATAGATCAGATCAAACTTCTCGATCTGTTCCTTACACTCCTGCTCGATCCGTTACAGGAAGGTTTGGGCCTTGGTCAGGGACTTCTGTCGCAGGGCCAGCCGAGCGTTGGTCAGGATCGTGGTCAAGGGGGTGCGGATGTCATGGGCCAAAGCCTGCAACAACTCCGCCTCTGAGATGGAGGACTCCTCATCCAGGGGTTCCTCGGAGGCCGCCTGAGCCGCTCCTGAGGGGTGCAGGGATGACAGGGTGTCCGATGGTAAAGCTAAAGGAGAGAGATGGATCGGATCCTCTTGGGGGCTGGAGTCAGCAGAGGGAGAGGAGGCGGGGAGTTGAGCCGTCGAGGCCAGTTCCACCAGGGTGCTGTCGGACATTAATACCAAACTACTGAAGCGAGCCACCACCCGATGGTGTGGAGGTAGGAGTGGAAAGGACTGCAGGGCTGCCTGCCAAAAAGGTAAGGCCCCAGGACGAGAGTGTTGCGTCCGAGCCAGCAGCACTTGTCCAGCTCTCTGGATCGCCTCAGGCTCAAAGGAGATCATCAGGCCCTGTTGTCCGGTGTGGGGATGTAGGCCCTGAGCCACGACCACATTGAAGACGGGGGTGATCAGGATCAAGAATTGTTCCTCCACCAAAGGATCTTCGGGCAGGATCGGGATTGTGATCTGGGTCTCGGGTTCTGGGGGCTGAGTTCCCTGCCGGAGATCAGGGGTGAACAACCAGCGAAAGATCTCCGGTGAGAGGAGGTCCGTCTCTGGGTCTAGATCGAGGGTATGGGAAGGCTGCATCTGCGGGTGAGCCTGGATCTGCCAAGGGTTGGTTTCGGGGTGATAGTTCCATTCCTGCTCCGGCAACCAGGGGATCGGTCCACTGACAGCCATGCCGTAGCTACCGGCCTCCCGCCACAACTGAGTCATGGCCCGGATCGTCTTCTGCCAGGTATCCGCTCCAGTGGTGGGGATCCATTCGGGTAAGGGAAATTGCGCCCAGAGAGCACAAAGCAAGGCAGGGTAGTGAGCACTCAGATGAGCTCTCGGGTGTCCCAAGGATGATCCAGATCGGGTTGCGGGGGGGATGTCCATCTCGACCGTCATCGCCTTGCCTGGGTCTGCCTTACAATCTGCGACCGTTACACTGTAGCGGGGATCTGGATCCTACAGAAATCGGTTAACCTCACCCCCCAGGAGAGATCGCCGATCTGTCTCTACCATCCCCCTCCAGCGCTGCCACTACCCCCATCGAAGCCGCCCCCCATGCTGCCGGAGCTGCCCCCAGCAAATCCCCCGCCGGTGCTGCCACTAAACCCACCACCCCAACTGCTAGAGGTTCCGATCACACCGCTCTGGGAACTTTGTGAGGAATCTACAAAGAGCTGATCCTCAGCCTCCCGAGTCTCTCGGTGGGCCTGATCGGCCTCAGTCTGGGCGGTTTGAGCTTGCTTTTGAGCGGCTTTGTAGGCCCCTTTCTCGATCTGGTCCTGAGCGGACTTCAAGCTGGTACGGGCAGACTGCAGGGATCGTTTGGCCTGATCGAGGTGAGTCTCGCGGATGAACGCGGATGAACAAAGCTGGGGACTGAATCTCTGTCAGTTTCTGCTGCGCTTGCGTGATCGCGGCCTCGGCATCTTGGGTGGCTTGAGTGGCCCGGTGATACCCATGTTTATCCTTCAGGATCTGGTGATCGATGCCTAAACGCAATTGCTCTGCTGCCGAGATCTGGGCCTCCACTCATCCCTGACAAGTTAAGAAAACCGAGCATTTGTCAAGAGTGAATATGCTTAGA
>CAYSEO010000562.1:0-1908 GCA_964429885.1 uncultured bacterium
AACAACCCGAAAGTCTTTAAGATCTCCCCCCAGGGCAGATCCTCCACCTGACGATGGAGCGTGACTCCCAACAAAATTAAGGCGATCAAGTTCACCCCCGCTGTTGCCAAAGCCAAACCTGGAGCTCCAAACAGTCCTAACCCCACATAATCCAATCCCGCATTCAAAAAGATCGCCAACACACTGACTTGTAATGGGATCTGTCCCTGTTCCAAGGCATAAAAGATCCGCACCACCACATCCCGCAACAGATAAAACACCATGCCGATCCCATAAGCACTCAACAGGGCTGCCACCTCAGCTGTCACCTCTGGAGTAAACTGACCTCGTTCATAGGCAACTCGCACGATCGGTTGAGCCAATACCGACAACAGCATCGACATGGGTAAGATCGTCAACGCCGTTACCACCAATCCCTGTCGAATCCGATCCCGTAACTCCTGTCGCCGCTCCGGAACCGCCAGACTAGAAAATAAGGGCATCAAGGGCACCAGTACCATATTGGAGAGGATCCCCAATGGAGTTTGCACCAACAATTGGGCGAAACCTAAGTTACCAATGGTCCGATCTCCTGGCACAAAGGAGGCGAAAAACATATCCACATAAACGTTGATATGCACCATGCCCGATGAGATCACTGCCGGTAACATCAGCATCCCTACCAGCTTAACCTCAGGAGATCGCCACTCAAACCGCAGTCGAGGCCGACCCAACCCCGATCGAGCTTGCACCGGCACCTGCACCAACCATTGAGCCAAGGCCCCCAGCAAAGTTCCCCAAGCCAGGATCACAGAATTGCCTGTATGCCCAAACAAGATCAAAGCCCCGATCACCATAGCACTGGATAATAATGGGCTCAAGGCCGGTAAAAGATAATGATCTGAGCCATTCAAACTCCCGAAACCGATCCCGATCAACCCGGCCAACACAGCCAACGGCGACATGATCCGCAACTGCTGTGCCGCCATCCTATGGACCTCCGGACTGGCCCCCGGGGCGATCAACACCACCAACGGATCTGCAAATAGGATCAGCAGGACCATGACCCCTAATAGGATCAGGCTAACCAGCGTCGTGATCGATTCCAACCAGTGAGCATGATCTTGATCGGAACGCTTTTTCAAGACACTGATGATGGCGCTATGAAAGGGTCCGTTGATTCCCCCCAATAGGATCAGTAGGAACCCAGGTAACACATAGGCTACGGCGAAGGCACTATACTCCGGTCCAGATCCAAACGTAGCCGCGATCAAGAGCTGCCGCAGAAACCCCATGCCCTTACTTGCCAGGGTCGCCACCGCCACTAACCCCGCCACCCCTGCTAGAGATCGTGTTGTCTTCACCTGCATCACCCTTCTAGAGCTGATGTGGGTTAGTATATCTATCTATGGCCTTCTGAATCAGCCGACACAGGCATACTCGATGCTGAGTCTTGGCCTTGGAAGCGAGCTATGGGTCGAGTTTGAGGCGGATCTGCGCTAGACTAGAACGGAGAATAGACGAAACCAATCACCGCCTATGTCCAGATCAGAGATACCGATCTATATCCCCTGCTTTAATAACCTCACTTATCTGCGAATGATGATCACTCAGTTGCGGAATCGGAGCTGTCTGAACATCATTGTCATTGATAATCTCTCAACCTATCCACCCATGGTTGAATACCTTGATCAGATCGATAGAACCATATCCGTAGTTAGACTTCCCGAGAATATCGGACCTCATTATGTATTTCGTAATCAGGTTCTCTTTCCCGCCTTACCACCTCACTTTTGTGTCACCGATCCCGATCTAGAGTTCAACAAGAACCTACCTTCAGACTTCATGGAACAGCTACTGGATCTAACCGAGGAATTTAAGGTGGGTAAAGCGGGATTCGCAATTGATATCTCCGACAAGGAGTCCATG
>CAYSEO010000563.1:0-1906 GCA_964429885.1 uncultured bacterium
CGGACGGCTCAGCAAGTGATCTGCGATACTTACACAAAATACTTGACACACCCGGTTATTAGTCCGACGCTACAACTCCCAAGTCTTTGAACAAGGCCGCAAACAAGATTTACTCTTTACCCCCGCTGATGTCACCGCCATCATCACCGATCCCGATCTCTTCAGCCGAGGTCGCTACTACTTTACTGGCGTGTGGAACCAAGCCGATCCCATCCAACAACAGCTCCTCACATCCCTCGCCCCCAATCCAGACGGACTCAGCAAGCTAGCTCTTGCCCAACAACACACCGATCTCAACATCACCGATCTCGAAACTGCCCTCACCACCCTAGAACGCCACGACGTCATCAAACCGATCACAGAAGATCATTATCAGATCAGAGTAGAACTCTTTCGCTCCTGGGTGATCCGATCCCACACCTCCATGGAGAGTTAACGATGAAGAATCCATGTCTTCCCCCTCATTTCCTAACAAGGCAATCTCCTTTCCTGACAAGAGCGCCGATTCAGTATTTGAGTCGAGATTTGAGTCGAGCTCGATCCTCAATATTTCAATGTTCAATACTACAACTGAACCGATCTAGTGGTTGGGGAGGGAAATGCTATGATTCGCCCAGTTTGACTTCTGAATTCCAGCTTATCCCCAACAGTCATTGTCTTGAGCTGTTGTGGGTGAGGCGTTTACCTCCGATATCTGCTTTCTTAGCCAGTCACCACTACACAGACCCTTTGAGAGTACCTGAAGCCAGGGAGGAGGATCTTGCTCTCTCATGGCAACCCAGCAGAGTGGTTCACAAACCGCCGCATTTAACCACTCTGTAGCTTGGCCTTGCCAGGAAGGCCTAATCGATCAGCAATTCATCCTCATTTTCCAAAGAGACTCAGTACAGCAACCAGAGCCTGTGAGATAGCCTCCATATTTGCATCAGACAATTTGCCAAGCTTGCGCACCAGTCGTGTCTCTGAGACGGAACGGACTTGGAAGGCATCAGCAGCAGAAACCTTTGTCAGCCCGCTGTTTGGCTGTGATTCCAACCGGACCATCCAGGGACGTGACCCGTATCTATCCTTCCACTCAGTGACCGGAACGATGATCTTCAGAGGCAAAATCCCCACGGCATCATCATTAACAATCACAGCAGGACGAGTCTTGTTCATCTCCTGCCCGATAGTCGGATCCAGCCCAACCAGCCAAACTTCACCCCTGAACATGAGTGTCCACCTGGTCTAGCTCTTCTGGTGTGTATTCATGAAACTCCTCGCCATCCAGAACTGTGAAGGCAACGAGGTCACTATCAGCCTCATAGTCCGGAAGAGCTGCACCTGCAGCCAAAGCCATCTGATGTCTGAGCTGATCGGGTGTGAGGGCCCGTTGCTCCTCACGAAGGGAGCGAAGGGCTGTTTCAGCAATGGCAAGGCGGTCCGTCACGGATAGCTGATGAAGGGCTTCCAAGATCTCTGCTGTGTTCATAGCATTCCTAGGGCTCAACTCCTCATATTATCTCTGGAGGCAAGTCTAAAAGAATCGGAGACTTCCAGAGTGGTGGCCAGACCAATCTGTGCCAGTGATAGCAGGCGTTATACAGCGAGTTACCTAATGGGTTACCTGATCTGAGACCCTAGTGATGCAGCGGTCTGGGAAACCGCCATGGCGCAGGATCTGCCAGCGGTCCAAAGCCTGATCCAAGTGATGGAATTGGTATGATCCCGAGCTTCGGCGGGCGAATGCGGCGGTCTACAATACCGGACCTGGATCACCCTCTAGGGCCAGCTACCAGATCGTCTGGATCACGGTGAGTGAGCGGATCTCTCGATCGCTTGTCACCAGAGGTAGGCTCAGATGGTAGGCAATGGCTGCAATGATCCGATCTGGCATGTCGGGAACACTTCCTCGGGGAATGTCAGC
>CAYSEO010000564.1:0-1895 GCA_964429885.1 uncultured bacterium
CTAGGGGTGGGCGTGGGGCTGGGACTGGGAGCGGGGTTGGGACTGGGATCGGGGCTGGGCTCAGGGGTAGGGCTAGGACTGGGAGCGGGTGTGGGTTGAGGTGAGGCTGGGATCGGGAGAGGCGCGGGTCCCTGTTCGATCGCCTCCGCTGCGGTTTGATCTGCAAAGGTGGATAGGGCTAGAGCTGCCTCGGCGCGGGTGACGGGTTTGAGGGGATCGAAGGCCCGGATCGGTCCAAAGGCTCTCAGGATCGAGGACTGTTCCCCCAGGGTTCGATCGGCAACAATCGCGGGGATGGCATCCTCTGGGATCTCCTCGGTATCCGTAAAGCCCCAATCCTCCTGCACATCACTACGGTCCCCCTCGATCTCACCGGGGGGTAGATCTAAGGGGGCCTTCAGCTCCACCAGAGCGGCACGGGAGAGTAGGCTGTCGGGGCGAAATTCTTGATTCTCGTCCCCCTCCGCGATCCCGGCAGATCCCAGGGCTTGAATGGTAGTGAAGTCGGGATGATCCTCGGGCACATCCAGAAAGATCGGTCTCTCCCCAGGGCGAGCCAGTCGGATCTGACCACTGAGTTCCTGGGCGTGAATGGCGTTATTGGCCAAGATCAGCCAGCGGGCAAATTCCCCCCGTCTCACGCTGCGAGCGGGCTCGAAGTCAGGTCCGGAGATCTCGGAGAATACCCCTAGCTGATCAAGCTGCCGTACCGCCTCAGCAGCCAAGGGATATGCCTCCAGATCCGTAAACCGGGATGTGGGAGCTGATGTCGCTGTTGGATTGGGAGATCTATCAGGATCTGGGGAGGAACGGGGAGTGGAGAGCGAGACGGGCCGAGGGCTGGGGGAACCGTCCGGATCGGCTGTGGGCTCGGAGGTTGATCTCGGGGTGGGCCGATCGAGTCTGGGGGAGAGATCTTCATTCTCTGGATTGGAGCCCTCCTCTAAGGGAACTTGCACCGCTCGCCGGATCTGCTCGCCCCATTCCGTCCCCTGACCGCTGCTGAGGAGTAAAGCTACTACAGATACCAACAACAGACCTGATCGGATCCCCATTAATTCCACTCCTGTCCAAATTCCTCCAGCCGATCTAGAAGGCTAGAGATACAGGGCTTGGGCACCAACTGAAGCAGGGGTAACTCCGTTTGTCCTCCCCCCAAGGCGATCGGGATCTGGTTTAAGATCTCCCTCACTGCTGTCTCCTCGATCTGTTGACCCATCACCAAAGGAGCCAGACGTTCCGCCACAGGGGTGTGTAGCTTGGCATCTCGGAGATACAGGTGCCATTTGGCCACATCAATATACACCTCATCCCCGATCACGGCGGCCAGTTGTTCAAGCTGTTGACTGGAGGGCTGTTGGGTCGAGGTCATGGGGCGCTCGGTTCTGTCTCTCAGTTCACCACAGCATAACACCTACTCCTGATCCCCTTGGGGCTTGGGACTGGGAGAACTCTGGGAGGGGGGTGGGATCACGAAATGGCGCTCCAATTGTCGCATCAACAGTAGATGTTCCAGGGCTAATCGATCCCGTTCTGTGCGTAGCTCGCTCAACTCCGCCTGGATCTGCCGGATCTGATGGGGATCGGAGGTCCAATCCTCCAACAGAGCATGTAACTCCCGTTGGCGGGACTGGATCCGCAAGTTCACTAGCCTCACCCTCTGACGAAAGATCCCATCCATACGTAGAGCCTGATCCCGATCGGGCATTAGGGGTAGATGCTCCAGAGGGATCCCAAGCTCTGAGCCGTGAGGACTGGGGGAGGGAAAGGGCAGTCGGGGCGTCAGGATCGCGGAGGGGGTTTTATAGGGGGTGGGGGTGGGGGAGGAGAGACGTTGTCGCAGCTGTTGTAGAGGTGAGAGCGGTGGGGGGGAAGGAGCGGTCTGGGCCGAGCCC
>CAYSEO010000565.1:0-1884 GCA_964429885.1 uncultured bacterium
CCCCACTGGCCCACAGATCACCTTTGGGGCTAAAGGCTAGGGATAAAATCCCCTCCTTATCCCCTTGCCACCGTGCCACCTCCTGGCCATCCTGACCCCGCCAAAGTCCGATCTGACCCTCCTGCCCTGCACTGAGAAATAGATCCTGGTGAGGATGAAATTGCACCGCCGTCACTGCCCCCCCATAAGCCGCCAAGGTATGACGACAGATCCAACGTCGCTCCGATCTGGCCAACGGACTAGGCTCCAAAGGCTGTAGAGCACCCCCAGAGGAAACAGAGAGAAAGCCAGCCAGCTGGAACTGTTGCGGATCTGCTCCCCAAGACAGCTGCAGGAGACGAGCCTGAAGGGGATTGAGGGCTTTGAGAGCTGTATAGGCACTGTCGAACCGCCGCCGGGTAGCATTCTGGATCAGTCCATCCAACACTTGACCCAGGGAGTCCGGGATCCCTTGCTCCCCTAAATAATCACGCCAGATCCAGGCATCCTCCCCCACGTCATACAGATCAAACGGAGAGAGCTGGGTGAGCAAGTGTAGACAGGTGACCCCCAGACCATAGAGATCGCTGGCATAGATAGCCTTACCCCGCAGCTGTTCTGGGGCCGTATACTCCGCTGTGCCGATCATCGTTCCCGTCCGACCCAGGGCTGTGCCGGTCATCTGACGAGCTGCCCCAAAGTCCACCAACATCCATTGCTGTCGCTGTCGTCGCCAGATGATATTGGCAGGTTTGATATCCCGATGGATCACCTGATGGCTGTGGATGAAATGCAGGACCGGCAACAGGCTCTGCAACACCTGATGGATCTGATGGGGGGCGAAGGGGCCATTCTCCGCCAGCTCCTGCTCTAGATTGGGACCATCGATAAACTCCTGTACCAGATAATGCACCCCCTCCTGCTCCACATAATCCAGCAACTTGGGGATCTGGGCATGTTGTCCCAGCTGCTCCAGACGGGAGGCCTCCTGTTGAAATAGATCAGCAACCTTATCTATGTCCTGAGCCAGTTCGGGGGATTGGATCAGGCTTTGCTTGATCACACAGCGAGGGTGTTCCACCTGGGTCTCATCCCAACACAGCAGGGTGCGACCAAAGCTGCCATGGCCAATGGGACGCAAGGCCCGGTAGCGATCGTTCAAGCGCAAGGGTGCCCCACAACACTGACACCGTTCTGAGCCCTGAGGGTTTTGGGGGAGTGGACAGATCGGGTTGAAACAGTGACTCATGGTGGAGAGAACGCAGCCCGGATAGATCTTAATAGATCGACAAGTCAGCCGGTATAGCTTCAGAGAACCTGAGAGTCCGATCAAGTTCAGCAGTTTAGCTGAGGCTGAGGGGGTTCGCAGCACCGCAAGCTAGGGATATGCTGGACCTCATGGTTTTGCCCTCTGCCCCATCCACTGGTCATATCCTATGCTAGAGATCCGACCATCGTTGAGTTCTGGGGAGGATCACCTCGCTCATCCCACCATGAAGTCGAACTCTGAGCCCTCTATCGATCAATCTGTAGATCTGCTGCGCCGATATGCAGCGGGAGAGCGGAAGTTCACCAGCCTCTCTTTGGTGGATGCCTCTCTGTGGCGTTCCCATCTGGAAGGGATCGATCTGACCGACTGTATTCTCAATGGCGCTAATCTGGGGGAGGCTAATCTCTCCTCCAGTTCTCTGGTGCGGGCGGCGATGCGTGGGGCCTACCTGGGGCGTGCCAATCTCAATAAGGCAGATCTGCAGGGGGCCAATCTCTGGCAGGCCAGTCTGCGGGGGGCGGATCTGCGGCGAGCCCTGTTACGGCGGGCCAATCTCAGCGGGGCCAATCTAGAGCAAGCGGATCTGAGTCGAGCCAGTTTGAGCGAGTCCAAGTTCTGGGGAGCCAATCTGCGGG
>CAYSEO010000566.1:0-1872 GCA_964429885.1 uncultured bacterium
GATCCACCGAAACCTGTAACTGCCCGATCCCCTGCACCTTATGGTCATGACACTGATCATGGAGAGAAGTGAAGGCTTTGGTAGGGGATCCGTCCGTTTCGATCGAGTCTGGCTTGACCGCGAAGATACTGGCCTGATCATGCATAGACTTGGCTGCTGATGCCCCACCGACTGGGTAGCCCCCTGAAGTGGAAGCTGTGAGCAACACCTCCTGCTGCTGCTCCGCCTGCTCCCCACCGCCATAGTCAGCCACTAATCGGAACACCGTGGATCGCTCAATGGTGACCTCTGTCTCATCCGAAGGCCGAAACTCCCCAGGCACTGGGATCCCATCTTGGTAAAGCGTCACAGACAAGGCCCCCTGAGCCCGCCACCGGACCCGTACCGGCTTAGCCTGCTCGCTACTGGACATCAACTGGGCACTCAACTCCACCACCTTGGGCACAGGGGGTTGCAGGATCCCACGCCGATACAACTCCATCCGGTCAGAAAACTCAATGCTCTCCGGAAGAGTGACCTTGCCCTCATCTGTCTTGATGTAGACCTTCTCTCCTACCTTCAGATCCCACTGCCAATACTGTAGGCCCATCCGAAAGGAGTCACGCAACTTAGACACTTCCGAATCTAGAAGAATGTTGAGAGAGATCTACTTGGCAAATGCCTCCCGGAGGGCCTTTGTCGTCCACCGATCCAACACCGCTGGCCACACCTTCTGCAAAACGTAGGCAGGGGCATAGGGAGGAGTGTCTTCCAACCGCACTTTCTGACAGTCCTTGAGCGCCTTGAGGACAACCTCCTGCTGATTACTTTTCCCCTTCACGTCACCGGAGTCTTGAGCCGGTAAGACATAGTGCATCAATCCTTTCGGAGCCTTGACCTGATCGTTAGCTGGATAGAACAGATGTCGATAGGCATTAGTCAGAGACACCCGCACAGCCAGATCCATCTCTCCTTGCTTTTGCTTGAGAGTCTTTTGCTGGCTCTCAGAGAGATCGTCCAGACGATTCTGACTCGCTAAGATATTCTGAATTGCTTTGTACTCTCTAGCATTATCGATCGCCCTATCCAACTCCTGGCGATTGGCCAGTAGGAACAGCAAGCGATTACGAAAAGTCCTAAACTTACCCGACTCCCCTGTATTACCAAAGATATTCTCAACCAGCGGAGGAGGGCCTTCCTTTGTATCACTGATCTTGGCCTCGTCAAAATCAATGATGCATAGTGCAACGGTATTGGGATCATCATCTACTTCGCCAGGTCCTTCTGGAGCATAAATAGGAGTGAAAAACTTGCTGGCAAAGATCGTGTCTCGCCGATCTCGTAGATCATCCTTAGCCTGAGTAACTCCTACTTGATCCTTCTCCTCAGAAATGATCTTATTGATCGAAGGCTCTTCCTTAAACCGGGCAATAGAGGTGATCGGGTCATTATCCAGGTACCAGGCCACACTGGCCAATCGCTCCAAAGCCCTGTCTACAAACCCGATCTCGATACCAGGAGTTAACAAAGATAGATTCAGTTCTGGTCTCCGGATCCCACTGGAGATACCCTGAGTCAGGGAGTGAAGAAAGATCGTTCGTCCAATCCAACTGGAGAAGGGGGGTTTAGCTGCAGCCTTCCACTCTTTATCTTGGATCTGGGCGTGGGCTTCCTTCCCGTCCACGTTATAGATATCAGCTTGGATGGGCAGCATCATCAGAGTCCTACTCAATCTGAGAGTCAACTCATTCGTTACTTCTGCATCAACACCCACAGGCACATGATGAGGGTGAATCATAGGAATGTCTTTTGGCCGATCCTGCCACAGATACTTGATGGCCAAAGCAAAAAGCCTCAAAGCACCTCGAGTTCGCTGAAACTCAGGGATGGAAG
>CAYSEO010000567.1:0-1866 GCA_964429885.1 uncultured bacterium
GTTTAGCCACCCCCGGAATAGTACCCCGTTGATCACCCATCCCCAAGATCAATACCCCTAATGAGAACACCACTCCGGAACTATAGGTCCACCAGGGCCAAACGACATCCGCATTGAGATAGCCCTGAGTTAATGGATCCTCGATCAGACCCGTGAGGACCTCTGGGTGTTGGCCGATCCAGGGAAGGACCCAGAGCAACATCACCCAGATCAGGCCTGAGAGCCAGATCCAGCCGATCTCCAACCTCGAAGGATGGGATCGCCCCTGCCACCAATCCTCGATTTGGAGGGCTGCGAAGTAGGTCCCGATGGGATAGAGCAGGGAGGTGTAGTGGATCAGTTTGGTCTGGACCACCAGGGAGAATAGACCTAGCACCATCCCAAAGGCGATCAGCATCAAATGGGTGAAGCATTGAGTCGAGCTTGGGATCTCACGGGAGTGATCCCTTACTTTTGACATCAGGGATCGAAGTTGGACCCAGATCTGAGTCAACGACAGGGCCGCAAATGGGAAACAGCCCAGTCCGTAGGCCAGTAGATGAAAGTAGATCGGTCCCGGATGTCCGACATCGGTGTTCAAGATCCGCCACTGATACTGAGTGAACTGGATCACAAACTCAGGACCCTGGATCCAGATCTCCAGCACAAACCAACTGAGGGCCACCCCAGCACTGAGCCCAATGAAGATCCCACAGTCCCGCACCCGAGGCCAAGGTTGACGATGCCACAACTTGTAGGCCGTCCCGATCACGACAGGTAACCCCAGTCCCAATGGACCTTTGGTCAATACCGCTATCCCCAAAGCCAGAGCCGCCAGGATCAGAACGCCTCGACCCGATCGGCCCTGTCGTTGCTCTTGATCGTAGAGGAACCCCCCGAACAGTCCCAGCATCATCCAGAGGTTAAAGAGAGGATCGATTAAACCTGTCTTGGCAAACAGGAGCGGCAGCCATCCCGTGGCCAAGAGCAGCCCCCAGATCCAGCCCAATCGGGGTCCTTGCAGACGAGAGCCGATCCAGAGGCAGAGGCCTACTAACGCCCCTCCTGCCAAGGCACTGGGCAGACGGGCGCTGGTCTCCGAGATCCCCAATACCTGAAAGGCGATGGCTTGGGTCCAGAAGAAGAAGGGGGGCTTCTCCCAAAACGGCAGATCGTTCAGGGCTAGCTCCCACCACCGACCCGTCAGCACCATATGACGGGCCAAACTGCCATAGATCAGCTCATCCCAGTCAAATAAAAACGGGACCCCCTGCCACAGCAACAGACTGAGGGTTGCCAAACAGGTTCCGATCCAGGCGGCTCGCATAGGGGATCGGTTCAGTCCTTGCCAAAGCGTGGTGAGATCTGCACCCGTAATCTGTTTCACTACTGCTCATCAGTCAAGATCCAAGCCTTAATCATGACATGATACCGATCCAGGCTTAGCCTCAAAGCAGGTTCTGTCAGCCTCAGGGAGCATATCGGGCAGCATACTAAATAATATTTACCTAAACCTGGATAGCAGTCTGAGAGATCGCTGGGGATGATCTTCAAGCCAAGCAAACTGTGGGACAGATCTGTCCGCAATTGGGTTGGGAGCCCGTTGATAAGTACTCATAACCCTGTTGTGGATCTCTATGGCCAGGGTTCAGGGTATGGACTCTGGCTTTGTCTGGGTTCAGCTGCGGCGATAGATGCGCTGGTTCCCTATGGGTGCTACGGTGTGTGCGATCAGTTTGAGCAGCTTCACGATGGATCCACACCACTTTCTCTCCCAGTTGCCCGCTCGGTTTCGCCACTGGCAGACCCCGCAGGTCGAGGCGATCGAGGGACCGCAGCCAGCTGACGCTGAGGTGTGGGATCCCTGGCAAGTCAATCTCTTACAAG
>CAYSEO010000568.1:0-1854 GCA_964429885.1 uncultured bacterium
TCGCACCAGACTTTCCCCGTTTCCTCTGACGGCTGCTCCCCGCCAGAACCCATAGTGTAGTCGTACACTACCACCTCCGATCCGAGTCGTCCAGTTAAGTTTCTTATCCGGGATACTTCCATCGACGTGGATCCAGCAGCAAGAAGGGGATGAATGACGGAGGATGAGCTGATCGGAAAGTAAAACCCAAATGGAATCTGTGGGATGCCCCTGGGGGTGACATCTGTGACAAAGTGGAGCCACACTCGACCTATCCGACAAATCCAGTGCTATGACCTATACCTCCACCCCACTCCTCACCATCGAGCAATTTATTGCCGCCTATGGCGAAGACCCCCGCTACGAACTCGCCGATGGAGAACTGATCGATATGGAACCGACAGGCCCCCACGAGACTGTGGGAGGCAAGCTTGCTGTTCAGATCGGGATAGCTATTATCCAGGCGCAGCACCCCTGGTTTATCCCCCGCACCTGCCTCATTCAACCTTTCGCCGACACTGCCACAGCTCGCCGTCCTGACCTTGTCGTCTTGGACGAAACGGCCTTAATGGATGAACCTCTCTGGCAACGGCAACCTGTGATCACCTTGGGTCGCTCCATCAAACTGGTGGTGGAAGTGGTGAGTAGCAACTGGGAAACCGACTATGCCCGCAAAGTCGAGGAATATGCCCTGCTTGGCATCCCCGAATATTGGATCGTCGATTATCGCGGGCTGGGGGGCATCGCCTTCATCGGCAAACCCAAACAACCTACCTTTACCGTTTGCCAACTGACCGGAGATCAGTATCACCAGCACCTCTATCGACTGGGGGAAAGGATTGCCTCAGGGTTACTCCCCAATTTGCAACTGCGATTGGATGACGTGCTTCCCCAGCCATAAATCCAGCGTTTGACTTGGGGTTGTCGAATTAGCCGTTCCGGTCATCTAGGTCGTCCTGTTAAATCCCTTGGCTGGGATAGAGGTGATCGAGGACCTTGCGACCCTGACCCAGATCTTCAAAAACGATCCGGCGCGCCGCCTCTGGGGTGACTCGGGTGTACCAGGTATGATCCTGGGAGGAAAAGACCACAGGCCCCAGTTGACAAACCTCTAGACATCCCCCTGCTCTCACCTCTACATCCATCTCAGCCTCCTGAACAGCAGCTGACAGGGCCTCATGGATCGGTTGCCACTTGCGAGAGGGTAGACAGCGACCAGAACGACAGACCGCTAGATAGGGACGCTTGAGGGGATTGTTGGGGTAAGGGATCGGGCGTTGACCCAGGATGTAGATCTGGCGGAGCTCCTCATACAGGCCCAGCTTCTCCAGGCGTGGTTTGCCCTCCGGTAGCAACTCCTCATCCTCCCCAACAAACGGGTTAGGTAAAAAGAGCGTCATCATCTTCTCCCCCGCCCCGTTCCAGAACTGCACCCCCCAGCTCCGGGGCTGACTCTCAGCATTGAAACGACGGTAAAGACTGGCCCGACTCACTCGCCGCTGTCGTCTCAACTCCGGGGGAGTCTTCTGCAAAGGACCACCGTGATGATCCTCCAGGCAGAGATGCAGATGCCAGGCCTCGGTCACCACCGTGAGATACCCGTCATAGATCACACAGATCTTGGGAGCAGCGGTGAATTCCAGCTCCAACACACTCCCTTCCACCACATGACCCACCTGCACCTCCTGCCAGCGCTCCTGGAATAGGGTGTAGAGCAGCGGTCCCGTGACATCGATGGCGGTGGAGAAATCCTCGTACTCGATCCATCCCCCTTGGGTTAGGGGCTCTTGGGTCAAGCGATTCAAGGGGGTGATCCAGGGTTGAAACTCACTCATGACGGGTTCTCCATGGATTGACTGTGGACGGAGCGAAAGG
>CAYSEO010000569.1:0-1851 GCA_964429885.1 uncultured bacterium
ATCATATTCCCCCGTATGTTCCAGTCCAAACAGGGCCGCAGGCAGAGATTCTCCTAAGGTAGGGGCAAAACCACGGGCCACCGACTCCGCCGCCACCTGCCCCGTCACCTCATTCTGAAACCGATAGATCACCGCCCGATCCACCTGCATCAACTGCCGGGTCTGCAACACCCCCTGCCGCAGCAACGTCTCCTGATCCTGAGCTTGCTCCAACCGCTGGGAGAGAGCCAGGATCTGTTCTCGCTGAGTGCGAAACTCCTCCTGAGGCGTCGTGGCTAGATCTAAGGCCAAGGGCTCCTGTCCCTGTCTCACCCCACTCACAAACTGATCGATCTTCTCCAATCCAGCCCGTAGGCTAGCGGCTCGCGCCCCCGTGGCCTTGGCCAATACCCCCTTGAGAGCCTCCAGACTTTGACTCACCTCCTCATAGCTGGGCAGAGGGGCACCGATCCCATGTGAGGTCACAACAGCCTCCTCAAACCCCACCTGATCCGCTGTGGCGACAGGCTCCGATCTCAGCTCATGGCCATTGTGATCAGGGTGATCGCCCGGATCCTCATGTTCTCTCTGCTGAACCGTGGCTTCCTCCTCTGGAACTCCATGCTCCACTGCCGACTCCGGATCTGAGTTCTCAGGGGCTCGGGACTGACCCCGAAACAGATGCCAGGGCAGACGGGAGAACAGGGAGTCTTGGGATGAAGTCGAGGAGTTCATGGTCAGATCTCCGAGGAGGACATTGTGCAAGGGGTAGGAGCCGGAGCCGATCAAATCAGGGTAACCTGTGATCCAGTTAAGCCGTTGAACGATACCGAGATCTTAAAGCGTGATACACCCATTCAACCTCAAACACAGGCAAACCGGACTGGGGCAGATACCCACGTAGCAACGCCTGCAGCTCAGCGCTAAAGATCCCTGGGTTAGGGGGCTGGATCTGATCGGGGGCTACGGTCTCGATGTCACCCACCTCGGTCACCCCAATCCCCAGCTCCACCGCTGGCTTTCCCGCTCGTCCCGGCGTCTGTAAGGCCAACAGGGTGATAGATCGAGGGGCCATCCGACCCCAGCTGATCGGCGGCAACCCAGCCAGTATCCCCAGATCGACTACCCAGATCGCAGCACCACGCCACTCATACCCCCCCATCACCGCCAGACCCATGCCAGGCACCGGCAAGATCTGATCCAAAGACAATGTCATGACCCCAGCGATCTGATCCAAAGCCAGCAGAGCCAGCTCTCCATCCCGCAACTGGAACTGTAGAAACCGTTCCTCCAGATCCTGAGAGGGAACGGGAGAAATTTCCGTTGAGAACACTGGAGAGAAACTGTCCATGTCGTTAGGTTGGATCCTGCTTGATGACCGGCTGCCTGTCTTGCCCTGGGTTGATCGATCCAGATCCTAGATCCGAATCAGGCGACGCACCGTACTGAGCAACTCCACCTCATCCACAGGCTTAGGGATGTAGTGATTATCCCACAACATCTTGCCCCAGATCTTGTCTGCATCCGTGGTCTTGGTGGAGCAGAGAACCACAGGGATCTCCTGGGTCTGAGGATCCCGCTTCAGCTCCCGACACAGCTCAAAGCCACTTCGTCCCGGCAAGATCACATCCAGGATCACCAGATCCGGTCGGCCTCGTTTCAGTTGCTCCTCCGCCTCTTCCCCATCGCGGGCATTGATCACCATCAGCCCCAGCTGCTTGAGACATTGGGTGAGCTTCTGGGTATCCGTCACACTGTCTTCCACCAATAGGATCGTGTTCATGGTTCCGTCTCACTAGGCAAGGGGGAATCTGAGGTAAGTAGATCGGCAAAATTGCTTTGACACACACTATATAGACTGTATAAACGTTT
>CAYSEO010000570.1:0-1845 GCA_964429885.1 uncultured bacterium
CGTATTCACCTGCAGAGGGCTGATCAGAGCCACAGCACTATCCTCCTCATTCAGATCCGTTGGTGGAGCCACTGCAACTGGAGGGTTACTCCCCCCGCCGCAACTGCTGATCAGGGAACCACAGCACAGGAGATAGGACAGCAAGGATCGGGTTGAGGTCAGGGAAGACTTATACATCAGTGATCTCTCAGGGTGCCAGCATAAAGGGGAACATGTCGAGTGTAACATTAAGAGGGGGTAAAGATCTGCTGATTCGATGGAGCCAGCTCCGCAGAATTCGCAGTTGACCACGAGCAGGCGTTCTGAGCGGCGGTCAACCGGCTGGATCTGGGGTTAGAGTGATCATCCTACCGATCTCCAGCCAAAGGGTTTTGACGTATGTCTTCCGTTAAGCGCCCCGGTCGCACTAGCTCCAAACGCTCCCAGAAGGGACCCCAGCGATCGTCGAGGGGGGCGAAAGGAGCGGCCAAGCCCGTGCCCAAACTCTCTCAAGGAAAGGGATCTCTCCCGAAACCGAAGATCAAGCCCCAGCGGGCCGCCGGGGTTGCGACACCTGTGCCCCGCGCCCCAGACCCCATTGAGGAGGAGGAAACCGACTCCGACCTGATCTGGGGTCGCCATGCTGTACTCTCAGCCTTGGAATCTCAACAGACCCTGAATCGCATCTGGATCCTGCCGCAGTTACGCTACAGTGCCAAGTTCTTACCTCTACTGCAAGAGGCCAAGAGTCGGGGCACGGTGATCGATGAGGTTTCTCCAGAGCGACTCAGCCAGATGGCTCGCGGGGCCAACCATCAAGGGGTGATGGCTCAGGGGGCGCCCTATACCTACGCAGAGTTGGAGGGGTTGGTGGATCAGGCCTTGGCCGCTACCCCTAACCCAGTGTTGATCGTCGCGGATGGGGTCCAGGATCCCCATAATCTCGGGGCGATCGCTCGCACGGGGGAGGCCATGGGTACGCAGGGGCTGATCATTCCTCAGCGACGGGCCGTTGGGGTCACCTCCAGTGTGGTCAAGGTGGCGGCAGGGGCTTTGAGCTCTTTCCCCATTACACGGGTGATCAACCTGAACCGGGCTCTGGAGTACCTCAAGGAGCGGGGCTTCTGGATCTATGGGACCGAGAGTCGAGCTCAGAAACCGATCTATGAGGTCTCTTTTCGAGGTCCTGTAGCTTTGGTGGTAGGGGCTGAGGGGGAGGGGATCAGTCTCATGACCCAACAACATTGTGATCTATTGGTCTCGATCCCACTGGCGGGCAAAACGGAGAGTCTCAACGCCTCAGTGGCGACAGGGATGGCCTTGTATGAAATCCTACGGCAACGTTGGAGTCGGACCCTTGATCGGGCCAAGCTGAGCTCAGAGACCTCCCATTGATTCCGACAGAGCGGATTCCGACAGAGCGAATCCCGACAGACGCCTCGATCACAGTAGAATTGGGGCAGGCTCGGCTGGGAGTAGCAATTCTGTGGCTTTTCTCAAAAACACACTCACAACGCTCTGGGAGAATCTAGGTCTGGCGACCTGGATCAAGATCACCACAGCGGATCCCCCCTGTCTCTACTACTTTGGCCCCTTCCTCAGCGAGCAGGAGGCCCAAGAGCATCAACCTCAGTTCCTCCAAGATCTGCAGGAGGAGGGGGCTGAGGGGATCGAGGCGGAGATCCTACAATGTCCTCGTCCGGAGCAACTGACCTTGGATCACTCTGAGGTGGTGGCAGCCGGTCAGGATCACTAGGATCGGGATCGGAGTTGGTCAGATTGGGATCGGTGGCTAGAATGAGGGAGTGTTTCTGGGGCTGTGGCACAGCTGGATAGCGCGAGCGCCTCCTAAGCGCTAGGTCGTGG
>CAYSEO010000571.1:0-1845 GCA_964429885.1 uncultured bacterium
CGAAGACTTTATTCTTCATCCTAGATTGATTGTCGAAGTATTATCCGACTCTACTGAAGCATTTGATCGGGGTGAAAAGTTTTCTGGGTATAAGACCATTGCTGAGCTTGAGGAATATGCTTTAATCCATCAGAATCAAGTCCTGGTCGAGCAATTTCAGCGCAAATCTGATAACTTATGGATCCCACAGATCTCCCGAACAGGTGATTCAGTCACATTTTCTAGTATCGACTTGACCTGTACAATCGCAGCCCTGTACGAAAATCTAGAGCAGCTGTCGTGATCTTTATCTGGACTACCCAGGTAACGTCCTGTCGGGAAGGTGGTGATAACGTTTACAACATTATTGTCTAGTTGTCTTCAATTCTGAAACACTGTTGTGCTATAAGGTTGTTATCGAGTTTAGTCTTGCTTTTATGTTGAAGTCTTACCGCTGGATGGGGCTGCTGGTCCTGCCTGTTATCCTATCGACCGCCTGTATTAGTCTGTATCAATTTCCTTCAGCTGACGTTCTAGAGGAGTTTGAGTCCGAACCCCTTTCAGCGTCGGATCCCTTTGTCATCCCACCGGATACCTCTGTGGATCTAGATCAGATGGCTGAGAACCTGGATCGGATCCTCTACCATCAGATTCGCCTCGATCTTAACTCGACCCCCGACTGGCAGGAGGGCCTATCTCGAGAAGTAATCATTGCTCAGCTGGAGGACACTTCTTATCATCTGCCAGAGGAGGTGATCACCCTTTACCAGTGGGCCAATGGTAGTACCAGTTACTGGTTCTTTGATCTGATACCTGGCTTCCGAATGCTGCCATTGGATGAAGCGATTTCAATTTATGAAGATCTCGTTGCATTGAATGAGCCCAACTTCGAGTTCTGGGATCCAGAGTGGTTCCCCATTTTTGATTTTGATGGGGAGTACTTAATTGTCTCCATGTCTGATGTACCTCACCGCTCGACACCTGTGCAGTCGATCTTTTTAGAGGATGGAGAGCCCTATTACGAGTACGGAAGTTTGGCTGCGATGATCAGCAGTGTAGCTGAAGGTTATGTGTTGGCTGTATTAACGGTTGATCCAGAGGGAGAGTTGATCGTCAATGAGGGACTCTGGTCTCAGATCCGTAAACGTCACAATCCCACTATTCCTAATCAGGGTGTCTCTCAGCTAGATCACTACTTTGATTCCGAGTCATTGACGCAGATGAATCATAGCTTGAGGGATACGCAAACCACAGAAGATGTCACTCGAATGCTCCAGGCTCTGCAGGTT
Source organism: uncultured bacterium (assembly GCA_964429885.1). GTDB lineage: Bacteria > Cyanobacteriota > Cyanobacteriia > Thermostichales > Thermostichaceae > CAYSEO01. Next base: position 1,269 of record CAYSEO010000571.1, read on the forward strand.
CCTATTACAACAACGGAGGATTGGAGTGGACGCCTGGTAGCCACTGGAGCATTGCTGGAGGTAGCGTTCGATGACCCCAATCAGCTCCAGGATCCTGAAATCACTGGGATCTTAATCACTGCTTTTCAGGAGCAACCAGCTGTACATCAAGGTGAATATTTTCTAATTCAGGGACACTTAGCACAGATCCTGGGCCAGATTCAAGCCAGAGAAGCCGTTGACCCTCTCATTCAAGCTCTCAACTCCAACAGTGCCAATCTACAAGCCAATGCTGCCCTGGCCCTAGGGCAGATTCAGGATCCGCGAGCTGTCAAACCGTTGCTGCACTTAGCCCGACAGAGGTCCAAGAACTTCAACAGCTTTTTTCTCCTGTGGAACCTGTTTACGGGAGCGAATCCAGCTTCACTATTCAATGCCTCAGGAGATCCTGATGGTGCTGCCATCCGTGCATTGGGCAATATTGGGGAGCCAACGGTAACCCCTGAGCTTATAAAGATCCTCAAACAAGACCGCAATCCGGCAGCAGCAGCGGCACTAGCCCAGATCAAGGATCCGGCAACGGTAGAACCCCTGCGCT
>CAYSEO010000572.1:0-1838 GCA_964429885.1 uncultured bacterium
GTGGGACTCGGGATCGGGGTCTCTGGCGCGGGATCGGCCTGGCGCTGGGCCAATTGTTGTAGCTGATCTCGATAGGCACTGAATTCTCCGGCTCGCTGAGGTAGGGCCAAGGCCATCTGATCGATAACCGCCGTGGCCTCCTGCCACTGTTGATCCGCCACCGCTTGTTCCAACTGTTGATGCAGAGCAGGCACAGGATCGGTTGTGGGCTGGGGAGGACGCTGCAGAGTGGCCATCGGAGCCGAGCGGACCACAGTGGCTTCCTGGGGTTGGGTAGCAGGATCGATCTCCCCTGGCGGGGTTGGATCGGTAGAGCTCTCCGGAGATCCTCCGATGGAGAGTTCGGGATCCTCAGGATCTGAGACTCCACGGGCTTGGGAGTCCGCTACTGACATTAGATCTGGGGATTGAGGTGGAATTACTTCCAGATCCTGAGGGGGGATCAGGCGAAACTCGATCAGTTGTGGGGCGGGATCTGGACTGAGGAAGAGATCGGCTTGGGTCAACCACAATACCCCCCCATGTGCCATCAGAGAGAGGCCCAGGGACCAACACAGATCCTGTCTGAGACGCCGCATCTCCCGACGCCGCTGCTCTTGTCGCTGCCGCCGATATCCTGAGAGCTCAGGGGGATCGGAAGCGACTGATGACGAGGCCATGGGCATAGAACATACCCTTGATTCAGACATGCCGTTCCACCGACCCGACAGGACGGGGTGGCTTCAGGGTACCTCACAAACCTTGGACACACGATCCTCTCGGCACACTCAGCAGCCGATTTACAAAAATTGATATCTTAGCGAATGGTATCTTAGCGGATGGAGAGTAGCGGATTCGAACCGCTGGCCTCTGCGGTGCGATCGCAGCGCTCTACCAACTGAGCTAACTCCCCGTCATGAGTGGACCCACATCTTAACCGATCCCTATGGGCCGGAAAGATCCCCTCGCGGATGGAGGGGAAGCCTATAGGCTGCGTTATCCGATCATCCTCACCCAGGATCAGAGCCTAGTACAGCTCCTCCTCTTGGTGAGTGATGATGGTGCAGTCGGAGGTGGGATAAGCCACACAGGTGAGCACATAGCCCCCATCGATTTGATCATCATCGAGGAAGGACTGATCCCCTTGATCCACAGTGCCGCTCACGATCTTGCCAGCACAGGTGGAACAGGCGCCCGCCCGGCAGGAGTAGGGCAGATCCAGACCTTGCTCTTCAGCTACATCGAGGATGTACTCATCATCCGGCACATCGATAGTGGTATCGATCCCTTGCTCTTCATTCTTCAGTGTGACTTTGTAGGTAGGCATCCTGGTAGTCTCCAGAGAAACAGAAACGTCCATTCCTCATCGTGCCACCCTTCGGTCAGAGATCAAGCGATTCTAGCTGAAAAATTCGAGTTTGCCCGCCGTCCCAGCCAATTCCCGTGAGCCCGTCTATGGGCAGCGTCCTTGGGGAGAGAAATTTCTGAGCAGACTTGCCAATCTGCTGCAACTTGCTTGTATGATCAACGGAGTGAGACAGACTGCTAGCCCCGGTGGTCCCTGAAGGAGTGTTCGCAGTAGCTTCAGCTGATGAGTTGCTTCGGGCATGCCTGTAGGGTAGATTGACTAGGGTATCTAGTAGAGCCTGGATATTTCTTGGTAAGAGGAGAGAACATGAACGGAAAAAGCCCGAGATGGTTGCTTAGGGTGCTAAGCTCCACAGCGCTAGTCTCCACTGCAGTCTTGATGCCAGTGGTTCTGATTGCTTGCGGCGACGATGAGAGCACCTCGGTGGCGGTTGACCCTGCCCCCCCCAGCCCGAGCCAGGGGTGCAGCAGCCCGATCGAGAGTACCCTGC
>CAYSEO010000573.1:0-1832 GCA_964429885.1 uncultured bacterium
TTTTTTGAGCTGTTCGAAGGGGAGGATGTCTTAGATAGCATCGCCAGTGCTGAAACGGGGCCTCGGGATCGCCCGAATGAGCCTGTGGTGATCGAGGATGTGGAGATCGAGGTGGAGGAGGCTGAGTAGGCTTTGCTCCCAGTCTTGATCAGGGTTCACGCTTGCTTACATCATGATCAAAAAGGGCAAGGGGGAGCTCTCTCCCTCCTCTGAGATCAACAGGATGCGCTTCTCCCCTGGATAGGTTTTGGAGCCGATCTCAAAGGTGACGGTTAAGGTCTCTGGCTCGATGGGATCCCCAATGGTGGTCGTGATCCCCTTGCCTGCAGGGACGACCTTGATCTCCTTGACCTGATCGAGATGTTGACCCTTGAGGGTACACACCAAGACATCCCCCACAAATGCCTCTAGGGGCCACCCCTCGGTCACGATCGGTATGGGCATCTCGGCTGCTCCTCAAAGATGAAGGATTCGGGATAGATCTGTCTATTCTCTCAACCTACCAGATCCAGGATCAGGCTTGAGGTAGGGGCACCTCTTTGACGGTAGGCAGCTTGTCCAGGGTGAGTCGGGCCATGGTGGTCTCGCCGGAAAGCCGCTTGAGCAGGGAGGGTTTGGGACTTTGCAGCAGACAGATGAGCCGATCGCCGTTCTGCCATTCCTCTCCGGCCCGTACCACCCGTAACTGATGCTGACGATCAATCAATAAGGGCACGAGACGACCGGAATCGATCAGGGCCTGTAGGTAGGTGAGTTGGAAGGAGAACTCAGGACCACTCAGCTCTGTCTCCAACAGTTTCACTTGACCCTCAGAGAGATACTGATTCCAGGTTTTGATGGAGAGATCGGCGGTGAAGGCCTGATGGACCTTAGTTTTCTGAGGTGCTGGGTCTGTTGATTTGGGCAGGGGTCCTTTGGGGGATCCTTTGGGATAGTTGGCTAGGACACGGGGAGGCGCAAACTCTTCAGACGCCCGTTGAGCTAGCACATAGTTGACCTCGCCATTGGTAGTGAGAGCCAGAAAGGTGCCGATGGAGTCCAACCCGGCTTCCTCTAGGACATCGGTATCCATGGCGCTGCTTAAAAACACCCGCAGGTTCTGCTTCTCCGCCTCCCGACAAGCCTCCGCATTGGTATCGATCAAGACCACGGTCTCATCCCGTTCTTGGAATAACCGCGCCACCAATCGGGCCAATGGATTCGATCCGACGATCACTGCCCCCTTGGCCGTCGTTGCTTTCAGTTGCAGCAGGTTGGCCACGATCTGAGCCGTCAATCCCTGCATCAGAACGGTGACAATGATAGTCAGAAACACCAAGGCCTTGATCGCCTCTCCCCCTGTGATCCCCCGTTCTGTTAATAGGATCGAAAACAGCGACGCCACCGAGGCGGAGACGATCCCCTTGGGACCGATCCAGCTGACAAAGCTCTTCTGCCGCCAGTTGAGGCTACTGTTCCAGGTACAGACCCAGACACTGAGGGGGCGAACCACAAACATCAGCACCAACACGGTGTAGACACTGCCCCACCCCAGGGCCACCATACTGGCCAGGGAGAGGTTAGCGGCCAGCAGGATAAACAACACCGATACCGCCAACACCGTTAGCTGTCCCTTAAAGCGACGCAACAGTCGCACCTCCGGCACCGATGCCGATCCCAACACGATCCCGGCCACCACTGCCGCCAGCAAGCCCGACTCATCCAGGACGTACTGGGATAGACCATACAGATCCCACAACCCCGCCAAAGCCAACAGATTCCGCAGATCTTCAGACAGGAACCGAGCCCGCCGTAGAAACTCCGCCAGCAGCCAGCCCCCTACACCCCCGATC
>CAYSEO010000574.1:0-1819 GCA_964429885.1 uncultured bacterium
CATCGACATGAAACCAAAGCCCTTCCTGGCTTGCTAGATCTGCGATTTGATCCAAGGGGTCATAAGCACCTTGAACTGTTGTCCCAGCTGTACCTGCAATGAAGAATGGATAATACCCTGCCTGTTTAGCTTGGCTGATCAAGTTCTCTGCAGTATCAACCTTGAGTCTGCCCTGCTCATTAGTAGGCACTTTCCAGAGATTTTCGATTCCGATTCCTAGGAGATCAATAGCTTTAGCAAAGGAGTAATGCGAATCCTCAGAAACCAGAGCGATCAATTGTTTTCCTGTTTGGATACCTTTCTGTTTAATCTCAGGTTGAGCACGATAGCGAGCCATCGCCATCGCCATTAGATTCCCATTACTGCCCCCAGTGGTAAATTGGCCATCTGCCTCAGAGAAACCGATGATATTGCCTAATTTTGCGATTAGTTCCTTTTCGATCACTGTCGCGACAGGAGCAACTTCATAGGTATACATAGAGGTATTAGCTGCACTGGCGACCAGTTCTCCCATGAGACAAACCGGATCAAATCCACCCCAGAGCTGATTAAAGTAACGGGGATGAGCAGTTGAGACCGCAGAAGATAAATACAGATCAATACAATGGTGAACATATTCCACCGATCCTGGCTCTGCAGATAAACTCAGATCATGTTGATCTCTAAGGTCCTGTGGAGAGTGCAAGTGGGTGACGGGATAATCAGGGTGAGCTTCTGCAAAAAACTGTTCCAATCGATCCAGCAAGGGAATAAAGTCAGAGGCTCTGAACATGATGTATCCTGAGAGAAAAAAGTCACATCTTGATCTAACCTTGTGGAGCTGAGCTCTCGATGCAGGCTCTATGATAAGTCCCTGAAAACCTTCTCTACGATATGAGGATCGGTCAGAGTATTGGCACAGAGAATACCGGATGTGGCTACTGCAGGCACACCGATCCCTGGGATCGTGGTATCCCCCACACGATAGAGTCCCCGAATAGGAGTTTGGAGTCCAGGCAGCATCCCTTGTCCAGGCCAAACGATCGGGCCATAGCTCCCCTGATGACGACGCAGATAATGGGCGTGGGTGAGGGGAGTCCCGATCAACTCCAAGACGATCCGGTCTCGTAGATCTGGGATCACAGTCTCCAGGGCCTTGAATAAAGGTTGAGCCCGCTCCTGTTTGCGGTGGTTGTAAGCTTCTGGATCCTCCCGAGTCCACCCTTGAAAGGGCTCCAGGGAGTAGACATGCACACTATGATGTCCTTTAGGAGCCAGGGATTGCTCCCAAACGGTCGGGATCGAGATCATACAGGTATTACCAGGTTCGGTGATATCTTGCCCCAGATCGTGAACCACAACATGATGTCCAGTTAGATCAGATAATCCCTCCGCTTGGATCCCCAAATGCAGATGCATAAAACTATCCACTTTGGGGAGATCTAAGCTGAGCTGACGATAGTTGGTAGGAATATCTTCAGGCTTTAGAAGAGATTTTACAGTGTCCCATAGGGTGGCATTGCTGATAACGATCGGTGCTTTTAGGATCTCGCCACTCTGAAGTCTGACCCCGATCACTTGGCCCTGTTCCACTAGAATCTGCTCCACATGGGATCGTAATCGCAGGTGTCCCCCCCAACGCTCTAATCCTCTGACCAGGGCTGCAATGATCGCCCCTCCTCCCCCTTTGGGATAGTCCACAGGAGTTCTATCTCGCTCTCCAAAGACAAAGGCCATGACAGGTGCCATGGTGCCATGGGCTTTCAACCCTGAGATCAGGAAACATTCCAGATCAATCAATTGCCTCACAAAGGGATCGTTCACCTCTTGGTCTAAGATC
>CAYSEO010000575.1:0-1811 GCA_964429885.1 uncultured bacterium
CCCTAGCTCAGTTAGGGGGTGAGGGGTTATTGATCGATCAGCCCTTGACCTTAGAGTCCTTCCAGCCCCATTTTGATAACCGGATCGTTTTTAATGGGGTGGCGGAACTGGATCGTTATGCTCAACAGGTGGCCGAGGTGACAGAGCCCCAAGAGTAATCAGAATTCACCATTAATCAACAGGAGATCTACAGATGACGGAGAAGCTGCTGCGCCATCGAGACTATACCTTTATTATCGTGCGGGATCCCGCCAGTTGGTCTCCGGATCATCCTGATTTCGGTCCCTGGCGTGAGACCCAGAGCGCGATCATTGATATTGCTCGGGTCTGTGATGTCTACGAACGGGATGGGATCAATGTTTATTACGCAGCCCAACCGTTTCAGAAGACGATCTGTACCGATGTCAAGACTTTAGCCCAAGCCTTTCAACATACGAATCCACCCCAAACTCGGGATCTGCGAGCCAGTCTACGGGATGCCATCAACTATTTCGTCTCCCGTCGCACCCAACGATCCGGTAGTAATGGGGAGCTGATCCTGGTGATGTTGGATGAGACCCCTGAGGATCAGGAGGGGGTGATCAAGGAGTTGGTTTACGCCACCCGCAGGATGGATCAACGGCCTGAACATCTGGCCAATTATGAGCTGGGGTCTGTTTTATTCTGGTGGGGCAGGATCCTCTCAACCACTATTCGCTCAACAACGCCTCCACAAACTCATAGCTAGAGAACGGGCGTAGATCCTCGATCCCTTCTCCGGCCCCAATGAACCGGATCGGTAGCTGCATCTGTTGGGTGATGGCGAAGGCGATCCCGCCCTTGGCACTGCTATCCAGCTTGGTGATGATCACACCACTCAGCTGGACCGCCTCGGTAAAGACCTCGGCTTGCCGCAGACCGTTCTGTCCTAGGGTGGCATCCAAAACCAGTAATGCCTCCACATGAGCTTCCGGAGCTTTCTTGGCGATGATCTTGCGGACCTTGGTCAGCTCGTCCATCAGGTTCTTCTTGTTCTGCAGACGTCCGGCGGTATCGATCAATAACAACTCCGTCTGCCGCGCCTGGGCTGCCGCCACCGCATCAAACACCACCGCTGCTGGATCCGTATTCTTGCCAGGGTTGGCGATTACATCCACCTCAGCCCGATCCCCCCAGATCTTGAGCTGTTCCACCGCTGCCGCTCGGAAAGTATCCGCTGCTGCGATCAGACAACGATAGCCCGAGGAGCAGGTGACATGAGCGATCTTACCGATGGTCGTCGTCTTGCCGACTCCATTCACCCCAACGATCAGCCAGATATTCAGGGTGTCCCGTTCCGGGGCAAAGCTGGGATCGCCGACCACCAACATCTCCCGCATCTGTTCTTTCAGGTAGATCACCGCCGCTTCGGGGGGCAGAGTCTCCCGCCGCATCCGCTCCTGTAAAGCCTCAATGATCTGATCCGTGGCGGCCACACCCACATCAGCCTGTAATAGGGCGGTCTCGATCTCCTCCACCGCGTCCTGATCGATGGGACCTCGACCCACTAGGGCCTTGAGCTGATTGACTAAGCTGAGCCGGGTCTTGCCTAGACTACGCCGGAGTTTCTGCAGCCAGGTGATCTCCTCTGCTGCGATCTGATCGGCCCGTCGTCCTTGAGCGGCCAACACCTCCGCTGACCACTGAAAGCCGGAGTCAAAGCTGAGATCGGTATCGCTGGAGGGGGCCTCGGTTGTGATGGTGGATCCGGTGGGGACGGGGGTAGGTTCTGGATCTGTGGTGGCACTGGCTTCTAGAGCCTGTAATCGATCGGTGGCTTTGGGGGCTAGATC
>CAYSEO010000576.1:0-1807 GCA_964429885.1 uncultured bacterium
TTGTAGCCAACACCATTGCACTTTTGGCAGATGGGTTTGCGCAAACGCTTCTTTTCCTCCACCTCCTTGGGGGTCAGCTTATTAGCCTTATAAAAGGTGATCTCCTCCGTGCTACCGGCGCTAAGCAGACCATAGCGGGCCAATTCCTCCTGGCTGGGATGGTAGGGAATGCGGCACTCACTACACACCCGCCGCATCAGACGCTGAGCCAGCACCCCCAACAGAGCACTGGAGATCATGAACGGCTCTACCCCCATCTCCGTGAGACGGGCGATGGCACCAGGGGCATCGTTGGTGTGCAGGGTGGTTAAAACCAAGTGGCCTGTCAAGGAGGCCTCGATCGCGGTCTTGGCGGTCTCCAGATCTCGGGTCTCCCCCACCAGGATCACATCCGGGTCCTGTCTCAGGAAGGCCCGTAGGATCTTGGCGAAGTCCATGCCCTTCTCTCGGATCACCTGGACCTGAGTGATGCCCGGCAGGGTGTACTCGATGGGATCCTCGGCGGTGCTGATGTTGACGCTGGGACTATTCACCTCCGCCAGAGCCGAGTAGAGGGAGGTGGTCTTACCGGATCCTGTCGGACCCGTCACCAGGATCAGACCGAAGGGTCGTTTGACGATCTCCCGGAAGCTCTCCAAGGTCTCCGGATCGGTGATCAGCTTGTCCAGACCCAGCTGAGTGTTGGAGTTGTCCAGGATCCGCATGACGATCTTCTCGCCGTAGCGGGAGGGCAGGGTGCTGACCCGGAAGTCCACCTTGCGACCCTTGAAGATGCGACGGATCCGACCATCTTGAGGACTACGACGCTCGGCGATGTTCAGATCGGAGATGATCTTAAAGCGGGCGGTGATGGCGGGGATGATCTTCTTGGGCAGCCGATCGAAGGCCTCCCGCAACACCCCATCTTTACGGAAGCGCACCCGCAGAAACTCCTCCTGGGGCTCAATGTGAATATCGGAGGTGCCCTCCTGCAAGGCCTTGACCAGGATCTGGTTGGCCAGACGCACGATCGGCGCATCATCAGCGGACTGGATCTGTTGCTCCAGGGAGCCGGAATCCGCATCCTCATCACTGGCTGCCTCGATGCTATCCAGATCCAGATCCTCGATGCTGCCGGTGACGACCACCTCCTCTTCTTCAGCCTCCGCCTGAGTGGCAGCCTTGACTGCGAGGGCGTCTGCCTGCATATCCAGGTAGCGGGACATGAGGCTCTGGAAGTCACTGAGGGTGAAGACAGAGCGCTTTAGGGTGAGCTGTTGCAGCCGCAGTCGGCGTTCTAGATCATCGCGGGCCTGTAGATCATCGGGCTTGACCATGGCCACCGTCAGCGCCCCATCCGTCTGCTCGATGGGCAGCAACTGGTATCGGTTACAGACATCCAGAGGGGGCAAGTTACTATCGATCCGCTCCCCCATCTGGGTGGGATCCACGGGATTTAACTCCAGATCTAGAAAGGGCACCCCATAAATGATCTTGAGCTCAAACAGCTCCTGTCGCTTATAAGCTCGTTCTAGATCCGGGGGCAGCTCCTGATCGATGGACTCCCGCAGCAGCTTGACCAGGGATTTCCCCGTTTCCTTCTGATCTCGCTGGGCTTTCTGGATGCTGGTATCATCGATCAGCCCTCGCTCCTTCAATTTGCGGGTGATGGGGGAGAGGCTGGTTTGGGAGACGACAAGCGCCTTGCTCGTACGGCGGGAGGAGGGGAGCGAGAGTTCTTTAGTCATAGGTCGCTGCCGATCATGTCTCTTTTATTTCACTGCAGTCACAGAGGGGGGTCAAGGGGAGACCAATACACGGCCCAACC
>CAYSEO010000577.1:0-1788 GCA_964429885.1 uncultured bacterium
CACGGTGGCCCCGGCGCGTTCCAGCTCCACATAGAGCACCTCGGCGTCCACGTCCAATTGTTTCCAGGCGCTGATCATGGCTGCTCCCACCTGTTGACGACAGTCCCACCCACAGAGCGCCAGTAGGGTGGGACCGGCGCCACTGATCACCACACCATAGGCCCCCGCTGCCTGAGCCGCCGCCTGCACCGTCTTGAAACCCGTGATCAACTCGGAACGAGCCGGTTGATGGAGCCGATCTTGCAGGGCTGCTCGCAACCACTCCGCCTGGCCCCCTTGTAGACCTCGGATCAGTAACCCCAGGTGACTGGCGGTAAAGATCGCATCGGGGAGGCTGATGGTTTTTGGCAGCACCCCGCGAGCGGTTTGGGTGGACAGCTTGAAATCCGGCACTCCCGCCACCATCTGAATGCTCTCATGCCACTCCAGGGGACAGAAGATCCAGCGACCTTTGGGGGCTTGGACACAGAGCTGACAGCTTCCCTTCAGGGCGGGCACCACGTTATCTGGATGTCCCTCCAGAGCGATGGCTAATTGCAGCAAGGTCTCCAGGGAGAGATAGAGTTCCCCGAAAGCGTTGGCCCCCAGCAAACCCCCCACCACTGCTGTAGCCGAGCTGCCCAGACCCCGAGAGAGGGGCACATTCAGCTCCAGATCGATCTCCACCCCAGGCACGGGTCGGCTGACCACCTCGAACGCTCGACAGAAGGCGCGGTAGGCGAGATTTTCCTTGCCCAGACTGACATGATCGGTGCCACGATAGCGCAGGCTGAAGCTATCATCGGCCCGTAGACGAAACCGGAACCGGTTGTGGAGGTTGAGGGCTGCTCCCAAACAGTCAAACCCAGGTCCCAGATTCGCGGTTGTCGCTGGAACCGTTACACAAACCTGTTGTTTCACCGTCAGATCTCCGTCAGCGTGCCATCGGTTACCCAGGATCGGATCACCCCGCTATTCCTTGTATCACCCCCCACAGCAAGAGGACTGAGCCCAGTAGGCTAGCCAACACCCAAAAGATCCTACCTGAGGGGGTCCGATCCGTCTCCGACGGTTGTGAGCCTTGGGATCCTATCGCATCTGACCTGGATCGGGAAGCGGGTTGCTTCGGCAACACGGGGGTGAGGTTCCAGCCGTCCTCTGAGAGATGGCTCAGATCGGGGATCTCCGTCAACCACTCGCGGGGTCGCTTCAGCTTCGGTGCCTCCCACACACTCAGGAGGTAACGGGCCTGATCCACAATGTCCGGATCTCCCTGTTTGAGCAGGGGACGGACTAGGGCAATGGCCTCCCCCGTGCGACCCATCGCCTCTAGAGCTAACCCTTGCCACAGCTTCAGGATCCCCGCCATGGGGTAATGGGTACGAGCCTCGTTGACCCACTCCAGGGCTCGATGATAAGAGCCTCGCTCGAAGGTCAGCTCGATGATCCCCAGATAGGCCTTGAGGGGGATGGGTGGATCGGAGGACGACACGGTGCTCTCCCGGACTGCTCTAGATCGTTCGCCTTACCGTTGTATCACTCCTGTTGAATCAGGATCGGTCGTGATGATCGGTCATTGTCTTATCAACTGGGTCACTCCGGGAGCTTCAAGTTGAGGATCCCGACTGGGCCAGAAACTGTTGAGCCCGAAAGAAACAGGCGATCGTCTTGGCATCCGCATCATTAGCCTGCAGGATCCGCTGAGAGAGGGCCTCCGCCGTAAACTGCATCACGGTGATATCCTCATCCTCATCTCCAGCAGGGGGGCGATCCAGGAGCTGCAGAGCGCGGGCCAGATAGAGGTACATC
>CAYSEO010000578.1:0-1782 GCA_964429885.1 uncultured bacterium
CCTGGACACAGAAATGGAGCCGCCCCTGGAGCGTGTCCAGGTTGCTTGGCTTGGAGAACATCGATCCTCTCGGTAGGTGTTGTGCCCCCAGCGCGAGCCGAGGACAGGACTCAGGGGCTAGGCCACTCCGTTTTCTCCATCAGGGGTGACTGGGTCGGGAGTGAAGATGGCTTGTTGGCTTTGGGTCAAAGGCTGATCAGCTCCAGGCAGATCCCAGGGACAGACGACGGCGGGACGGTGGTGGCGTTCCCACTCCAGGGCATCGGCCTCTTCTTGGGCCAGGGCACCGGGCTCGTTGAGAGTGAAGTAGGTCTCGTCAGTGTCGTCAGGCATTGGGTATTCTCCAGGCAGGTAGCCAATCACCTTTTCGGTGCCGCCGTTATGGTGCCAGAGTACAGCCGTGAGAGGAGAAGGGGCGGCCATGGTGATGCCGTCAGCCAGGGGGATCAGCTTGGTGCGGATGCGACAAGTCGCCGCTGACACGAACGCAGTGGTGATCATGTGGGGACTCCTTAACTATGAGTTTGGGGAATTGACTGGGACAACCGGGGCTATACCTGCTGCGGGGGTTACTCTGTAACTGCTTACCTTCCCCACATCTTTATGATGACATGCTACTAGCATCGCGTCAACATTCTTCTACGAGCATAGTAGCGTCACTTCTACAAGTGTGTTATTGTAGTGTTGTAGAGTTGAGAGATGAGGTTAAAAAGCAAGTTGCCAGCTCTCATGGAGAAAGAGGGCATCGACCAGAAGACTCTGGCTGTGAAGACGGGCCTGAGTCCTACTACTGTGGGCAAAATCTACCGCTCACACTTCAGGGCGATCGACGTCCATACCATCGAGGCCTTGATGATGCATTTTGGGATCAGAAGCCTCGATGAGCTGTTTGAGGTGGTGTGGGATGAAGACAGCGGCTACTAGCTCCATTTGAAACAGGCCCACACAGTCCAGGATCTAAATCTACTTGTTCGCGATTGATGCTATCGGAGGAAACCTATGCAAGGAACTAACGCGCCCAATAAACCGGATCCGTCCCTAGCGGAGGTGTTGACCGAGGTGTTGACCGAAGTGCAACAGCTCCGGCAGGAAGTCAGGAATAGTCGAGAGGAGTTCCAGAACGAGCTGAGGGAGGCTCGGGAAGAGTTCCGGCAAGAGATCCGCGAGACTCGGGAGGAATTCCAGCAAGAGGTTAAGCGCTGGGATGAGCGATTCTTCCAGCTCTCACGCGATACCCTCGGTTTCACTCGTACTGTGGTGACGACGGCTGCGGTGGTGGCGGTCCTGATCCCTCTGCTTAAGGATGTGGCCCCGTTGCTGATCGAAGTGCTCACAGGCGGATCCTGATGGCTGAACACCCTGAGATCCCCGACTGGGTCCTGCGGGATCACGAGCGCTTGACGAACCCAACCCCTAGGGATCCCCATCCTGGCCCGTTCGCCCTTGGCGGCCCACAGGGCATCTGATTCCCCTCCGATCCGCTCTCTGCAATGCTGGAGGCAAGATCCTACCCATCAGAAGCGTAGTACTCATGGAGGATTGAGGTCCAGAGTTGAGCCATCACAGCTTATCAGCGATCAGCCTCGCCAGAGCAAGATATGATGGTCTGGAACCCTGGAGGGCTACTTAACTCTTAACTCTAGTAGAGATAACCGGAGGCTACCATTATGAAAACACTCTGGAAATTTATGGTCTACGGGATCTTTTTGATTGGTCTTGTCCAATCAGTATTTGCAGAGTTAGCCGTTTCATTATATTCAGTTTCAGTGAACTGCCAGGTGG
>CAYSEO010000579.1:0-1782 GCA_964429885.1 uncultured bacterium
ATTGTCCACCGAATACAGGCGGCACCCTACCACTGATCACCAGGTATCTTTTTGTCAGTGACCAGCATTCCTGCAAGACAGCTATCCTCTCCTCACGATGCAAGATCCCATTCAGCACAAACAGGCAGGTCACAATATCGCAAGGCTGCTTGGGAGTGTGGGGGAACCAATAAGGATCCCAGCCCCAGGAGTGGATCCCCATCCTTTGCAGCCTGGTCACATCATCGCTATAGCCGCATCCATAGGTTCTTCCCTTGAGAGCCGAGCGTAGGCAAAGTCAGGCATGGTAGCCCGGTCGTGCGTCAGAAGGATGCGATCTTGCTCCGCAGCCCAAGCCAAGATGGTCGGATCATCGTCCTCTCGCAGGCCCATTTCCTGAACGCGCACCAGATCCAGATCAGGTTGACGGAGGAACAAGCCACGCACGATATCCCCGTTGAAGTTCTCGTCACTCAGAAACCTCAGCACCAGAACTCAGCTCCGCTTCTGAGCCAGCAACCGAGCTCGGATCTGAGCTAGATCCGGCTGAATCTGAGACAGACGGTGCTGAACCTCCTTAGCCTGCTGCTCTCGTTGCTCCAAGTAGGCATGGACCTCTTCTTGATGTCGGAGGTAGTAGCCGATAGTGGCATATACATCGGCTAGGTCCAGAGTTGGGTAGCGCTGGGCAATAGTCTCCGCCGCTGCACCATCCTGAAAGGCCCGGATCACAAGCTCCAGAAGCACACGAGACTGACCCACCCGGATGGCACCGGATTCGTCCTGTTGCAGTGGGGGAGCTTCTTTCTCCAATGTCAGACTCATGTTTCGGCCCTGAGAGTATCCACCTGGGATCCTAGCCCGAAGAGGTTCTGATTGAGGATGGTCGAGCAGAGGACCCCATGACCTTTGCTCAAGCGATGAATCGGCCTGGGTGGACCGCAAGCTAGGATCAGATCAGCACTACTCGAATCCAATCGCTATGACTCACCCTCACCCCACCCCACCCCCTGATACGAGGCAGGCAAAGGAACCTATTCCAGATCACCCACTGGCTAAGGTTGCTGGCACGATGGAGGGAGAAGCCTGGGAAGCCACCTTGGCAGCGATCCACAAAGCCAGAGAAGAGGACAGAGAGTATCTGGCCAGTCTGACAGATGAGGAGCTCCAGTAGGTGTACGTACTGGATACCAACGTTGTCAGCACCTTCCTAGATCGGAGACGAACCTCACCCCAGCTCTCCCAGCGAATCCTGAGCGAGCCTCCTGAGCACTTATTCACTACAGCCATCACCATTGAGGAGGTTCTCAAAGGAGCCCTAGCCTCCATCAATCAGTCTAGGCAGAGATCAACTGTGACTGCCGCCTATGACAACCTGCTCTTCCTATTTGAGTCTCTCCACCAATTCCAGGTGCTGCCATACACAGAGGAAGCTGAGGCTGTCTTCAAGACCCTATCCCCCCAAATCAAGCGAGTCGGAACGAGAGATTGCCGGATCGCGGCCATAGCTCACCTCTTGAGCTACACCGTCGTGACGATGAATGTCAGTGATTTCTTACGAACCGGCCTAGTGGAGGTAGAGGACTGGAGCGTCCCAACAGGTAGAGCAGGGGACAAATAGAACCTTGCTCGCCCCTCACCAATGTGGACTCAAAGGGACTCAGGTGGACTCTAGATCTGGTGAAGCTTGTGGTGAAGGTTTTTCAGATGATGGCTAAAACCCTTGCTAGGAGAGACTTCTAGAAACTGCCACAGTGGACTCATAAGCCCTTGGTCGCGTGTTCAAATCACGCCTGTGCCATA
>CAYSEO010000580.1:0-1778 GCA_964429885.1 uncultured bacterium
CTCTATGTCATGTCCCTGCTCGCGGTGGCCGCCGCTATGCTTCCCTCCGGTGTGCAACTCTCCATGGGCTGGACTGGCTGGAATATCCCGGCGATCCTCTGGCTCGGCCTGGTGGGGGAGAGCGGATCCGCCAAGTCCCCGGTCATCAATGCCCTTGCCTTCCCCCTGAGCCAACTGCAACGGGAAGCGGATGAAGCCTATGAGGAGGCCCTGGCTCAGTACAAACAGGATCTGGTTGAGTGGGAGAACACACCCAAGGAGGAACGGGAGGAAGATCCGCCCCAGGAGCCCCAGCAAGAGGAGTTCTACCTCAGCGATCTGACCATTGAAGCGTTGGTGCAGGTGTTGCAGAAACAACCGGGGCATGGTCTGCCGGTGATCTCCGATGAGCCTGCGGCCCTGGTCAACTCTCAGAACAGCTATCGCTCAGGGCGAGGAGCCGATCGGCAACATTGGCTCAGTCTCTACGATGGCAAGCCGGTCAAGGTCAACCGCAAGGGCAGCCCCCGGATCCATGTGGAGCATCCCAGGGTCAGTCTGATGGGCAGCATCCAACCGATGGTGCTGGAACGGATGTTGGGCAAAGATGACTCGGTTGAGGATGGCTTCTGGCCTCGGTTCACCTGGGTGCGGGTGCCCCTGACGGAGATGCCTGAGATCGGGTCGGGGCCTGAGATCAATCTCTTGCCCCTGCTCACCCACCTCTACCGCAACCTCCGAGCTCTGCCGCCCATGACCTTCCACCTCAACTCGGCTGGGATCCAACTCTGGAACCGATGGCACAGGCACAGCGAGCGGCTCAAGGTGTTGGAACCGGCTCACCTCCTGCGGGCCACATTCCCCAAAGGTAGAGAACGGGCAGCCCGGTTAGCGATCATCCTCCACTGCATCGAGGCGGCTTTGGCTGGAACTGAACCCACTGAGGTGATCCCCACCGAGACTCTGAAGAAGGGAATCCAACTGGGCCACTGGCTCTCAGGACAGACCCGACAACTGTTCGCCGAGATCGGTCAGGACGGTAGCACCCCAGAGGTGCAGCGGATGCTGAAGTTCTGCAATCGGTTCAGGGGAGCGGGATGGATCGAGGCCAAGCGGGTGCGGGCTTGGTGGCCGACCAAGGAGAAGCCAGGAACTCAGGAGCTGAGAGACTTCATGAGCCGATTGGTTTCCCTCGGCTATGCCCAGGCCAACGGACAATCCCCAAGCTCACCCCAGTACGCGATCTCATTATGTTCGTCACTTCGTCACTCGCAGGCTGGAACCCAGGCCCAGAGAGGCACTGAGGAGGTGACGACGTTTCGTCAATCGGTCGTCACTTTCGTCAACGGTCGAGCCAGCGGCGACATGTCGGATCCGGCAGCAGAGGGTGGGGGAGTGACGACAGGTGACGAAGAAGTGACGAAAGTTCGTCACCCACTGGAACCCGCTCAGGATCAGGCTTTGAGGGGTGTAGGTGACGAAGTGACGACAATCCTAAAAACTTGGGCGGTTATGGAGGTGGGAGAGCAGATCCGTTATCGAGCCTATGGCACCAACAAGGAGATGAGCGGGATCGTGGTGGCTCCGGAGGCTAGCTGGCCAGCTCAGAGAACCCCAGGGGCATGGATCCAAGATCTGGATGGCAGCGATGTCCGGTATGTGGAGGAAGACCGGATGATCCTGTCTCTGGATGAACTGGTCAAGAAACTCAGCCCTCCCCAGAACGCGAACCACCCTCGAAAAGCCTGCCGTGTTGAGGGGGACACCGTAGAGGTGGATCTGGAACGACTGGATCTGAA
>CAYSEO010000581.1:0-1774 GCA_964429885.1 uncultured bacterium
CCGAGAAAGGCATTGACGGAGGAGGCTGCTCACCTGGAGCAGATCGCGGATGAGAGGTTAGCGGGCCAGGTAGGGAAGCTGAGTGAGGAGAATCTGGCTCGGTGGTCAGAGATGGATGTGCCTGAGCAGCTGGATCTGTATCGGGCAATGTTGGAGTTAGAGATCGATGCTCAGAGGCGGATCCTGGCCAAGTATAGAGGGGATCCTGATATTGTCGCCGAGATCCAAGAGAGGCTATTAACTCTGGATCTAAGGCTGCAACAAGTTGATGAAGCCTTCAAGGATCCAAGCGTCAGGCCCGATTGGTTGGATCCAGATCGGCCACCTCGTTTGTTTAATCAAGCTCCTCCACAAGCAATAGCAGGTTCGAATTGGATGTTCAATCCAAGAGTGGATCTTGACTGGAGAGGATTAGAAGGTAACGAGTATGAGGTTATGAATAGAGCTCTGGAGGAAGCATTCTCACGAGTAGGTGTCCCTCGAGATCAATTCCGCGTTACGAAAACAGGACGGGATAAATTTGGAAAAACGTTTCCGGTGGAGTGGAGAGTTGAGAATGGACCATTGAGAGGAGCAGAAGTTAACATCGACGATCCAGTCTTAGTCCCATCTTCAGATGGACCTGCAGATCCCCATGTGGGTTATCAGTCACCAGGAAAGCGTAAATCGGGGGGAGCAGTGAGGGGACATATCATCCTTGACAGTGTTCCGGTCACCAGAGGAACTCTGAGTTAAGCAGAGACAGTATTTGTCTTAGGCAATTAAGCTTAGCAGTTTTGATGCAACTAACTCACCCACTGCAAATAGAACCCCGTGATCTTCTTCTCCTATCAACCAATCATATTGCGATGATACAAGAAAGTACTCAAAACCATGGGAATTGCCGAGCACCTGCTCAATAGTACTTGGGGAACCTGCAAAGATGAGGATACCTTCTTTTCCCCAATCCTCGCAAATAAACCAGACAGACTCATCTGGATCTGGGCAGATGTATACTAAACGTTTCCAACCCTCAGAATCTTTGAATCGATGTCCAGTTGCTACTAAATCAGGCATATAATTTGTCGGTGACCAGAACCTACACCGAATCGTGTTCCCAAAGTTTACCTTAACTTGTTCACTGACCAATTCCTTGAGACTATCATCTAAGATGGGCTTAAATTGATCTGGTTTTAGCCCGACTTCGGCAGCACAAGACAGCAGATACTCTAGATGAGCAGTTCCCATACTTTACCTCCTTTTGCTAGTTTGATCTTAGCAGTTTTTGGAGCAGGAGGTATTTCCCGAGCAGTTTGAGTTTGCTAACACCCTTGGCTCAGTCAGAACAGGAGTGCCCCAGAAACTAAACCCCGTCCAGCTAGAAAACCATAGTTTCCCTCTCTCTAAGATCCTCACGGGACAAGGGTTTCAGGAGTTCTGAGCACCTTTCCGGGGAACTACAGGTCTCAACGTGGACGGGATTTAGATCAATTTACTGATGCGGCTCCGCAGACTACCAGCGGATGCGGTGACGGTGATCCGGCAAGGGGAAGACGGGTTGGAGGCGGAGATTTTCTTCCGGCAGGGAGGGGATCCGAGTCGAGCATTGGCCGAGGAGGCGTCGCACCTGGAGCAGATCGCGGATGAGAGGTTGGCGGACAAGGTAGGCCGGTTGAGTGAGGAGAACCTAGCCCGTTGGCCTGAGATGGAGGTGTCGGAGCAGCTGGATCTCTACCAGGTGATGTTGGAGTTAGAGATCGATGCTCAGAGGCGGATCCTGGCCAAGTACGGGGAT
>CAYSEO010000582.1:0-1763 GCA_964429885.1 uncultured bacterium
ACTTGACTGTGGATCCCCAGGTCTCGACCCCAGTTTCTACAGATCCCACTCCCTCAGTGACGATCGCAGCCCCCCCATCCACACCCTCGCTCCCAGTCACCCAACCTCAGGTCCCAGCCGAGTCTCCTCCGGTCACTCTCCCCATGCCACAGGATCAGCCAGGGTTGGATCTGATCGATCAGCGACCCCTGCTGCTGGATCCGATCGCGATCATTGGCATCGGTGGCCTATTACCGGACGCCAGCTCGATCGCGGAATTCTGGCAGAATCTGCTATCGGGCCATAGTGCTGTCCGAGAGATCCCCCAGGGACCTAACTACCGCTGGGATGTGGATGTGTTCTACGATCCCGATCGGCAGCGGGAGGAGAAGACTTACTCCAAGATCGGCGCCTTTGTGCCGGAGGTACCCTTCAAGCCCCTGGAGTTCCGGATCCCCCCCAAGACTGCAGCTCAGATGGATCGGGCTCAGAAGCTGGCACTGCTGGCCACCCGTGAAGCCTTTGCCCATAGTGGTTACGACAAACGTCCTTTTGATCGAGAGCGGGTGAAAGTGATCATCGGTACCTCCCTGCCAGAGTTCTCCGATCGGGGTGCTCCCAGGTTGTTCTTTGATCAGATCGCCAGTCACATCCAGAGGACGGAGGTGTTTCAGAGCTTGCCTGCCGAGATCCAGCAGCAGATCCTGGATCAGGCCCGCGCCTCCATCGCCAAAGACATCCTCACCACCTCCGAAGACACCACCGCTGGGGGATTACCCAATGTGGTTGCGGGTCGAGTGGCCTTCTGCTTCGATCTGAAAGGGGGCAATGTGGTGCTGGATGCGGCCTGTGCGGGATCCTTAGCGGCGATTGATCATGCCGTCAAATGTCTGCGGCTGGGTGAGGCGGATATGGTGATCTCTGGAGGATCGGATACCAACATGTCCCCCAGTGCCTATGTGGGCTTCTGTAAGACCCATGCCCTGTCAGCGGACAAGAGCTGTCCCTTCGATGCTGCTGCCGATGGCTTTGTCATGGGAGAAGGAGCCGGGATCGTGATCTTGAAGCGACTCCGGGAGGCTGAGGCGGACGGGGATCCGATCCAAGCTGTGATCCGGGGAGTGGGGAGTGCCTCCGATGGCAAGGGCAAGGGGATCACCGCTCCCAGCTCCCAGGGACAACAGTTGGCCATCCGGCGAGCCTATGAGGATGCCGGGATCGATCCCAAGACCGTTGGATTCCTGGAGGCCCATGGCACCTCAACCCCTGTGGGGGATGTGATCGAGTTCGACTCCCTGGTGCAGATCTTTGGCGATGGAAATCGGAGACCGCCAGTTCATCTGGGCTCTGTCAAGTCCATGGTTGGTCACCTGAAAGGCGCTGCTGGAGTGGCTGGCCTGATCAAAGCTGTCATGAGCGTCAGCACGGGTCAGATCCCGCCAACCCTCAACTTCAACACCCCCAATCCCAAGATCGATCTACAGGGCAATGGCTTTACCCTCAACACGACTTTGATCCCTTGGGAACACCATCAGCCCACCCCCAGACGAGCCGGGGTGAATGCCTTTGGCTTTGGGGGGACCAACTATCACGTGGTGGTGGAGGCTTATGATCCCAGCTTCTACCGCAGCCCGATCTTTGTGGCGGAGTTACGGGCCAGCCATGGGTTCCACACGGTCTATCGAGATCTGCCCTTGAGCTCTGGCTCCTCACCCCCGGTGACCTCGAATCTACAGCCACCCCCTCAAGATCCGCGCCCCCAGTTTAAACCTATTACGGATCTG
>CAYSEO010000583.1:0-1745 GCA_964429885.1 uncultured bacterium
AGCCAAATACTCCGGCAGAATATGGGCTGGAAACCCCGGTTGCTTTTGATCTAAATTCACCGCCAGGATCTCAAAGGAAACCGGAGCTCGCCGCTGCAAACTCAGCAACAGATCCAGCATCGTATAGGAGTCCTTGCCCCCTGACAGACAGACCATCACCCGATCCCCCGCCTCGATCATGGCGTAATCCTGGATAGCCCGACCCGCCAGACAGCGCAGATGGGACTGCAGCTTCCGAAATGTCTTCGAGGTTTTCTCGCGAGCGACCTCCATGATCAAGTCTCCTTTCACTGCACACTATCCCGTCACCAGGCCCGGATCAGCAGCCCGATCCCAGGGGAGTCCTCTGGGGATCTCCTGGAGTTGGAGAGCGGGAGTCCTGCCATAGCCCCGTTGATTGAGAGCAGCCTCGATGAGGCCCATGAACAGGGGATGGGGAGCACTGGGGCGAGATTTGAACTCAGGGTGAAACTGGGTGCCGATGAAATAGGGATGCTCTGGCAGCTCAATGATCTCCACCAGTCGGTTATCAGGAGAGACCCCACTCACCACGTATCCGGAGTCCATGAACAGGTTGCGGTAGGCATTGTTGAACTCATAACGATGGCGATGCCGTTCATAGATCACCGTCTCTCCATACAGCCGTGCAGCCAGGGTATTGGCCTGCAGCTTACAGGGGTAGAGCCCCAGCCGCATCGTGCCCCCCAGATCCTCCACATCCTTCTGCTCCGGCAATAAACTGATCACCGCGTTGGGAGTATCGGCATCGAACTCAGAGCTATTCGCCCGTTCCAAATGGGCCAACTGGCGCCCCCAATCGATCACCGCACACTGCATACCCAGGCACAGTCCTAGGAAAGGCAATCCCCGCTCCCGCGCATACTGAGCCGTCTGCACCTTACCCTCAATGCCCCGAGGACCAAAGCCCCCTGGCACGATCACGCCATCCACCTGAGCCAACAAAATCTCCGGACCCTGAACCTCGATATCCTCGGTTGAAACCCAACGGATCTCCACCTCCGAGTTCAAGGCTGCTGCTCCATGACGTAAAGCCTCCGCTACGGATAAATAAGCATCACTGAGCCGCACATACTTGCCTACAATGGCGATCTCCACTCGATGTTGGGGACGATGTAGCCGTTCCACCAACTGTTCCCAATGGCGCAGATCTGGCTGTCGTTGCTCCATGGCCAAGATCTGGAGCACCTGAAAAGCCAATCCCTCTCGCTCCATGATCAGGGGGATATCGTAGATGCTGGGGGCGTCCTGGGCCTGGATCACACATTCCTCCGGCACATCACAAAACTCCGAGATCTTCTCCTTGATGCCAGGATGGAGCGGCTCCCCGCAGCGACAGATCAGGATATCCGGCTGCACCCCAATGGAGCGCAGTTCCTTGACCGAATGCTGAGTGGGCTTGGTTTTCATCTCCCCCGCCGCCTGGATCAGGGGCACCAGGGTGACATGTAGATACAACACATTCTCCCGACCGGCATCCTTACGAAACTGCCGGATCGCCTCCAAAAAGGGCAGGGACTCGATATCCCCGACAGTGCCCCCCACCTCCACGATCACTACATCGGGATGGGTATCATCGGAGACTCGCCGAATCCGTTCCCGGATCTCACCTGTGATATGGGGGATCACCTGTACCGTGCCTCCCTGATAATCCCCCCGTCGTTCCTTATTGATCACTGCCTGATAGATGCTGCCGGTGGTGACGTTATTGAGCTTCGACATGCTGG
>CAYSEO010000584.1:0-1739 GCA_964429885.1 uncultured bacterium
AGGCCCAGAGAACCCGTCAGGATCCGCAGGGGCGGCTAGAGTGGAAGGTGAGATTAGTGCGCATGCTCTACGAGCGGGGCTATGGGCGGGATCAGATCATCAACTTGTTTCGGTCCATCAACTGGGTGATTACCTTGCCTGAGGAGCTAGAAGAGCAGGCTGATATGACCACCACAGGTGATTGGTTGAGTCCCTTGAGTCGGGCCTAGCGATAGCAGTCGTACTCCCGAGCATCAAAGAAGGAGACTCCTGCTTCATAGCGCCGTCCAGGGGAGAGATCCGGAGCTGGATCGGCTTCCGCCCGTCCTTCAAAGGTGAGCTCCAACAGGACTCCATTGGGATCGTAGACAAACAGCTGCCACAGAGAGGTGTGGGGCACGATGAACTCTCGCCAGGAGATTCCGGCTGCGGCGATCCGGCGTCGATAGCCCTGAAACCCCACAGCACTCAAGGAGATGTGATCGATGGCGGCAGTACCCACCGGAGCCTGCCCTGCAGGACCCAAAGCGGGTCCCCCTGCATAAAGATGAAAGATCGCCTGAGCTCCAGGTGTGGGGGTGGCCAACCAAGCTCCCGGAAAGCCAAAGGCGGGTCGATCCACCTCCTTCAACCCCAAGATCTCCGTGTAGAACTGGACGGTGGCGTTCAGTTCGTGAGTTTTTATGGCGACGTGAAACAGGCCGGTCAGTACCATGGGATCCCTTCTATTGCTGGGTGAATAGCTAATCTACGCAGAGTAGCGAGCTTGGGATCTGGGATCTGTTGCTCCAGAACAAGGACACTCATCGACCCTGTCTCCACTGTTGGATCGTGGATTTCCGACAGCGTGACCGCATCAACATGGGCGTTCAGCTCATTGTCCTCTCAGAATGAGATCTATGGATAATGAGATCTACAGGTCAATGGGCCGTTCATCATGGGTCAGTCTCAGCTGCCGCTTACCTTGTCCCAGATCCAGGAAGCCGATCGGCGCATTGGCTCCCTCATCCATCGCACACCTGTCTTCACCTCCCGGTGGCGGGCCAACGGGTAGGGGTCGTGCTCTCCGGTGGCAATGTGGATCCGGAGATCCTAAGTTGGGCTCTGTAGTCCTTCAGACTGGGACTGTCTCTCGATGGGAGGAATGGGATCCCTGGATCTGCAACAGCCGTTGGGCTTCTCGGATGCCTGATAGATAGGCCCCATGGACGGTACAGGGGTGGAGCCGATGGGTGGCCTCTCCCGCAAACAACAACCGTTCCTGCACAGGCTCAGCCATTAGATCGTAGTCCTCGATCCGAGCTCCGGGGGCCACATGGGAGTAGGAGCCTCGGCTGAATGGATCCCCCTGCCAGCTGGTCTGGATCATTGCCACGGGATCGGGAATTGTCTCCCCAAGGATGTGACGCAGATCGGTCATGACATGGCTGAGCCCCTGATCCGGTGTCATGGTCTCCAACTGCCGCGCCTGATCTCCCCCCAGGAGTGCCACTAGAATGGGCTGCTGGGTATAACGCTGATAGTTCCAGAACTCAATGGTCTCCGCCGCCGTGGACTTGAGCTGTCCCAGACGATGTAGGTGATCGGGCCAGATGGGCTGTGGGAACTTCAGCACCAGCTTGTTGAGAGTACCCATCTGTAGCCGTTGGATCGCGCCTTGTTTCTGGGGGGGTAACGGGGGTCGAAACGTTACCGTTCCCTGCTGCAGCACCCCCAAGGGCAGAGTGACGATCACCTGAGGGGCAGAAAAGAGACCTCGA
>CAYSEO010000585.1:0-1700 GCA_964429885.1 uncultured bacterium
ACCTCACCGTCCACCTGATCGAGAGGGGTCTGGATCTGGAGGGGCTGAGTGGGGAGCCACTCCCGCATGGCCTCATAGGTGAGCCAGCGACCCAGCTCTTGCATGGCGGTACGAAACAGGGGCATGGGGGTCTGAGCATCACGGGCGATGGCCAGCCAGTGCTTGATCAGGGGATGGGGGGGAACGTAGATACGCAGTTGCACAGATCTTGTCATCAAGACACTGACGGGTAAGCATAGCGGCATCTGGGGATCTGCACAAGCATTTGGGGGAACTTAAGGATCTTGAGCGGGCATTGAGAGACCTGACTGGGATCTGTCTGGGCTGCGCTAGACTCCAAACAACCTTTATAAGATATCTGGGACACATGACACTTCGATCTCTGCTCTCTCTCCTCTGTCATCCCGTATTGCGGCTCTTTCGTTTACTCATCGCGGTCGCGTTGTTGTTGGCGATCTGGGGTCAGTCCGTGGGGGCAACGCCCGTTCAGGACCCCCAATCTGCTCAGATCCCGTCAGACTCGATCATGCAAATGGAGGCGGAGCAGCGGTTACAGACGATCGCTGCCCGTATGGAATCGATCCGGTTCTGTAAGCGCAGTCGTGGGTGTAAGTATCGAGACATCCGAGTCACCGTTAAACCGGGAGACAAGACCCCCTTTGTGGGAGAGATCGACGCCATCATGGATCGACCCTCAGCGGTGCTGGATAAAGCTCACTATCTATTCGAGTTCACTCAGGATCGGTGGCATCTATTGGGGGGAGAGGAGCTCTCCGATGTGTCCTCCTTCTTCTTTGAGGGGGATGAGTATGAGGTGTTCAGCTCCTACAGTGCTCGCACCCGGATCGCCAAGCTAGGCAATGCCAGTCCCACGCTGCGGGTGGGATACAAAGATCTCTACTATCAGGTGCTGGATCACGGAGTGGAACGGGATCCGGCTCTAGGGTGAGCGCAGATCAACCGGATGAGGACTTATCTCATCTCCAGATGCATCCAGGGCACGGGATCCACAGAGACCCCATTGACGAATAGTCCCCAATGCAGATGAGGCCCGGTCACCAGCCCCGTAGCTCCCACCCCCCCAATTACCTGACCCGCTTCCACGAGATCTCCTTCCTGGACATCGATCCGGCTCATATGGAGGAACACGCTGGTCACCCCATGGCCATGATCGATGCCGACGGTATTGCCATGGATCCGGAAGCCCTCTGACTCTAATCCCACCAATCCCACTCGACCGGCGGCGGGCGCGGTGATCGGTCACCCAAAGGCGCTAGCGTAATCGATGCCCCGGTGATAATAGTTCTCAGCAAACACCCCGTTGAAGTAGCGGCGCACCCCATAGATGGCGGTCACGGCCCCTGGGCTGGGAGGTCGAAAGAAGCCTTGCCAATGTCTCTCCAAAGAGATCTGCTCTCGGAAGGCATTGACCCGTTGTAGCTCGATCTCGGTAGCCTCCAGATTGGCGATGCTGGGGGAGAGCTGAAGCCGTTGGGTGGGGAAGCTACGGTCGGTGAGGTTGACCTCCAGGGTTTGATCGAGGCCCAGGCCCTGGATCCGGATCGGTTTTACACCAGGACTATCCAGGGGAGAGGTGGGCAGGAAGGCACGCCATTGTTGTGGACCGATGGGCAGGGCAGGATAGATCCAGTCCTGGAAGGTCACCTGGGGCATCTCGCGATCCTCCTGGGTGGCGAACT
>CAYSEO010000586.1:0-1685 GCA_964429885.1 uncultured bacterium
TTGGGGAGATAACCACACGATTCCCTTCGATCGAAAGAGAAACTGTGGATCCTTCCGTGATGCCGATCTGTTGCAGAATGGCTTGAGGGAGCCGGATCCCCAAAGAGTTACCCCAGGATCTAACTTTCTGAGTGATCATAGTGTAGAACTTTGAGTTTATGAGTTTATACATTGATTATACAGGCCAAGAGGCTCCGGTGAGAGAACCTGGAATCGCTTTCATCCTCGCCTCTCCCCGGCTTGGGATAGAGATGGAGCACTATGGCCACCTGCTTGAGGCCCATCAAGAGAGGGAACTCACTGAGGGTGGAACGACTGTCTTTGACAACCTCTGTCTGGCCTGTCGCACCTGCAACGAGTACAAAACTGATGCCATCGAGAGTCTTGATCCGGTAACTGGGAGAATGATGTCTCTATTTCACCCTCGTCAGCAGATCTGGAGTGAGGATTTTTTACCTGGAGCGAAGATGGGACCAAGGCGGAAGGGATTACCCCACTTAGACCCTAGAGGATGCTGTCCTGATCCAGAACTGGCTGATGGAGAATCCTACAGTTGCGATCATTTCTTGATCAGGATATAAATGAAGCGTTCATGTTCTCCAAGAGTGCTTATCTTGGGATAGGAGGGTGCTTGAGACCTCGTATTGCCGCAATCATCTGTTCTCTCAATCGAGCAGACTATCTACAAAAGGCTTTACGGAGTTTGGCTGCTCAAACTCTGTCTCCTCAGGAGTTCGAGATCATAGTTGTCGATAATGGCTCCACGGATTCTACACAGCAGGTTATCCAGACTGCTAGCAACAAGTTACCTCACCTACGATACTGCAGTGAGCCGGTTCGGGGTCTATCTCGAGCTAGGAATCGAGGGTGGCAGAAGGCTAGAGCAGAGTATATTGCTTATTTGGATGATGATGCGGTAGCCGATCCGGACTGGCTAGAACAGATCCTCAAGAGCTTTGTTAGCATCAGCCCTCAACCAGGAGGAATATGCGGTCAGGTTAGTCCGATCTGGGAAGCAGAGAGACCCCCATGGCTATCCGATGCACTGATCCCTTGGCTCAGTATTTTCGATCTGGCAGCTTCTCGCATTGTCCTAGAAGATAATCAGCATATTGTAGGAGCGAATATGGCATTTCCCAGACATCTCTTGGAGAGTGTTGGAGGATTTGAGGTTAGTTTAGGCCGCAAGGGGAAGAACCTACTATCCAATGAAGAACCATTGGTAAAGCACCAGATCCAGAATCTCGGGTACGTCTTCTATTACGATCCACAGATCAAGGTTCGACACCATATTCCCAGCACCCGACTGCATCCTCGCTGGTTTCTGCGCAGAACTTACTGGCAAGGGATATCTGATGCTATCCTCCTTTTCTATCGTGACTCTGTTCCGACCAGGCAAAGGATACGACTGGGAATTACTGCGTTACGTCAGTTTCTTGAAACACCTCAACAATTCATCAATCTTTTTTTTGCTGGCGAGGAACCCTTAGATCTTGAGAGACGATGTGCGAGCGCTTACCAGTGGGGATACATCGTGGGTCTGCTGACCTTTCTGCGGTCAGGCCCTCCTCATAGGCAAAGGGTACCTAAACCTGTTGATGGTCTATCTAACCACTAGTAAGTCGATCAACAAAAACGTTTATACAGGCTACATAGTGCATGTCAAAGCAATTTTGCCGATCTAC
>CAYSEO010000587.1:0-1683 GCA_964429885.1 uncultured bacterium
GCCTGGTCCGACGGGGTGCTGGAGCCCGCCGAGATCGATCTGATGGCGAACCAACTCTCCCAACGCTTCGCTGCCACCCCCGAGCAACAACAGACCATTACCCAGGAGATCTGTGATTACTTCGACCAGCAGATCCCCATCGATGAGGTGCTGCCGAAGCTGCCGGATGAATCCGATCGACGGCTGATCCTCAAACTGGGCTATCTGGTGATCGCCGCCAGTGCCCGCTCGCCTGAGGAGCCTCTGGTCAATGTCCAGGAACAGGAGGCCTTTACGCAACTGGTGCAGAAGCTGGGTTTATCAGATGAGATCGTGCATCAGGTCTCTCAAGAAGCTCAAGCCGAGCTTGGGGATCCCAGTGTTGCACCCATGGAAGCCTTGATCTCGGGATTCTCCAATCATTACGGCAGTTAAGGTCCCTCACCGATCCTGATTAGACTGGGGAGGATCATCTCCGATCTAGATCCATGTTGCAGCAGCTTTCGCCCTCGGATCAGTCCCAACTCATGGACACCCTGACGGACTGGGCCCAGGTGACCGTCAGCACCGAGACCGATGTGGCGGCGATCGAGGAGTCGGTTTGTCGATCCTATCGCTGTGTGGGTAAGCCCGAGCCTCAGCATCTGATCTGGTTGAATGGACCATTACAGGGGGTGATCGCCAGCTGGATCGTGGCCCAGGGGCGGAAATATCTGGATCGGTTGGAGCTACCCTCTGTCTGGAAACCGCTACAGAGCTATGTCTGGCCGTCTGTGGATCCCCAGGGTGCTCTGTCGTTGCGTCCGGTGCTACGGGATCAGGTGTTGGATAAGGCCACTCAGGTGATCCTGCAGGAGTTGGGGCAAGAGGCGCTCCGGCAGTTGGGGGCTCAGGGGGATGAGGCAACTCGGCAACGGTTGACCACGTCTGGACAGATCTGGAGCTTTACCTCACATCAGGTGGAGACGGAGCTGAATGCCACCCTGGAGGCGGAGTTTCTCGATCATCAGCACTATCGGGTCAGTAAAGGGATCCGGGAGATCCATCGGCAGGTGTTTGGGGTGGATTTCTGGCGGATAATCCGCATGAGCTTTTTGAAGGAGAGCCTGGGCCTCAACCTGGGCATGTTGGAGGGGATCCTGGCCACCTGTCGAGCCTGTGGCTGGTGGTGGGCCTTTCCGAAGGTGGCGATCCTCTGTCCCCGTCCCACCCGGATCCGTCTGGATGCTGAGGGCCAACTGCATGGGGAGGGAGAGCCCGCGATCGCCTATGCCCGATCCAATCTCTATGTCTACGCCCACCATGGGGTGTTTCTACCTCAGAAGTATTGGGATCATCCGGCCCAGTGGCGGTCAGAGTGGTTGCTGGAGGAGGATAACGTTGAGCTAAAGCGGGTGTTGATCCAAGCCCTTGGCTACGGTCGGATCCTGCAGGAGTTGGGGGCGGAGCGGTTAGACAGCTGGCGGGAGTATGAGCTGTTCCAGATCCCCCAAGCAGTGGATGTGGAGCCGATCCGGTTATTGCAGATGACCTGTCCTAGTACAAGCTTTATCCATGTGTTGCGGGTGCCCCCAGATCTGGGATCGGCTCGGCAGGCTGTGACCTGGTGTAACTGGGGTGTGGATCCTGGCACCTTTGCCACCGAAGCCTAAGTAGATCGGCAAAATTGCTTTGACACGCACTATATAGACTGTATAAACGTTT
>CAYSEO010000588.1:0-1683 GCA_964429885.1 uncultured bacterium
CAGCAGTCGGGCCAGATCCTCAGGATCCCGGTTGGGATCGCGCTCCCCATGGGCCTGCGCTTGGGTGCTCACCCGCCGGTAGGCCTGCTCCAGCTGTTGGAGGTGCCCCTTCAAGATCTGGGCCATCTCCGGATCTTCAGTATCAAAGTCCGCCAGATTGGTGCCCAACATACAGCCGTGACTGCCGGGTTGCCCATGGATCCGTTGCATCTCCTGAAACAGATCCTGCAGGTTGCCTCGGGGAGAGCCGGGGCGCACCAGCTGCTCCCGTAGAGCGTGGGTGATGGTCTGGGTGTAGTGATCGAGGGCCTTAAGAAACAGAGATCGCTTGTTGCCGTAGGTGTCGTAGAGGCTTTTCTTACTGATGCCCATGTGGTGAAGCAGCTGAGACACACTCGCCCCCTCATACCCCTGAGCCCAGAACACCTCCATGGCCCGTGTCAACGCGATCTCCGGATCAAACTGCTTCTCTGGCCCTCGTGTCATGTCCGATCCTTGAGCTCTCTGCCATGGCCTTATCTTAGCGAAACTGAAACCAGTCGGTCAAGGTTTTGGATCGGCTTGAGGGATGTATGTATGTTAAGAAAGGTGTAGACCCTGACAGGATGAGGAGAGATCGGCGTGACCACTACCCTTCAGCCGTCCCAACCCAGCGAGACAATCGAGGGAGCCCCAGAACAGCGGCTGCGTCCGGCAGGGGGCTCGGATCCGGAGCGGTTCGATTGGCTGGAGGCCTGGTATCCGGTGGCCTATGTCAAGGATCTGGATCAAAATTCTCTAACTCGATTCACGCTGCTGGAGCAAGATCTGGTGATCTGGTGGGATCGGCGGGCGGAGCTATGGCGGGCGTTTGCGGATCAGTGTCCCCATCGGTTGGTGCCGTTGTCGGAGGGACGGATTGAGGAGTCGGGCTTACTGGAATGCCCTTATCACGGTTGGGCCTTTTCGGGGGAAGGGCTTTGCGAACGGATCCCTCAGCAACCGGAGGGCGGTCAGGCTCACATGTCTAAGCGGGCCTGTGTGCGGGCATTTCCCACAGCGATCCGTCAAGATCTCTTGTTTGTCTATCGAGGTGAGACGGAGAATGCAGCCCAGACGCAGATCCCTGTGATCGAGCCTGTGGCAGAGGATCCGGAGGGGTGGGTTGTGTTGAGTACCTTTCGGGATCTGCCCTATGATGCGTTGACTTTGTTAGAGAACGTGTTGGATTCCAGCCATGTTCCGTTTACCCATCACAAATCAGTGGGGAATCGATCCAGTGCCAGTCCCGTGGAGTTAGAGATCCTGGAGTCAGATCGACAGGGATTCAAGGGATTTTGGCAGGAGGGACCCCGCAAGGGAACTTTAGGATCTCAGAACACCCAGTTTGTTGCGCCGAATTTGATGTGGCACGATCTCACCTCTAAACAGTTTGGCCGGACGATGACCGTGGTGTACGCGACTCCGATCCGGCGGGGGGAGTGTCGGGTGTTCGCCCGATTTCCCTTCAAGTTTTCTAGCAAGATCCCAGAGATGGTGATCAAGCTCACACCCCGGTGGTACTCCCATATCGGCAATAACGGGGTATTGGAGGATGATCAGATCTTTCTGCATCTGCAGGAGAGAGGGTTAGCTGCTAGAGGGGGGAGTGCTGAGTACTCTAGGGCTTTTTACTTGCCTACCAAGTCGGATTCCTATGTGGGG
>CAYSEO010000589.1:0-1681 GCA_964429885.1 uncultured bacterium
CTAAGCATATTCACTCTTGACAAATGCTCGGTTTTCTTAACTTGTCAGGGATGGGATACCGGAGAGTTGCTCTGGTCCCTACAGGGAAGCATGGCTGGGGATACGGTTGGCTTCACGGTGGAGGTCTCCGATCTGCGGGGTGGACAAGATCAACAGTCGTTCACAGTGGAGGTGTTTGACCAACTGGGCTCGATCCGGGGTGGGGTGTTTGATGATTTGAATGGTAATGGGGTGTTGGACACGACCCTGTTGCAAGGGGAGGATCCCTCTATCATCTTTGCAGTGGATGTCTCGGGCAGTACGGAGGCTCCCTTCGTTGGCCGTGGGGAGACGGCTGAGATCGAGACAGTGTTGGATGGGGAGCGGGCGGCGATCCTGGCTTTCCGAGAGTTTTTGGTGGGGCAGGGGCGGGGGGATTCCGTGCGGATTGGCGTCATCCCTCATCGCGGCGAGGCTACGCTCCAGGATATGGATCCCGCCACTCCCGGAGTGCAACCCTTCACTACGGCAGCGGCAGATGCTGATGACAATGGGGTACCGGATCTGGAACAGATCTTGAATGGTTACCAATCTCAAGGGGGCAATAATTTTGTCACCACTCTGGAATCGATCCGCGATCTGGTGGAGGTGGTGCCAGGAGATCCTAATGTGATATTCCTCTCCGATGGTTACGATGTCTCGTTTGAACAGGATCCGAATGCTGGGGTGGATGTATTGGCGGAGCTGGAGGCGGCTGGGGTCAACCTCAAGGCCTTTGGGGTAGGCAAGTATGCCACACTCTTGACCCTGAAACGACTGGACCCTGAGGTGTTGCAGATCCTGGAGGTGGATGAGCTGATTCAGATCTTCTCTGGGGAGGATCTCCGTTTTGCTAGGGAGCCCTTCCTGGAGAACATCCTGGTGTATCTGGATCTGGATGAGGATGGTCAGGTGGATGAGGACGAGCCCTCTCGGGTGACTCGGCAGGGGGAGACCCCTTACTACTACACCTTTGCCGATCTGTCGCCAGGGACCTATGCGGTGCGGGCCATCCCTCCTGGAGACTACGTGCAGACCCTGCCCCAGACGGCAGCCTATAGGGTGACGGTCACCGAGGCTGGGGAGAGGTTGGAGCGTCTGTTCGGCATTAATGATCCAACGGCGTCTCAGCTCAATCGAGATCCGGTGTTTGTGACGGAGGCTCCAGAGGTGAGTCTACGGGCTGGAGATCGGTTCCTGTATCGGGCACGGGCTGAGGATCCGGATACAGATCCCCTCACCTATGATCTGGTGCTGGAGCCAGAGGGTATGGGTATCAATGAAATCGAGGGCACGGTGGTCTGGCAGGTGACGGATGCCCAGGTGGAGGTGCTCTATGAGGAGCTGCGGGCGGAGCGGGAACGGTTGCGATCACGAGGACGGCTGGATCTGGCTCCGGAGACTGTTCAAAGACAGGTGTTGGTGGGGGCTAAAGATGACCAGGGTGGGATCGCTCTACAGGAGATCTCTATCGAGGTGTTGGATGACAATCAGGCTCCAGCGTTCACCTCGATGCCGCCTCAGGTGGAGGCCCAGGTGGGTAAGACGTTCCAATATCAGCCTCAGGTGTTGGATCCTGATGGGGATGAGCTCAGCTATGCTCTGGTGCCGGATCCGCTGTTGAGTCCTGATAATGTCAGTCTTGATCCGAGTACTGGGTTGG
>CAYSEO010000590.1:0-1677 GCA_964429885.1 uncultured bacterium
ACATCACCTCATTCGAGTAGCCTGGAGCTAGAAAGAATTCCCCTAAACTATCCCAGCGGTGGGCTCGATAGCCGGTCTCCTCCTCCAGCTCACGCCGTACGGTCTGATCAGGGGTCTCTCCCGGATCGATCGTGCCAGCCGGAAACTCATAGATATAGGATCCCACCGCGAATCGATATTGATAGATGCAGAGGAACTCACCCTCAGCTGTGATCGGCACCACCACAGCCCCACCAGGATGCACCAGATACTCCCGTTCCCCCTCCGTATTGTTAGGAAAACGCATCCGTTGACACAGGAAGCTGTACTTATAGCCCTGGTAGCGCAGACGTTCTCTTAAAATTTCCGGTGGATGAGGTTGAGGTGAGATCCCCATGGTGACGATCGCTCCTAGGATCAGTACAGGATACAGTGTATAGGCTAGGGCCTGTTTGAAAACGATCGTCGAGGGTCCCGACTCAGGCATAAACCTCAGCGGCAAGAGGGGGCTAAGCCGTAGTTAGGGCCTGAATCGCCTCCACCACCTGATCTAATTCCGCCTCGGTGGTGAAGTAATGGACAGAAGCTCTCAAGCAAACCGGCTCGTTCATGGAGCGAATAAAGATCTTCTGTGCCGCTAGGGTGGTCTCCAGCGTGGCAGGCTCCTGTCCCCCGATCGTAAATCCCACCAGACCCGATCCAGGTGGATCCGGATTCAGACAGGTGACCCCAGGGATCTGCTGCAGACGACGCCAGAGGGAACGGGATTTCTCCAACTGACGAGCATAGCGCTGCTGAACACTGCCCTGTTGCCTATGGATCTCGATGGCGGTCTTCCAGCCGATGAACAGGGGCCAAGCCACGGTCGCCACCTCATACTCAGCCGCCTGTCCCTTGGATCCCAGGGAGCGCCAGCCCACATAGGTGGGTTGTAACTGTTCCTGAGCCGACTCCGAGATATAGAGCGCCCCCACCCCCGCAGGACCACAGAGCCACTTGTGACCTGTAAAGGCATAGAAATCTACCCCCGATCCTGGCAGATCCAGAGGTAATACCCCTGCGGATTGAGCCGCATCCACGTGTAGCAATAGGCCCCGCTCATGACAACAGGCGGCCAGATCCCGTAAAGGCAACACTCGCCCTGTGTTCCAGAGGACATGACTGATCACCAACAAGCGACTCTGGGGGGTGATGAACTCCTTGAGGACAGCCACCGGATCCTGACTATACATGAGGGGAACTTGCACCAGTTCCACCCCAAACCGTTGAGCGATGACCTGGGTGATCGCTCGTACCCCAGGGTGCTCCGCATCGGTGTAGAGGATCTGGTCTCCAGGGTGCCAGTCCAGTCCCCACAGCGGGATGTTCATACCGGAGGTGGTACTTTCTGTCAGAGCGATCCGTTCGGGGGTGGTGCTGAGATAGGTGGCCAGGAGCTGGCGCAGCTGCGTGATCTGCTCTGTGATCCAATGACTGACCGCTTTGCAAAAAGGACCCTCCTGTTGTTCGTAGGCATAGGCCGCCATGATCGCCTGGGAGGTGGCCTGGGAGAGAGGTCCTTGTCCCCCAAAGTTGAGATAGATCTTATTCGCCAGGGCGGGGAACTGGGCTCGGAAGGTATCCAATGCGGGCAAGGTGGAGGTCATAAGCGGCATCGAGTGCGGCGGGTTCAAGAATAGAGGTATCGATCGTGTCGAG
>CAYSEO010000591.1:0-1672 GCA_964429885.1 uncultured bacterium
GCTTGAGGTCGGCCTTGGGATAGTCTTCGACGAGAGCAACAACATCCAGCAGTTTCATAACGGGCCTCAGTCACAGCACATAGCAGGTCACCAAGCGATGTAAGCACGATCGGCATTGGGGAGTTTCACACCACCTCTATCTCTCTTTGACTGGGGCTAAGGTAATTCTGCATAAGGTTGAGCCTACCCGAGGCAGTAGCGAGGGTGCTTGCTCGGATCAGAAGAGTCCAGCAGACATCCATGGTTAGACCGAGGTGATCACCCCTGTTCTACTCTGGCTCTGTTCTGTCGACTGCGCAGGAACTCTGCAAAGTCCCTGACCTCATCCAGGGCGCTCTCTGACAACTCATCCAGCAGAGACAAGATCTGAACCCTCGCCCCAACCGTCTCTCGAGCCGGAGAGATCAGAGACAGTTGCTCAGGCTTGGCGATCTCCACACCCACCGTTTGCATGAAAGCCCCCTCATCCTCCTGAGCAGCCGGGATGAATCTTCCCTGATCGTCCAGCTTGGTCCAATTCCCAAAGAACTCCACCATGTACGCCTCTCCCTCATCGAAGACCTCGACGATCGCTCCAGGGGTTCCAACCGGAAGAGTTCCATCCTCTGACAGGGGAAGTGGCTCTCTCAATCTCACCGAGTCAAACAGGTCAAATGGGCTCATTGGAGTCTCCTTAGGATGGGGACGAGTCACCCCGATGCGACAAGTCGCCGCTGGCGCGAACGGGTACAGCAGTGACAAAGCGGGCTATCTCTTCGCCGAAACGCACGATCCAGACGGTACGGATCCGGCGGGTCTGGCCCGAGGGTCCAGTGAGCTGGATATAGGCACGGTAGAGATCTCCATATGCATTCTGGCCTTGAGGCTGGAGTTGGTCGAGGGTAACTTCGGACAGGATGGCTGAGCGGAGCTCCTCTGGAGTCGAGAAGCCCATGATGTTGCGCCAGAAGTTCTGCTTATCTCCTCCCTGACCTGCAGGAGTGGAGAAATTCAGTAGATAACCAGCTTTGGCCATCGGAAACTCATAGCGAGCCATGGTCTCCCTGAGGAAGTGAATTGCTCACCAAACGACCTGACAAGCGTACTGCTGAAACACAGTATCCCGACTGACCAATGTGGCAGACTCGACTCGACTTTGGGCTATCAGCAGATGATCGAAGGGATCTCTGTGGTGTGTCGGCAGCTGATCCAGTTCGAGGATATGAGGCAGGGTGATGGATAAAAGAGTAATGCCATTAGCCTGATGATGTTTCACTAGATCTGCAAGAGACATATTGAGGTTCAATTTCCCCAACTGAGTTTTGATCTGGATCTCCCAAAGAGAGACCAAGCTCAGCAGCAGTTGCGGGGATTGCTGCATAAGAGTGAGGGTGGTCGGTGGAATCCGGCTAGGCTCCCGATCCCACCAGATGAAGGTATGGGTATCCAACAGCAGCTTCATGCTTCTCCCAACCAAAACTGATCGGGCAGAGGAGCATCAAAGTCATCAGCCATCCAGTAGGGAATTCCTTGATGGAGCCCAGGAACTCGCTCAGGAACTGCAGTAGGAACCTTGTGGTGGAGGAACTCGGCGAAGTTGAGAACCTCCTGCTGCTGTTGGGGAGTGAGGGATCGGATCTGCTCCAGCAAGGCTTGTTCGATATCCATAGGATCCTCCCAGGCTCAACGATCA
>CAYSEO010000592.1:0-1667 GCA_964429885.1 uncultured bacterium
CACTGCTGCCCCCCCCTATCCTGAGTTACCCCGAGATCTAGCTGAGGCCCAAGCCCAGGCCATCCAGGGCATGCAGGCTGCGCTCCAAGCGGGCTATACCCGACTGCTGGTGGAGATCCTGGTGCCTGATGTGGAGCTCAAGCCCGAGATCCTGGCCCAGCCCTTTCTACAGTTGCTGGATCCTCCCTTCTCCTTCCTGTTTAGTGATGCGGGAGCCGCCGCCCTGGCCCAGCGGGAGTGGCAGGGGTTAGATCTGCCAGAAGGGGTGACCTTGCAGGGGATCAGTCCCCGTACGGTGGTCACGGAGGAGATGGGTCTGGTGTTTGTGATCCCTGCCGTCAGCACCCTGGATACCGTGGAGCAGATCTGTAACTCCGTCAGTAAGCGAGAACAACAGCCCCGACCTGTGGTGCTGATCAATCCTCAGCTACAGGACGCCGCCTCTGTGGGGGTGGGATTATCTGGGCGTCGCTTCCGAGAACGGTTTATCGCCACCTTTGAGCCCTGTTACTATCTACGCCCCCTGGCCTCCGGCGCTATGCTCCGGATCTATCCCCATCCCTGGACGGTTTGGTTGGAGGAGGAGGAGGGGGGCTACAGCCTGTTGCAAGCTCAGGCTCAGCAACCCGACGGTGAGGAGTTATCGGAGATCTTCGCCTCGGGTACGGATCAGCCCACCAATCTCCTGGAGGGGATCCGTCGCTTCTTCCAGGCTCTGCAGCGCTAGACAGATCCCCTTGATCAGGAAACTCTGTGGCCTATGTCGTTCCATCCTGAGGACTCTCCTCTGGGGAAATTGGGGTTGAGCTGGGGTTCTCCTCTCGGATCGTGAGTCGGATGGTGCGACAGTTAATGTCACTGCCCAACTGGGTCTCGACCGTCTCCTCCGATAAGGGAGTCAAAGCGTCCAGTAGACGCCGTAGGTTGGGGGTGCTCGCCCCACTGGCCAGATACAATTGCTCCGCCAGATCCCCCACTCGCTTCCAGGTGGTGTAGAGCTTGGCCACAGTCTGTTCCACTTTGGCGGCCTGAGCCATCAGATCGGCGGTGACATTCAGGGCTCCCAGCCGTAAGGCCTCCTCCAGAGCCATCTCAATGTCGATCCCGGACTCCTCTAAGCAGCGGACCTGTCCAGCGGACTCCAGATAGCGAGCCAGATAGCGGGCATCGGAGGTGATCTGCTTCACCGTCTCCACGTCAGGATGCTCGGCGATCTCGGTTTTGAGGGCCTGCTGATGGGTTTCCGGGAGCTTCTCCATCTCCTTGACCAGAGGAGCCATGTAACGGGTCGGGATCCCGTTGGCTGCCGCCTTCTCTCGCACCTGAGCGGGGAGGAGATCGGAGGTCATAGCGGTCCACTGATCGGAGAGCTCCCGCACCTCCCGTCGAGTGATCCGGTTGCCCTGCTGAGCGGATTCCGCCACCATCTGCTGGACCTCTACGGGGGCTTGCGCGGTCTCCACAAAGGCCCGTTTGCTAAACCGTTCCACAGAGGCCGAGTCCAGGTTTTGGGATCGCAGCAGGGTATCAGCACTATCGGCTAACTCGATCCAGCCATAGGCCTGACTTTTACTGATCTCATGGTTCTTGAGCCAGTTAAGAAAACCGCCCCCACGACCGTCCCCCCGTCGCCGCGCCCGAACTCGCACCAGCCCCAAGCTCCGCCC
>CAYSEO010000593.1:0-1664 GCA_964429885.1 uncultured bacterium
AGGCTCCTCGTATGTCCTGCAGTTTGCTAGCCTCGAAGACATAGGATTTAATCTTGGTGGCCCCGCCGTGGACTAGACCGATGCGAGTGTTTTGAGCTGCTACGTCTGGATAGTGCTGGATCAACTCCTGGATCGTTTCAGGGAATGAATGACCCTGAGAGAGTTGACGGATCTGATCGACGAGGGGTGCGATGGTGGGATCGATTTTGTTGTGGATGAGGGATTGACGGATTTGGTTTAGATGCTGGAGGGTGTGGGCGGGCTGACGCTGATCTCCCCAAGCCAAGCACCAGACTAAGCCTCTGTCGATTTCTGTAAGGGAGTGGTTCATGCTAAGGGCTGTTCCTCTGTATCCAATGATCGCTGATCTCTCACCGGAGCTTCCAACCGAGTTGATGGTGGAGCTGGTGGGGGATCTGAGTGGGGGTGACTGGGTGGCTCCTGCCTGGTGCAGGGGACTCCGACAGGGAACTGTCTTTGGATTTTTAGCAGTGTAACTCAGATGTGAGCTCTTTGGCCCCTAAGTTTAGAGTTGTAATATTGACAATCGTTACGAAGTCTGGTGGATCTCTGCGGGTATATAAGGTAGCTCAAGGATCAGGAACATTCAGGTCTCGACAGATCTTCCTGGCTAGGTAGTCATTGATCTCTCGATGACGAGGGATTGACGTGGATCTACGGGCGGAACGGTTGACAAACAGAGTGTGTTTTCCTCCTTCCCGCAGGAGCTCACATCCGTGGGACTCCAGATGACGAATCAGATCCCCTCGCTTCATTGGATCGAGAGAAAGATAGTCTCCCGGATCACCTCCTGATCTTGAAGTCCTTCCTCAGCTAGCTCTCGATGGGCCGCCATTACTAGCTCGATCGCCTCCTCCAGATTAGCCTGAGCTTCCTCTAAAGTATCCCCTTGGGTATTGGCACCAGGTAGTTCCTCTACGAAACCGATGTATCCCTCTGGAACCTTCTGAAAGACTTTTGTTAGCTTAATTTGCATCCTAAACTCCTTCGTGATCCAGACTGTTGATCCTGATCCTGTTAGTGTACACCCTCTTCTAGGGTCTAGATGCTGATGGTTGTAGATTCAACTTACCCGTTGATCTTTGGAGGAGTCAACACATCATGGATCCCCATTAAGCTCGGGACAATATTCCCAATTGATCCAGAACTCTGCTTGCGGTATGCCATGCCTACATGGTCCTGATCTAAGGATCGGATGAGCTTGCTGATTTCCAAAAGTTTCCGTCCCCTCGCGGGGAATAAGGATCGCAACGATCAAATGAATCAGAGATCCAGTGCCGATCATTTTTCCAGAGTTTCCGTCCCCTCGCGGGGAATAAGGATCTCAACTCAAGGCAGAGTCTTGCAAGCACTTAACCGTGTAAAATTGGAAGTTTCCGTCCCCTCGCGGGGAATAAGGATCGCAACCTTTCTCCAAGAGGTTGCTCACACCATGGAGGTTCATGGTTTCCGTCCCCTCGCGGGGAATAAGGATCGCAACTTACCCCATTTAGGATCCTTACGGAACAAGGGATCCAGGACCTGAATCAACACATCCTTGTTTTCACCTGATCAGGAAGCCCGGAAACAGCCTCCTGACAGCCACGCCAATGCCTGAAACCCTTACAGGGTAAGGCATCGACGCATGTCAACGGTACTATGCG
>CAYSEO010000594.1:0-1655 GCA_964429885.1 uncultured bacterium
GCGCTGAGAGAAAGCACCAGACTTGTGAGCGTCGATAATTTTTTGTTTCAGGTCGGCGGAGTACGGCTTCATCTGTCTTTCTGGAAGGTGAGAATTCAATGCCATTATTGTACCTCACCAGACCAAGAAACGCTATACCATAACATCCTCACAAAACTAAACAATGCGACACGTCAAAGAGAGAGACTAGCTGCTTATTCCCTCAGACCAAAAATGATCTCGAGCATAAAGTATTTAATGCATCTGACTATAGCACACTAGCCTATAGAATCTAATGGGTAATCATGGTCAGAGCGAGGTAATCCCCCTATTCCACTCTGGCTCTGTTCTGTCGACTGCGAAGGAACTCTGCAAAGTCTCTCACCTCAACCAGGGCGCTTTCTGATAACTCATCCAGCAGAGACAAAATCTGAATCCTTGCCCCCACCGTCTCTCGAGCCGGAGTGATCAGAGACAGTTGCTCAGGCTTGGCGACCTCCACACCTATCGTTTGCATGAAAGCCCCCTCATCCCCCTGAGCAGCCGGGATGAATCTTCCCTGATCGTCCAGCTTGGTCCAATTCCCAAAGAACTCCACCATGTAAGCCTCCCCCTCATCGAAGACCTCGACGATCGCTCCAGGGGTGCCAACTGGAAGAATTCCACCCTCTGATAGGGGAAGTGGCTCTCTCAATTTCACCGAATCAAACAGGTCAAATGGGCTCATAGGAGTCTCCTCAAGATGGGGACGAGTCACCCCGGATCGGGTACAGCAGTGACAAAGCGGGCTACCTCTTCTCCGAAACGCACGATCCAGACGGTACGGATCTGGCGGGTCTGGCCCGAGGGTCCAGTGAGCTGGATGTGGGCACGGTAGAGATCTCCATACGCATTCTGGCCTTGAGGCTGGAGTTGGTCGAGGGCAACTTCGGACAGGATGGCTGAGCGGAGCTCCTCTGGAGTCGAGAAGCCCATGATGTTGCGCCAGAAGTTCTGCTTATCCCCTCCCTGACCTGCAGGAGTAGAGAAATTGAGCAGGTAACCAGCTTTGGTCATCGGAAACTCATAGCGAGCCATGGTCTCCCTGAGAAAGTGAATTGCTCACCAGACGACCTGACAAGCATACTGCTGAAACACACTATCTCGGCTGATCAGCGTGGCAAACTCAACTCGACTTTGGGCGATCAGCAGACGATCGAAGGGATCTCTGTGGTGTGTCGGCAGCTGATCCAGTTCGAGGATATGAGGCAGGGTGATGGATAAAAGAGTAATGCCATTAGCCTGATGATGTTTCACTAGATCTGCAAGAGACATATTGAGGTTCAATTTCCCCAACTGAGTTTTGATCTGGATCTCCCAAAGAGAGACCAAGCTCAGCAGCAGTTGCGGGGATTGCTGCATAAGAGTGAGGGTGGTCGGTGGAATCCGGCTAGGCTCCCGATCCCACCAGATGAAGGTATGGGTATCCAACAGCAGCTTCATGCTTCTCCCAACCAAAACTGATCGGGGAGGGGAGCATCAAAGTCATCGGCCATCCAGTAGGGGGTTCCTTGATGGAGCCCAGGAACTCGCTCAGGAACTGCGATGGGAACCTTGTGGTGGAGGGACTCGGCGAAGTTGAGGACCTCCTGCTGCTGTTGGGGAGTGAGGGATCGGACCTGCTCCAGCAAGGCTTG
>CAYSEO010000595.1:0-1651 GCA_964429885.1 uncultured bacterium
GGTGGTCTCATTATGGGTATTGTTGTGCGGGACGGGTGATCAACGGGGATCTCATCCGGGGCTGGCTCAACGATGGGGCCTGCTTCTCCTGTCTACCTGGCTGAGTGGTCAGTTGTTCTGGGCACAGATCGGACCCCGGATCCTGGAACACACCCAGGGGGGAGCAGTGCGGATCTGTCAACGATTTCAGGAGGCTCAGAGCGATCCTGCCTCAACCCCTCTGGCGCTCTACGGACCCCGCTCCTTTATTCCCTATTTTTACGGCCCCCAACGAGTGCCCTATACTGAGGCCCTTTGGCAGCTGATCCCTTGGGTGGAGAATGATCATGTGGAGTTTATCCTCACCTGGCAGCCTCAACAAGCTGAGCTAATGGAGAGACTGCCCCTGGTGCCAGTGGAGGGAGCGGGAGCGTATGTATTGTTGCAAGTGGAGCAGACGATTTCTGGGGATCCCTCGGATTGGTCGCGGCGATGAGTTTAGAACGCCCCAAAAACTATCCGCTCCTCCCACGGGATCAGAGTCAAGCCCTGATAAGGGAGGAGCGGTCTAGCGGGTCACAGATTGAAACCTGACTGCCGGGAGGAACCCCAGACCAGTCAAACCCTAATCACTTCAGCGAACTGAAGCGGTGAACAGTCTAACGGCTAGAGAACAGCCCCGGCACGCAGCCGGCTATTTCCAACCTGAAGACCCTTACGTTTACTACTCTCTGACATCCGGCGATTCCTCCCTTACTAAACTTCATCTTGACCCTATCACATCCCGGAAGCCTTGGCGACCTCTCTGCGGCTTGCTTGGGTCACCCTTTGGATTAGGCTAGGGTTATCTTGTATGCTTTATCTCTGTCATGTAGATCGTACCGGGCCCAGGAGCTGCTGTGACAGGCCAAATTCCGGAGAGTGATAC
Organism: uncultured bacterium; assembly: GCA_964429885.1. GTDB lineage: Bacteria > Cyanobacteriota > Cyanobacteriia > Thermostichales > Thermostichaceae > CAYSEO01. Next base: position 908 of record CAYSEO010000595.1, read on the forward strand.
CCAAGGCGAGCGCAAGCGGGTTCGTCATGTGCTAGTGATTGAGGATACCAAGGGTCGGCGAACCGTCTCCCTGGACGCGGCCACCTACTCTCTGGGGCGGGATCCCACCAATGCCATCATCCTCTACTCCAGCTTTGTCTCCCGCCAACATGCCATCCTGCTCCGAGTGCCCCTCCCCGGCTCCACCCAATACCTGTTTCGGATCATTGATGGCAACCTGCAGGGCAAGCGCAGCACCAACGGCATCACCATCAACGGCGAGCGGTGTTTCTCCCACGATCTCAACCATGGGGACATCATCGTCTTCAGTAGCGATGTCACCGCAGGGTACTATGCTAGCACCAACCTGTCTAACGCCGAATTCGCTCGCTATACCCAGTCCGTGGACTTCCGCAGCGTCAAATCTGAGGCCGTAGATCCCTTTGAGACCACCCTGGAGCGAGCCTCCCGCCAGGATCCGACTCAGACCTCAACCTGAGGATCACGGAGATCAGGGGAACATAACTGACGGTGAGTTCCCTGATCCTGCCCACTGTGGTTCCAGGTCAGGTCTGCTATGGTGTCAGTTGGTGCAGAAGTGAGATGCTGCTCCGTAGGGTCTTTCCTTGCTCAGCCCTCAGGTTAAGTCTATGAAACGAGTCCTGGTTGTAGACGATGATCCCCTATCCCTCAAGGTCTTGAACCGCCACCTGACCCAGCAGGGATATCAAGTCTATACGGGCACCTCGGGTCTGGAAGGATTAC
>CAYSEO010000596.1:0-1639 GCA_964429885.1 uncultured bacterium
GCCCACGGATGTGAGAGGCGCATAGGCCTTGAGCTCCGCCAAGACATGGGCATGGGTGTGGTTACTATCCAAGCTGACCAACACTCGCTGTTTACCCGCCGCCTTGTCCCACACCTGTCTGATCACCTCGGGGGCGATACTGGAGCCCTCGATCATTGTGATCCGTTTAAACAAGGGATGAGCCTCTAATGAAGTCAATCTAAAGCCAGCCATTGGATCTCCTGCAGATATTTGCCACTCGTAGTAAAGGCAATCAATCTAGGGGCGATCCTAGTCTGAGCTAGTGCTTCTTTATTATAGTATGCCTTTCTGCGCTCTAGATAGTTGCTCAAGCCAGCAGAGTTCCACCAAGGCCGTTACCCCTCTTCTAGGAGGGCTGACAACTTTCGCCGATCTCCCCAAAAAGCCATGGGTTCATAGTATCCTAAGTTCAATTCGATAGACCATCCCTGCTGGTGGATCCAATTCTCTACTAACTTTCGCACAGAGATTGGACGACCAGAACAGATGTTGATCAGACCTATATTCTGCTGTTTGAGTGCCAGAGCAACGATCAAACTAGCCGCCTCGCTGACAGGTAGGTAATCTCGCAGTTGTTCTCCTCCTGACATATTGAATATCCGCTCTCCTCGCCGACAGGCTTGTTCCAGCTGTGGGAATAGAGAGCGTTCCGCCTGTCCCTCACCATATAGATAGAACAGCCGCGAGCAGGTTAAGTTAAAATGATAGTGACTTTGTAAATACTCAAGTTGTCGCCGTAGGGTATCTTTAGCAAAGCCATAGGGAGTATGTGGACATGGAGCCAGCTCCTCATGTAAGGAACCCCACCGGTGACCATACTCGAAGCAGGTGCCTATGACCAGCAGAGAGCCTAATCCTGAGCTTACCATTTCCTTTAAGAAGTGATATTGTAGAGGCAATTCCCGTTCGAAGTGATGCAGAGATCTATAGTTGGGTAGCCCCCCCAGGCTAAGTGGATCAAAGTGTCGGGCCGCCCCATCCGATCAAAGACCCCAGAGAAATCTGCTAGATCCATCTGCACAACGCTGACCTGGGAAGAGGAGAGCCGACCTGCCAGCTCCTGACGGGTGACGGAAGTCACTGCCACTGCGTGTTGAGCCAATGCCACCAGCACATGTCGCCCTACAAAGCCTGTTGCTCCAGTCACCGCAATGTTCATAGTCGGACGGATCACCACGATACCTCATGGGCTGATGGCCACACACCAAACCACAGCTGGATAGGGTTGGTCCTGCTACATGACCAGCTTGTCTCCTATGATCTCAGTATGCCCAGCATTGCTGAGATTGCAATCATAGGATATCTTTAGGAAGATAATCACTTGAGTAGATCGATGCCCTCTCCCTTTGTTTCAGTCATCCTCCCCACTCGGCAAAGGCACCAAACCCTTGAGCATACCATCCAAACTGTTCTTGATCAGACCTATCCCGATCTAGAACTGATTGTTATGGACAATAATAGCTCAGATGAGACCCGCAAGGCTGTTGATGCCTTCCAAGACTCTCGCATCAGATATTGCTATTCGGAAGAGCATCTAGCCATGTCGGATAACTGGGAGAAGGGATTAAGTTATGCGGAAGGACAATACATCTTTTTCTTAGGAGATGATGATGCCATG
>CAYSEO010000597.1:0-1636 GCA_964429885.1 uncultured bacterium
AATTCATAGAAAGGATGGTTATTCGTATGCCTGAAAGAGTCATAAGATTGACGGCAGCTAAAGCCGCACGTTCGTTTTTCCTCCCCCGGCTCAAGCACGGGGGCTGCCAAACGTATCGGAGGTTACCGTGATGATTCCTCCAGTCTTGATCCGGAAGCTGAACAGCCGGTTGAACCTGTGGACTCCCTTGCTCCGAGGCATAGGAACAGGCGTTTGGTTCTCTCTCCTGTTTCCTGGGGTGATTACCTGGGCCGCTTCCCCCGCTCAACAGGCCCTGGAACAAGGCATGGCCGCTCTGAACCAGGGCAACCCCACTGCCGCGATCCCGCTGTTCCAACAGGGACTGGCCGCCAACGATCAATCCATCAGCCTCTATCGAGCTCTAGCCCTGGCTCAGCAACGTTCTGGAGATCTGCAGGGGGCCATCGCCACCCTGCAGCAAGGCCAACAGGTGGCCCCCGAGGATCCTGACACCCATATCAACCTGGGCTGGTACCAGCATCTAGCAGGCGATAACCCAGCTGCTAAACAGACTCTGATCACCGCCACCGAGCTGGCCCCTGATCGCAAGGCAGGATTCAACGCCCTGGGGATCGTGTTGCTCAAGTTGGGGGAGGTGGATGCCGCCGTCCAAGCCAATCAACGGGCCGTCGAGATCGATCCCAACAATGAGACCGGCTATTACAACCTCAGCTTGGCCCTGCAAGCCCGAGGCGATCATCAACAAGGGATCCAGGCTGCCCAGAAGGCCACCGAGTTGGAGCCCTATAACCCCCATCCCTGGGTCGCCCTAGCCCTGGCCCACTATCAGGCAGGGGATCAGACCACGGCTCAGCAAACCTATCGGCGTACCCTAGAGATGGACGGTCGCTATCGAGATCCAGCCTTTGTGGCCACCTTGGTTAACTATGGTTTCACCTCAGCTCAGGTGGAGACTGTACAGGAGCTGCGATCCAGTCTTTAGATCAGGGTGCGGAACCGCCTCCCTTTCGACCTCCAGCTCAGATCTGGCCTATGATCGAAGCTAAGTAGATCGGCAAAAACGTCTATACAGACTACAAGTGCATGTCAAAGCAATTTTGCCAATCCACTTAGATCCTGACAGAGCAGTCACACTGCTAGGCTAACGGCAAGAGACCAGGGGAACGGAATGGACGATCTGGAGCGCTGGTACCGGGTGCTGGGGTTGGAACCTGGGGCATCCCTAGAGGCGATCAACCAGGCGTATAAGGATCTGGCCTTTATCTGGCATCCCGACCGGATCCCAGCGGATAACGAGCGGCTGCAGGAGAAAGCCCAAGAGATGCTGAAGCAGATCAATCAGGCCCGCGATCACCTGCGCTCTCGCAAGAACTCCCCCACCAGTGGCCGCCGCTCCTCTGGGGATCGGTCCTCCCGTTCTCGATCCAGCTACCGTCCCAATCCCTCTCCGCCCCCCCCGCCCCCGCCTCGCTCCCGTGCACGACCGAGTTCCAGTTCGAGTTCTAGTTCCAACTCCCTTTCCTATTCCAATTCCTCCCACAGAGGATCTCCACCCCCCCGTTCTCCACAGCCGGAGAGCTATTCCAGGGCATACCATGCCTCGTCTCGATCCCGACCGCAGCCCCAACCCGAACCCCGTCCTCGTCCCGAGCCC
>CAYSEO010000598.1:0-1633 GCA_964429885.1 uncultured bacterium
AGGCCAGGATTCTAAAGATTGGTGATCACTTTCTCAAGCAATGTAGCATGAAAGTTCCTGGGATCAGTGGCCTGCGGGCGGCTCCCAGCCCCATTCAACCAAGGACGGGCGGCTGATGGGCATCTCAGTGTTTAACAAATCTTTACGGTCGCAAGGATTCTAGAGTCATGAGCCGATGGATGCAAGGATGTCGGGGGCGAAGTGAGCTACAGATCACCCAGCATCAGGGGCAGAGATGGCGATGGTCCCAGCTGCTGATCCTAGGATGTCTGCTGCTCAGTCTGCTGGGGATCACCGCCTGTGAGGCGCAGGGGGCAACCCGTTGGGGGGAGGAGCAGCAGTTGGTGGCCTCCGCTTGGACCTATGTGGATCGGTCCTATGTGGATCCCAGCTTTAATGATCAAGATTGGTGGGCAGTACGGCGGCGGATCCTCTCCCAACCGTTTCCGGATCGACAGGCGGCTTACCAGGCCATCACGGAGATGTTGGATACCCTGGGGGATCCCTTCACTCGATTCTTGGATCGGGATCACTATCAGAGTCTGCAGACCTCGACGGCAGGGGAGCTGAGCGGGGTGGGATTACAGATCGCCATCGATGACGCGGATCAGGTGCGGGTGATCGCCCCCATTGAGGGATCTCCGGCCCAAGCAGCAGGGGTGATCAGTGGAGATCGGATCCTGGCCATCGATGGAGAGCCTGCGGCGGGATTGAGCTTGGATGCGGTGGCGGAGCAGATGCGGGGTCCTTTGGGATCCCAAGTGGAGCTATTGATCCAGAGGCAGGAGGAGCCGCCGTTCTCGGTGCGTCTGACCCGAGCCGCTATCGCCATCAACCCGGTGCGGACCAAGATCTTGCCGGATCTCTTAGAGGGCCAATCGGTAGCCTACATTCGGCTTAACCAATTCAATGGCAATGCCACCCAGCAGGTGGAGGAGGCGATCCGCAGTGCTGAGGCGGAGCCGGTAGGGGCTTATGTATTGGATCTGCGCAACAACCCAGGGGGATTATTACAGGCGGCCATCGAGATCGGCCAGTTCTGGCTACCAGGGGAGAATATCGTTCTGGTCACAGATCGCAATGGTATTCAGGAGGCGATCGCGGCGGACTCTCAGGTGCTGACGGAGGCTCCTTTGGCGGTCTTGGTCAACCAGGGCAGTGCTAGTGCCAGTGAGGTGTTGGCGGGGGCGCTTCAGGACAACGGACGGGCCGTGTTAGTGGGGACTCGCACCTTCGGAAAAGCGTTGATCCAATCCCTGTTTCGTCTGGAGGATGGCTCGGGGCTAGCGGTGACCACGGCCAAGTACCTGACTCCCCAGGGACGGGATATCAATCAGCAGGGGATCGAGCCCGATCTCGTGGTGGATCTGCCGGAATCTGCCCGAGTTCTGACCTTGGAAACCCTGGCGACTGAGGTGGATCTGCAGTTTATGGCAGCGATCGAGCAACTCAGAGCCCAGCCAGCCCAGCCCCCGGAGGTTCTAGCGGAGACGGTTGCTGACCCATCGCAGCTCAAATCGCCGTCAGTTTGAGGAGCAGCGCGGCCATTTCGTCGGATACTGAGGGTAGGCTGAGGAGCCAGCAAACCAGGCTGGGGATCCCTGAGGCCGGATCAGGTTGGCGGATGACGGCG
>CAYSEO010000599.1:0-1614 GCA_964429885.1 uncultured bacterium
GCCTGACTGGCGCGATCACCCAGAGAAGATCGGCAACGCTGGCATAGAGAGTACGCCATGTCTCCAATCGGGGTCGTGTGATTTGATGGGTGAGATCAGTTGGCGAAGATCAGAGCAGAACCCACAGATCGGGCTGGATCGACAGGGATCCTATTGGAGCAGTAGCCTGATCCCATGTCGGAAAGCTGGAGGGAAGCTAGCCATTGGAGTATAGCCCCTAGATCTAGCGGGACACTGGGTTCAGAAGGATCTGTTATGGATCGGGGTGGGTTTGCCCTCCGATCTGATCCACTGGATCCGCTAGCAATTGCCGCAGTCGCTCCTGTGTTCGCTCAGATCCATGGGTAAGCCAATGATCCACGAGGGCTGGATCTTGATCTAGAACATCTTGCAGAAAAGTTTCATAATCATCAATGGATTTCTGTGTTTTGGGATGATCAGATCCTAAAGTTTTCATCCGGATCTGGATCGCCTGATTATAGAGAGGTTCGGCTTCCAGGTAACGCTTTTGGGTTTTGTAAAGGATCGCCAGATTGTTGTAGCTGGTGGCTAAGTGGGGATGATCGGCGGGCAACACCTGCTCTCGGATCTGCAGGGATCGTCGATAAAACTCTTCCGCCTCACCATAGCGCCCTTGAGCTGAATACAGGAGCGCCAGATTATTAAGACTATTGGCAACGTCAGAATGTTCAGATCCCCAAAGATCCTTTCTCAAGTCTAAGGCTTGCAGGAAGTGAGGTTCAGCCTGAGCATAGAATCCTTGGTGATAATAAAGATCTCCTAAGTCAGTCAATGTTTTAGCTAAAGATCCAGGTTGCTGAGTTTGTAGATCGATGGCTTTCCCTAACATCTCCTCAGCTCGACTAAATTCCCACGCCCGATCTCGACACTGACCCGACTTAATCCGCTCCAGATAAACCTTCCCCAGTTGAGCATATAGAGGCTCCAGATCAAGAGAATCCTCTCCCCAACGAAAGATCCCCTTGTGCAGAGAATCCTCCAACTGTTCAACCGACAGAGCCCCTCGATCCGCCTCAGATCCGATGCGATCTATCGCTGTAAACCTTTGATCGACCTGCCGATCCGCCCCAGATCTAAACACAAATACCCCATTCCGCCAACTCCAAAAATCAGGAGCCTGTTTAGCCAACTGCGGCATCAAACGAACCGGCAACCAAAGCACGATCGGACACCGAAACGCCCGTAACCCCTCCCGAGTCCATTGCAAATACCCCCAAAACCGCTCCAACCCCGCAGTCGATAACCGATCAACCCCCAAAACCGTCACAAACACCGGCTGTTCCTGCCCCTCACAACACTCCAACTCCACCGCCCGTCGCAAACTCGGCTCCTCCAGATCCAGCTGCACCCGCACCCCCCGCGCCTGATCCTGCAACCCCTGCTCATAGCGAGCCATGATCTGATTCCGCACCTGAACATCCTCATAAACCGCAATCAAGATCTGCAGCATCTCCAACCCATCCAACAGAGATACATACAGACGCTCATACGCCGATTCATTCTGGATCTCAGCTGCTACCACCACCGTCATATCACCCCCTCCTGATGTAACTGCTCAGCGATCAAGGGATGTAACCCATACCAACTACTGCC
>CAYSEO010000600.1:0-1595 GCA_964429885.1 uncultured bacterium
AAGATTAGATCTCTATGCGACACGATTCAAGGTGAACAGAATCAGGGTCAGGATGATTTTTTGCTTGTCTACTTTGCTTGTCATGGAAGTCGGCAGTCAGGTGATGGTCCTCAGATAGTTACTAAGTCAGATAGGAAAATCCCCATAGAACATATCACAGAACTAATGAGGGACAGTGGAGCAGGGAATCTAATGTTGATGTTAGATGTCTGCGAGGTTGGGATGAGCGAACAGACCTATCAAGAGAGAGGCGGACATACTTACTTTGCAAGTAGCTCCAATTATCAAGACTCCCGAGAGTCTAGTGAGCTTAGGCATGGAGTTTTCACTCACTTTGTGCTGCAGGGATTGAAAGGTAAAGCTGCTGCTGAGGCTGGAATCTCAATCACGGTAAACGATCTAGCTAATTATGTCTTTGCTCGCATGAATGAATGGAGTATTGAACATGAGGTTGAGCAGAAACCTGTTCTGCGAATTGACGGTAACATGGGAGGTCTTATCCTGATTGATGATTATCTGCAGATCGATAATCGTTCTGATCGGAGACAAATGCCTACCCCTGTCCAAATTCTTGAGTGCCTCTGGTCTTTAAACTATGATCTGCAATGCCAACAGTTTACGGATTATATTCCTCGCTCTCGTCGGGCTGTTGCGTTTGTTGTTCAGGCTCAGGATTCCCGGCTCCAGCACTGGCTGATCAGACGATTGCTGAATAAGATCCCCGACGGTGTTAATGCCAGAATTTTTCCCTTTGTTGTACCAAGCCATCCTATGTGGAGATATCGAGATCTAGGTGAGTTGTGGAGAGATCTTTCGAGGAAACTAAGGTGTGTACCCGAACCTGAGGCTATCGTAGAGGGTTTGCTTAAAGTCTACCAAACCAAACCAATTATCATTGTAATGTTAGGATGGTCCGAGGATGAACGATCACGGGAACTTCAACAGCAGATTTTGAGTCACTTGTGGGAGCCTTTAGTCACAGCGATCAACCAGTTGTCCATGCAACCTCAACGATCGCGGTCGATTTTATTTCTAGCAGAAGAAAATAATTCTAGGGATAGTGCTGCCGTGTCAGTCAGGGACTTAGATCCTAAGCTCCCTATCCCTCTTGCTCCGTTGACGGAGATTACTCACAAGGAGGTTGAGAGGTGGTTGGAAAATACAGCCTACCAGCTGCTGCTCGATATGGGCTACAATGACACACAGATCATTACTCTTATCGACAATGATATTTGGGATTGGGATCAAGATCCGGTAAAGATGATTGAGCAGCTCTGTTATACTTTTGGACTAAAGAATGGTATTGCAGAGATCGAGCCTATGTGGAGGTTAGCAGGATGACAGAAATCGACTATACCTACACTGGAGAGGATCAATACCATCCCCCTCAAAATGGAATCCGAGATCCTGAGGGGCGAGAGTATTTCCCCTACTTTCCTGATCCTGGGCTGAAAAAGGCGATTAATCTGGCGATCCGACTGCAGCGTCCCCTATTGTTGGAAGGGGAACCGGGTTGTGGTAAGACTCGGGTGGCTGGAGCTATCGCCTATGAGTTGACTCGGAAGAATCTATGCTCTGATCAAGAAGGTGATCAA
>CAYSEO010000601.1:0-1558 GCA_964429885.1 uncultured bacterium
CAGGATCTGGGAGCTCAATCGGGAGAGGCAGGGGGTCAACAGCTCACCAGCATGGATCCGGAAGAGGCTCGGTTCAACCGGATCCTGGGTCGTGTGAATGTGGTGCTGGGGATCTTGGACATGGGCTTGGAGGTGGGAGCCCTGAGTCGGCTCACGAAACAAGCTGGAGCCTTGGATACTCTGGCCAAGCTCCAACCGGAGCAGATGTCTCGATTTGATGAGGCAGTGAAGCTGCAACGATCGGGCCAGGGGGATGAGGCCCAAGAGATCCTGACTCGATTGAGGGGAGAGGTCGGAGACGAGACCGTTGATCAGTTGGAGGAGATAGCCCGAGGACTTGAGATGAAGGGGCGACCAGTCCCTCCCACAGAGAAAACTCTGGAGCAAGCACTTAACCCAGAGCAGTATTTGTATGATATTGCCGAGAAGTATGGTATCAATCTCAGAGGATCAGAGCAGCAGGTTAGGATCATGTACGATCCTAATATGAGGACTGGAACACAGGGCTTAACGTTGGAAGATGAAGGAGGACTAGTGATTCGAATAGGTCCAGAAGCCTTGGTTGACGAAGCAACAGCAGCCAATACGATCGCCCATGAGCTTAGTCATGCTCGTGACTATATTCGTGGCATTCATAAAGAACACGGTAATCTATCATCGCTGGGTGATGGAACAGTTTATGGCTCTGGAAATGCACTAGAAGACTACATCAGAGGGAACAGATGAAAGAAATGAGTGAGTCGAGCTGGAAACTAGTCCCATCCAAAGTTTATCCAAGATGGTCTGCTATCTTTGAAGCATCCCAGGAGATACTAACTCTCTCTGCAGCTTGTCCGATATGCGGGAAGACTTCTCTTCATCGTTATTACTTACCCCAGAAAGCTATTGATAAAACTCTTAAGGGAATTCGATTTGTTGCTCACGGTGATCTTTGGGAGTGGTGTAGTTCCTGTAAGCACTATCTCCATGCAACCTCTCTTATTCCAGAGTGGTGGTCTTGCAATCTGCCCGTAGACCCTTCAAAACTAACTCACGATCCGGAGATAATAGAGCAGGCCATCCACCGAACTGCGGGTAGCGGCACTGGACTCAGGAGCAGTCAAGGATCTGCCCAACACTGGGGAGACCAATCAACAGCTGCAGGAACAGATGCAGCAGAGGTTTACCCAGATCCAAGCTCAGATCGATGAGTTATCGGAGCAGCTGCAGGAGAGTCCCCACCTGGCCTTGCATTTGGATGTAATGGTGAGTGAAACTCTGGTACAACAAGGGGTCAGTGAGGAGGCCCGACAGGCAGGAGAGGAGAGAAGTCAAGCGGTCTTGGACTGGCTCGAAGGTGAGAAGCGGAAGGATGCCTTGATCAGGGGAGGAGGGACAGCAGCCACAGCGATATTGGGATTACTGACATTGATCTCGGGTCCTTTGGGTTGGTCTGGGATGGCCGCAGCTGGGTTAGGGTTCGGAGCTGGAGCCGCTGGGACAGCCACAGCGTTGTATGAGCAGCCACAGCTGGATGTGCAGGATCTGGGAGCTCAATCCGGAGAGGTAGGGGGTCAAC
>CAYSEO010000602.1:0-1548 GCA_964429885.1 uncultured bacterium
AACTCAAATTCGACCCCTCAGATCACCAACGGCAAGCCCTGCACCAGGCCTGGACCTTTATTCGTAACGGTCCCAAGCAGTCTCGCTTTATGGGCATCTATGGCTTTGCAGGGGCAGGCAAGTCTACGGTCGTTCAGATCCTGGTCAAAGCTCTGTGGTGGTCACCGGATCACTATGAGGTCGCCATGTGTGCTCCCACCAACAAGGCTGTCAAAGTCCTGAAATCTATGGCCCGAGCTGCAAGGCTTCAAGGGATCACTTTCGGCACCATCCACTCCATGCTCAACCTGCAACGGGATTGGGATGAGCACGGTAAGGAGATCTGGAAGCCCAAACAGATGCAGAAGAAGTCCGGCCAACCCTCCTTGGACCAGTTCGATCTGATCATCCTGGATGAGGCCTCCATGGTGGGAGCCGATCTCTGGGAGCAGATCCAGATCGCTATCGCGGCGGCCAACGGAGACTTCAAACCCCAACTGATCGCCATGGGAGATCCGGCCCAGCTCCCTCCGGTGAAAAGATCCCGCAGAACGGTCTCAGAAGAACTGGAAACGGGGGAAAGCGAGGGGCTGACTGCACCTGAAACAGAGAGTCCTATCTTCCGAGATATCGAGGAGTCGATCACTCTCACCCAGGTGATCCGATATGGCGGTTCTATTGGTCAGTTGGCCACCCACATCCGTGAGCACTTGGACGAGGAGGATCTCCCTGATCTGCACCAGTGGCGGGAACCTGATAACGGAGTTGTGCCCATGGACAAGTACACCTGGCTGGAGCAGTTGATGGCGGACTACCAGAACGAGGCAACTCAGGAAGATCCCAGCCAGGTCCGCGTCCTCTGCTACACCAACAAGACGGTGCAGTGGCTCAACAGCTACATCCGCCATCATCTCCTCGGGGACGAAGCGGATCACACACCCTACTTGCCAGGGGACCGGATCATCACCTGTTCTCCAGTCTGGGAGGGCACCACCAAATGCCTGGACAGCCGCACTGAATGCCAGGTGACCGAGGTGCGAGAACGGGAGTCCTTTCCGGTCTGGGGCAGCCCTCGCTCCTTTCCCTATCGTCATTGGCTCCTCTCAATCCTTGACGATCAACAGGTGGCTCAGCAGCTACGGGTCCTACATCCCTGCAGCATCAAAGAGTTCGATCTTGATTGCCGCAAGTTGAGGAAGGCTGCTCTGGAGATCCCCGTGGAGCTCTCGGATCGCAGACGGGCCGCTTGGCGCAGATTCTATGAACACAAGGAACTGTTTGCCGTGGTGGAGTATGCCTTCTGCCTGACGATCCATTCGGCTCAGGGATCCACTTTCAATCGGGTCTACATTCCCCTACCCGACATTCTCTCCAACCCACGGACATGGGAACGGAACCAGCTGCTCTACACAGCGGTGACCCGTGCCAGTCAACAGGTGATCTTGGGAGCTTAATCATGGCAACCACCCTGACCTATTTCTCTCAACCCCTGGATCTTGATGAGATCTCTCTGGTTCTGGATCAACTGAAACAGGGCAGTTCTTGTCTGGTGGATCTGAATGGTCTCTC
>CAYSEO010000603.1:0-1546 GCA_964429885.1 uncultured bacterium
GGATCTGTCCAGGACATCGACCTGTAGCCAGAGCCTGGATCTGTCCGTGGGGATCTCTGAGGGTGATAGCGGCCCAGAAGGCGGCCTCCCGACTGGCATGGGTGGTATGGCCCCCAGACCGAGAGACAGGTGAGGCGGTTCCAACAGGATCACGACCTAAATGTGGATGGGATTTTTGGAAGGCAAACCTGGGAGAAGTTGACATGTGTTCATCGAGTTGTAGCAAAAACTTAGTTATTAGTTAGAGGATGCGATCTTGCTCAGTAGCCCAAGCCAAAATGGTCGGATCATCAGCTTCTCGCAGTCCCGTTTCCTGAACTCGCACTAGATCCAGATCAGGTTGACGGAGAAACAGACCACGAACGATATCATCACTGAAATTTTCGTCACTCAGAAACCTCAGCACCAGAACTCAGCTCCGCTTCTAAGCCAACAACTGAGATCGAATCTGAGCTAGATCCTGCTGAACCTGAGATAGACGGTTCTGAACTTCCTTAGCCTGCTGTTCTGGTTGCTCTAAATAGGCATGAACATCGTCTTGATGCCTGAGGTAGTAGCCAATGGTGGCGTAGACATCTGCAAGGTGTAGGGTTGAGTAGCGTTGAACAACAGTCTCCGCCGCTGCTCCGTCTTGGAAGGCCCGGATCACGAACTCCAGCAACACACGAGACTGGCCAACCCTAATGGCACCAGATTCATCCCGTTGCAGTGGGGGTGCTTCTTTCTCCGGAGTTAGACTCATGTCTCAGTTCCGATCCTGTCCACATGGGATCCTAGCCTGAGATGTACTTAAGTTCACGTATCTTCTTGGGCATCGCCCCTCCACAGGGATGACTCTCAGAGACCACCTGTTCTACTCATTGTGGAGTCCTCTCCATAAGGCAGCAAGGAGGATCTCAAGCTTCTTACCTAGGTTGCCAGTCTCGGATCAACTGTCTGAACTTCTCTACCGAAGTCCTGCTGGATGGGCTGAGTCTCTGAAAGCTCCTCAATGCGCCGACAACTACCCATAGGATCTCGGGTATCCCGCCTTGAAGATCAGGGAGATCCCTGTAGAATGAGAACGATTATCTTTCTCGCTGGGGACAAGGAGACTGTGATGACCCGCTTACTCCGACAGTTCGGCGTCTTGGCTTACGCGACTCTGTGTACAGGGGCTCTGGCCTGGGAGGCTCCGGCTCAAACCGATTCGCTGCAGGTGGTGACCACCATCCTACCCATCAGTCAATTCACTCTAGCAGTCGCTGGAGATCGGGCCTCGGTGACCCCATTGATGCCGACCAATATGGGTCCCCATGGTTATCAGGCTCGGCCTCAGGATGCTCAAGCCCTCTCTCAAGCAGACGTGTTGGTGATGAACGGGCTGGAGATAGAAGAGTTTCTGGAAGGACTGATCGAGAATGCGGGTAACCCAGAGCTGATGATGATCGATACCAGTGAGGGCATCGCCACCCTTGCCACAGCGGAGGGACATGACCATGACCATGGGGAACATGATCACGGTCATGGGGAAGAAGAGCATGACCACGCCCACGGAGAACATGAC
>CAYSEO010000604.1:0-1542 GCA_964429885.1 uncultured bacterium
CAGCAGGCGGAACGGCAGGCTCAGCAGGCGGAACGGCAGGCTCAGCAGGCGGAACAGCAAGCCAAGGAAGAGATCGCGATCAATCTGTTGAATCTCGGTCTCGATCCCCAACAGATCTCGGCTACCACCGGGCTAACTCCAGATCAGATCCAACGGTTGCAAGGGGATCCCTAGGGACGGGATCAGGGTTACCTCAGTTGTGAGCCGTTGAGATCGTTCAATGGCGGCTGTCGCAATATAGACTCTTTAGGGCTTGATAAGTGGCTATGAGAAATTAGTTGGGTAGGAGCTTCAGCGGATCTACAAAGACAGTAACTTGCCGCATAATACGGTTCTCAGAATTATTATACGGCACCCGAAGTCTATGCTGCCCACTGATCGAAGGATCGACTAAACTGTTCCAGGGACAACAGGTTAATCCTAGGATTTCCTTCCGCTTGCTCCCGATCCCCCTGGGTCACATAGCCCCACTCCGCCAAGAACAACTTGATCGCCGCCAGATCCGTCTCAGCCTGCACCGACTGCAAGGTCTTGAGCCGATCCTCTACAAACCAGATCCGTTTTCCCGAAGACTGTAAGCGTCGCAAAGATACTGACTTCGGTACTCCAGATTCCTTACCCGTGATCTGCTCCCGTGGGATCTCAACCCCCTGAGCGATCAAGATCTGATGGGCAAAGCGTCCTTCCTTGGTGGTGATGATCTGGATCTCGAGATCTGGTTGGTTGAGCCAGTGCTGCAGCTGTGGAGAGACGCCAGGGTAGAGGCGATGATAGCTGATCCAATTCTCCAGATCGGTTTCAATCCACTGATCCCGAGTCTGATCGATCTGTTGAGCTAACTTGGCGCTCTGTAATCTCTCCTGTTGGCTGATCTCACGGGCGATCTCAGGCCAGGATTTGAGGATGATCCGCTCCTCGCTCCCTTGGAGTAGAGCATGGAGTAAGACGGGCATCTCCCACCCGGACTCGATCACCGGTCGTAACCGTTGGAATTTAGGTTCTAGATCCGCAGGAGGGGTCAGATCGGCAGCCCAGATCTGTCGGTAGACTCGCCAGCTGGTCTGGAAGTATTCGGATAGTCCATCACAGATCACCCCATCGAAATCTAGGGCCAGTAACGTGGGGGGCTCGTAGGTCACCGTCATCAGGATCCTCCTCTCTGGACTCGACCTCGGATCTCCTCCCGGATGCGAGCGGTAATGGACGCCTCATCCAGGGTCTCCAAGATCTGAGCGATGGCCGCCTTCGGTCCCTCCGGTCCCCAACTGGCCCCATTGGCCAGATAGGCTTTGGCTGCTGCCCCGATGGCGTAACTGGACATGCCCGCGATCGCCGCTTGGGTGATCGCCACCGAAGCAAACGCTCCCACGGAAGCTCCGCCGGTTAGGGGAGTTGCCGATCCCAAGATCGTCTTCAAGGATCCCAGTCCAAACAAGGCCACCCACTCCCCGGCCCCCACACTGATCATGCTGAGAATGATCCGTTGCAACAACTGGATCGCCCCCTGAGGGGTCAACGCCAAACCATACAAACGAGAGAGTC
>CAYSEO010000605.1:0-1530 GCA_964429885.1 uncultured bacterium
AACTACTATCTAACCTGGCTGATTGAGCTCTCTGTTCAAGTGGAGTTGGAGGTGCACCGGCTACGGGCCATTGGCATCGAGCCCCCGCAATTCACCCCTCCCGAGCCCGAACCTCTGGAAGAGCAATACACAAGGATCCCAGAGCCCAGCTACACCACTCCTCAACCGGCTCAACCAGCCTACTCCGACTATGGGTATGGGTATGAGACCTTCGAGGCCCAGCCCGCCGATGATTATTGGGATGCCCCCATGCCCCCAGCCCCCGATCCGGTCCCAGAGTGGCCCCCAGTCGAAGCAGAATGGCCACCGGTGGAGCCCGCCGCAGAGTGGCCTCCCGTAGAACCGGCCCCCTCTGATAATTCCAAGTACAACGACAGCAAAAACAACGACAGCAAATACAACGACAACAAATACAACGACAGCAAGCGCAGCAACGACACTTATAGCAACACCAATTCTCCCTTCAACGAGGATCCTTGGGCCTAACTGAGGATCCAGATCAAGCCAGGGTACGCTCTCCCATCATCGGTGTCATGGGTCCTGGTGAGCTGGCCACCCCTCAGATCCAGACCTGTGCCTATGAGCTGGGCCGACAGATCGCCCGCGCGGGTTGGATCCTACTCACTGGGGGACGTAAGGCTGGGGTCATGGACGCGGCCAGTTGGGGTGCTAAGTCTGCCGGGGGATTAACCTTAGGGATCCTGCCCGATGCAGATCTGGATCCAGATCAGGTTTCTGAAGCTGTGGACGTCCCGATCCTGACGGGCCTGGGCCATGGCCGTAACATGATCAACATCCTTTCCAGCCAAGGGGTGATCGCCTGTGGCTTAGGTCCTGGTACCACCTCAGAGATCGCCCTCGCCCTCAAAACCGGCAAGCCCCTGGTGTTGTTGCAGATCGATCCCGACGCCCACCAGTTCTTCCAATCCCTGACCCCCACCCCTCTATCCCTGGCCCAGACCCCTGGCGAGGCCATTACCATCATTAAGTCTCTATTATTTCCATAGAATAATTCTTGGGGATCAGCTCTATTCCTGAGAATCAGCCCATTCCAGACACAAAACTCAATAAAAAAGCCCGATCATCTTTCACTATTTGTAGTTCCTTATACTAGGATAAAGAAGGATAGAGAGATGTTGATAGGACAGATGCGGCGTGAGTAGAGATCCCTTTCGTTCCCTGACCACCTACGATGCCACTGTGATCGGGCGTCATTATCGCTGGCGTCTGCTGCGGGTGCTCCGGCGAGCCCTGACCATTTGCTTGAACCTGGCTGGCTTTTGGCTCTCCCTCCAGATCGATCGATGGCAAGGTCGTTCCGAACAGCGTCTCCCCTTGCGGGCTACCCAACTGCGTCAGTGTCTCACCCGTCTGGGGCCAACCTTTATCAAGGTGGGTCAGGCTCTCTCCACCCGTCCGGATCTGGTGCGAAAAGATTTCTTAGAGGAGTTAACCCGGCTTCAAGATCAGTTACCTGGATTTCCAACCCCCAAGGCCTTTGCCCGCAACGAGCGAGAGTTCGGCCAACCG
>CAYSEO010000606.1:0-1521 GCA_964429885.1 uncultured bacterium
GACTGGCTGCAGACCACGGTGTTAGGGGCAGGTGAGTTCTGATCCTGAGGGAGTGACGATCGAGATCACACCCTCTACCCAAGGTCATAGCAGATGCTGACTTCCCTCACTGTTGCCACACTCAGATCTTGGAGACCATGAGGATATCGAAAACAGCAAGGAACACACCATGAACTCCATCAAAACCGCTCTAAAGGAACACACCATGAACTCCATCAAAACCGCTCTAATCTCTGGCATCGCTGCTCTGGCCCTGTTTGTTCCCACCGCTGCTGAAGCTGCTCCCTCGTTCCGAGTTGGAGGATCGGTCTACAACCCTGAGACAGGGAATGCAGGTCGAGCCACTGCGGGCTACAACTCCAATACTGGCGCTCGTTACGGTCGAGGCAGCAGCTACGACGCCTCCACCCAGACCTATCAAGGGGGCACCCGAGCTTATAACCCCAGCACCGGTCAGGGAGTGGATACCAACACCACAGCCACCTATGGATCTGGAGTTAACAGCACGATTAACACGGTCAACAATGGCAGCTATGAGTGCAGTGTGTCTCAGGATCTGCCGGCTCACTGCGTCAGCTACTGATCAGCTCGGATACGGCAACCTCAGATCGTCACTCTCACTCACAGGCCCGCGCTTCACAGGTGCGGGTTTTGTCGATCGCTCCAATTTTGGATCAACTCTACTGGAACTCAAAAGCTCCGATGTCAGTTCCTGCTCCGACGGGTCGCGTCAACCCTCGTTGATCGGTCGTCAGACTATCAGGGTTAGATC
Organism: uncultured bacterium; assembly: GCA_964429885.1. Taxonomy (GTDB): domain Bacteria; phylum Cyanobacteriota; class Cyanobacteriia; order Thermostichales; family Thermostichaceae; genus CAYSEO01. The sequence continues at coordinate 773 of CAYSEO010000606.1, forward strand.
CGGCATCAATGGCGGGACTACCAGCAGGCAGAGCCTTGACGAGTTTATATCCAAACTGGGATGCTCCCGCTTTGTCATGCAGATCATCGCGAGGATTTAATAGGGCTATCCAGTAACCTGTGTCAGCAAAGACGATCCGCATTAAGGCTGTTCCTGCTTGGAGTTTTGATACTCATCAAACCGTCTGGCCAAGTCTGTGGGGAGCTTTTGCCACTCTTCATCGGGTACTTGAGCCGAGATCTGAGCAACTAGTTCCCAGATCGGGATAGCATCCTCATCAAAGGACAGTTCACTGGGGGCTAGTGGTTCCGTCCCACGCTTATTGTCAAAGTCAGCGAAAGGGGCCAAGATCTCTCGCAGTGACTGGGCAATAACAGGTTCTGTTTCAACGGCGATGACGTAGCGTTGATGGGGCTCCAGATCCAACGGAGTCTCTGGCTGCAACACATAACCATCCCAATAAACGGTGATCTTCTGTGACATATATCCTCCACGAGATATTAGTTCCCAATCCCCGCAACCTCACGCCAACCCAGATTGCTACTATCCTAAACGATCCTTCTCCAGATGATCCCAAGTTCAGGCCAGCGAGATCACAGCAGATCGGGCTCAAGCTCTGTGGGATCCATCCGATCGCGGCCTTAGGAGGATCAGAGGTCTTACCCGACAGTGGGCCGACCGAGGGTCGTTCCTTCTTGAATAAAGTGTTTGTCATAGGCTAAGGCTTCAGTAATTCCGTATTCTTCCAT
>CAYSEO010000607.1:0-1502 GCA_964429885.1 uncultured bacterium
GCAGGCTTCCGCCAACGCCCTTGGCGGCCCACAGGGCAACAGAGGGCACCGATCCAGAACTCGGGTAACGGGAGAAACCCCACCCGTGGGGGCAGGGCTTGGACCTAGTCGATAGAGAGGCCGTCGATGACTGTAGGTTGGGTCAGGTAACCACCGAACTCTAAGACTTCGGGATGAACCTCTAGGTAGGGCAGATCTCGAGGATCAAGACCATGCTCCAGATGACGCTGACGCTCGGTGGTGGGGATGGAGGTGGAAGGGGTGATGGTGGCAGTGGTGGTCATGGGGTGCCCTCTGTGTTCATATCCTTATTGTATCCGTGTTAACGTGGAAACATAAGTGTTTTACTATAGGAAAATCTTATGGAAAATCCCTGTTAACGTGGAAATGGCTATAGTGGATCCAGTGCTTGTGAGGTGTGCCCATGCCGAATCCCAACCCCAGTCCTAAGGATCGGTATCAGGTCAAAGGAGGTGAGCCCCTAGCCAAGAAGATCTTGGGTGTGCGTGTGCGAGAGAGTCTGGATCAAAAGGTTCGGGAGTTGCCAGGGGATCTGTCTGCTCGGCTACGTCGGTGGATCGAGGAGGGGTACGAGAGGGATACATCCGATGTAGACAAGGAGTAAAGCGGAGGATGTCACGAAGTAATAAGCCAAGGGTACACACACCCAGCCCACCCAGAGTTGTCACAGTGTTCATCCTGACTGGTTTACACTGCCTCATAGGGGTCCAGGCTCCATGTTTCATCGGGGCATGGAAAGGCTGTTAGAGCAGCTGAGGATCATGGCTTACTGGCTGTTCCAGGGGAATCCCAAGTACTACCGCGTGATCGAGGCTCTCAGGGACTTCGAGGCGATGCCTTGGCTTGTCACGCGCTATGCCAAGGATATGAGCGTCGGCGATGGGGTGTTGATCTGGATCGCTGGGGCAGATTCTGGGATCTATGCTGTCGGGCAGATTGAGAAGCCTCCTGCTGTCCTGGAGAAGATCCCCGATCTCAACTACTGGGTCGATCCGAGCCGTGCTCGAGGGAAAACTCAGGTAGTGATCCGCTTTACCCGGAAGATGCTTGAGGCTCCTCTCCTGAGACAGGATCTGTTCCAGGACCCCACCCTGAAGTCCTTGATGGTGATCCGGGTGCCCAACGGCACTAACTACAAGGTCTCTGCTCAGGAGTGGGCACGAGTGCATGAGTTAGCGGAGTCAAATCGTTCGTCTGCACAGTGAAGGACATCCCATGGTTACCCTACCTTCCATCTACGATACCTGCAGTCCCAGAGATGAGATTCTCTCCGGAGATGTATCCTTGGAGCTCTTTGCTGCAGATCTTCGTCAGGTTGTAGAAGGGAAAGCTCCATCCGTATACCAGGATCCTGATCTGTTCTTTGCAAATACATTCCCTACAAGTGGACTGAAGCTGTTGATCACGGAAGTGTTAAGTCGCTTAGTTGGGAAATCAGCAGGTTCTCCTGTGGTCCGTCTAGGAACAAGCTTTGGGGGAGG